>DATJXV010000015.1:0-42995 GCA_035499955.1 Casimicrobiaceae bacterium
GTCGCTCGAGGTGTACCAGCAGCAGCCGGCGGAGTTCTATCCCTACGACAGCAAGTACGACGCCTACCTTCGCGGCCAGGCGCAGCTCACGAAGCAGGAGGCGCGCGGCCTCGCCGCGTTCAACGACCCCGTGAGGGGCAACTGCGCGAGTTGCCATCCGAGCGGCTTGAAGAACGGCGCGCACCCGGCCTTCACGGACTACGGCTACATCGCGCTCGGCGTGCCGCGCAACCGCCGGTTGTCCCGCAACGCCGACGCGACCTTCTACGACCTCGGCCTGTGCGGCCCCCTACGCGAGGACCTCTCGGACCGATCGGAGTACTGCGGCCTGTTCCGCACGCCGACGCTGCGCAACACGGCGGTGCGCACGAGGTATTTCCACAACGCGCGCTTTCGCACCCTTGTCGAGGTCGTGGACTTCTATGCGGAACGCGACGTCGCGCCGCGGAAATGGTACGGGCGCGGCTGCGGGAGCGACCCTTACTTCGACGACCTGCCCGCGGCCTACGCGGGCAACGTCAACCGGGAGCCGCCGTTCGATCGCGGTTGCGGGCAGACGCCCCGCCTGACGAAATCGGAGCGCGAGGACATCGTCGCCTTCCTGCGCACGCTCACGGACGGCTACCGGGCACCCGTCGCGGCGGCCGCGAGCAAGTGACCGGTTCATTCGCCTGTCACGCGCATCGCGGATAGTGCGGGCAGGCTCGAGACGATGCGCACATCCATGACACACGCGATCCGTTACACCTTGTCGGGCGAAGGCGCCCTGCGCGACGAGCTCATGCGCAAGGCCGACCTTTGCGCGGCCGCTCTGTTGGAAGCGCGCAGGATCTCCGCAGCGGCGATGTTCAGCGAGCTCTATGCCCAGCTCGCCGCGCGTATCGCGGACATGCTCGACGATCTCGACGAAACGCTGTTGGCGCTCGATCACCGAAGCGACCGCGCCGGCTACGAGCGCGTGGTCGCGCTGCACGCCGGCTTCGAGGAGCTCGAGACTCGGCGCGCGCAGCTCGGGACGTAACACAGCTGTCATTGTGCGCATGCACAATGCACGCAGCGTGATACCTCCAGCACGCGGGGCCGGTTGCAAATGCAGTCGGCTCACTTCAAGGCCCGCCCGCTGGCGGGCTTTTTTTAGGGTTGTACGTTCGCGCAGATCACGCGAACCTGAAGCTTCCACTGCGGCGAAAACGCGCTCAGGTTCTTGGCGTTGGTGAGCCACGACGCGCCGTCGTACGCGGGCTCGAAATACGTGGCCTGGCCCTCGAGGATCGCGCTGGTGGAATCGAGCACCCCCCAGCCTGCACCGAGCGCCCTCTTGCCGGCCGGGCAGCTCACCTGCAGCTGCTTTGAAGGGCTGTTGTCGAGCGCGGTCTCCGCGACAACGACCTGATAGCCAGGCACCGTAGCGCAACCCGCGATGGTCGTGGCCATCCCCAGGACTGCCGCTGCATGCCGCACGTTCATAGGCTTCCCCTTGAAAGATGGCCGCGCTCGACGACCGTGCGCGGCCGTTAGGAAACGTGGACTCCGCGGGCTAGTCTACGCCTGTGGGTCGACCCGGATGAGGCGCTTGCCGAGGTTCTCGCCGCGATAAAGGCCCGCGATCGCGTCGGGCGCCGAAGCCAACCCGTCGAGGATCTCCTCGCGGTAGCGCAGCGCGCCGCTTCGCACCCATTGCGCAAGTCGGGTGATCGCCTCCTCGTAGCGATGCTCGTAGTCCCACACGAGGAAGCCCTCCATCCGCGCCGCCTTGTTGAGGAGGTGGCGCTCCACGCGCGGTCCCTGCGGCCACGGCGCCCAGCTCGCCACGGATGCCGTGCCGCACACGACGACGCGAGCGTGCCGCGCAAGATGCGGGAGCACCGCGTCGCTGATGGCGCCGGACGTGTTGTCGAAGTACACGTTCACGCCGCAAGCGCACGCCCTTCCGAGCGCCTCCGCGAAATCCGGCGCGCGGTAGTCGAGCGCGGCGTCGTAGCCGAATGCCTCGACGCACAGCTTCGCCTTCACCGCGCCGCCGGCAATACCCAGCGTACGGCAGCCCATGAGCTTCGCGATCTGGCCGACGGCCGACCCGACGGACCCGGCGGCGGTCGACACGACGACGAGATCGCCGGGCCGAGGCTGCCCGATCTCGGTCAGCGCGAAGTAGGCGGTGACGCCGTTGAGCCCGAGCACGCCGAGCGAGAGCGACAGCGGAAGGTCGGCCTCGCGCACCTTCCGCCGGATGCCGCGGCCGTCGCAGATCGCGTAATCCTGCCAGCCCAGCATGCCCATGACGCGCTCGCCTTCCGCGTACTGCGCGTGGCGCGAGGCGACGACGGTGCCCGCGGCGAACGAGCGCATCACTTCGCCGATGCCGACCGGATCGGAGTAGTTGGCGGCCGCGTTCACCCATCCGCGCATCGCGGGCTCGACCGAGAGGAATTCATTGCGCACGAGAAACTCGCCCTCGCGCAGCGCAGGCAGCGGGGATTCCGTGAGCGCGAAGTGTTCCGCCTGCGGAATGCCCACGGGCCGCGCGGCGAGCACGACCTGACGGCGCGTTCCGGGTGGCATGATCAGCCCTCCGCGGCGCTCGCGGGCCGCTTTTGCATGAGCGCACTGCGCTTGCAGGTCATGATTAGCTCGTCGCGCTGGTTGTAGCCGCGATGCTCGAACACCACGATGCCGCGGTCGGGTTTCGACCGGCTTTCGCGCGCCTCGACCACTTCGCTCTCCACGCGGATCGTGTCGCCGTGGAACACGGGCTTTGGGAAGCGGACCTCGTCCCAGCCCAGGTTACCGATGGTGGTGCCGAGCGTGGTATCGCCGACCGAAATGCCGACGACGAGCCCCAGCGTGAAGGCGCTGTTGACCACGCGCGTGCCGTATTCGGTGTGCTTGCGGCAGTAGTCCTCGTCGAGGTGAAGCGCGGCCGGGTTCATCGTGAGCGCGGAGAAGAACGTGTTGTCTGCCTCGGTCACGGTCCGCCGCAGCGCGTGCCGGAACGTTCGCCCGACGGTCAGCTCCTCGAAATAGAGTCCGGGCATCGCGTCTTCCTCCGTCTAGCCGCCCGCCAGCGCGATGACGCGCTGCGCCTGCGTGAGATGCGGCTTGTCGAGCATCTTGCCGTCGAGCTGGACCGCGCCGGCCCCCCCCGCGCGTGCGAACGCATCGACCACCGCGCGCGCGTGCGCGAGCTCTTCCTCGTCGGGTGCATAGCCCGCGTTCACGCCGGCCACCTGGTCCGGATGGATGCAGATCTTGCCCGAAAAGCCGGCTCTGCGCGACGCGCGCACTTCGCGCGCAAGGCGCTCGTGGTTGCGGAAGTCGGGTGTGATGGTGTCGATCGCCTGCACGCCGGCCGCGTGCGCGCCGAGCAGGCATAGCGAGCGCGCGAGCTGGTAGGTGAACTCGTACTCGCCGCTGTCGACGCGGTTCGTGCTCGCGCCGACCGCGGTGGAAAGGTCCTCCGCCCCCCAGGTGAGGCCCGCGAGGCGCTGCGAGCAGCCGCGGTACGTGCTCGCGTTGAACATCGCCTGCGGCGTCTCCGTGGCCACCGGAATGATGCGAATCGAGCCTGCCTCGACCCCCTCGCGCGCCTCGAGCGCGGTGAGATAGTGGTCGAGCAGCACGATCTGCGCCGCGGAGTCGATCTTGGGCAGCAGGATGCCGTCGGGCGCACCCGGCACGACGCCGACCAGATCGGGCAACGCAAGCGGCGTGTCGATCGGGTTGATGCGGACCCATAGCTGCGTGCGGCTGCGGTCGGTGTGCGCAGCGAGGTACTCGCGCACCATGGCGCGCGCGACACCGATGCGCTCGACGGAGACCGCGTCCTCGAGGTCCAGGATCAGCGCGCTCGCGCCGACGGCTTGCGCCTTGGCGAGCTTCTTCTCGCTGTCGCCGGGGACGAACAGCAACGACTTGAGGTAGGCGGTCATGTGATCGGGATCTCCGGTCTAGCGCCCGGTCCACACCGGGGTGCGTTTTTCCGCGAAAGCCGTCGTGCCTTCGCGCACGTCTTCCGACGACTGCAGGACGCGCAGCATCACCTGCTCCAGGCGAAGCCCGGTCGCAAGGTCCATGTCGCGGCTGCGGATCGCGAGCTCCTTCGCTGCCTGCACCGCGAGAGGCGCGTTGCTCGCGAGGCGCCGCGCGTAGTCGCGCGCGACCGACATGAGCTCGCCCGCCGGGACGACGCGGTTGACGAGTCCCCAGCGCAGCGCGGTCTGCGCGTCGAAGCTGTCCCCGAGCAACAGCATCTCCATCGCGATCGCGTGCGGCAGCTGGCGCGCGATCCGCTGCGTGCCGCCGTTGGCCGGAAACGCGCCGCGCTTGACTTCGGCCAGGGAGAACGTCGCGTGCTCGGCGGCCACGCGAAGATCCGTCCCGAGCAGGAGCGTCATGCCGCCGCCCAGGCAATACCCGTTCACCGCCGCGACCACGGGCTTCCACACTTCGAGCCCGCGATTCAGGAGCTGGTCCTTCTGCGTCAGCAAGAGCTCGGACAGCGGCGGCTTGGCGTTGACGAAGGACTTCAAGTCGGCGCCGGTCGTGAACGATTTCTCGCCCGCGCCGGTGACGACGGCGACCCTGATGTCGGGATCGTCGCGCACGCGCACCCACGCCGCGGACAGCGCGGCGTAGTGCTCGCCGTCCATCGCGTTCAGGCGTTCGGGACGGTTGATGGTGATGGTGGCGACGTGCGAGTCGAGCGAGAAGTCGATGGCCACGGCGGGAGCTCCTTTCGTGGAATCACTCGGGCTGGATGCCCGCTTCCTTCACGCTGTTGCCCCAGCTCGCGAGCTGGTCCTTGAGGAACGCGGCCAATTCCTCCGGCGTGCCCGGCGCCTCTTCCGCCGCGAAGCTCGCGATCTTCTCCATCACCTCCGGCTTGGCGAGCGCCTTGCGCACCGCGGCGTTCAGCTTGTCCACGATGTCCTTGGACATGCCGGCGGGACCCAGCATGCCCACCCATGCGATGAGGTCGAAGCCTTCGAGGCCCTTGGTCTCCGCCATCGCGGGAAGGTCGGGCATGAGGGGCGAGCGCTTGGCGCTCGAAACCGCGAGCGCCTTGAGGCGCCCCTCCTTGATGAACGCCTGGCCAGACGCGAAATCGGCGACCGAGTAGCTGATCTGCCCGCCCAGGACGTCGGTGATCGCCTGCGGGGTGCTCTTGTAAGGCACGGTGATGACGTCGATGCCCGTGCGCTTCGCGAACGACGCCCCGACGACCTGGCCGATGCTGTTGCCGTAGCCGAAGGAGACCCTCCCGGGATTCGCCTTCGCATAGGCGACGAGTTCGTTCAGGGTGTTCACCGGAACCTTCGGACCGACCACGATGACCACCGGGATGCGCATGATGTTCGCGATCGGCGTGAAATCCTTGATCGGGTCGTAGGGCAGCTTCTTGAACAGGAACGGGTTGGCGGAGTGCGACGTGTTCGTGGTGACGAAGAGCGTGTAGCCGTCGGGCGGCGCCTTGGCGACGGCGTCGGCGCCGATCTGCGCCGAGGCACCGGGCTTGTTTTCGACGACGAACGGCTGATTGAACGTCGCGCGCAAGTCGTCCGCGACGATGCGCGCGATGATGTCGGTGGCGCTGCCCGCCGCGAACGGCACGACGATGCGCACGCTCCGGGTCGGATACGCTTGCGCGAACGCGTGGTGCGGACCGATCGCCGCCACTGCGAGCGCGGCCAACCATGGCAATTTCCTCAGCATGTTGCCTCCTCCTGCGACATTCGAATCATTCGAGCACGGCGGGTGCCTGCGGGAACGCTTTCACCGCCTCGGTAAGCGCCGCGAGGTGGCGCGCCATGCGCCGGTGCGCAGCGTCGGCATCCTTCGCGGCGATCGCGTCGAAGATGCGCCGGTGCGCCTTGAGCACCACCCTGCGCACCTCGTCGCTCGCGAAGTCGTCGATCGCGGACCCGCGGTAGATCAGGCTGGAGATGGCGACCATGAACGCGCGCAGGAGCTCGTTGCGGCTCGCCGACGCGATCGCGCAGTGCCATTTCACGTTTTCGGCGAGATAGCGCGGCACGTCGTCGAGCGCCTCCTCGACGCTCTCGGTGATGCGCCGCAGCTCGGCGAGATCCTCCTCGGTGCGGTTCTGCGCGGCGAGGAAGGCGAGCGAGGGCTCCACCGCCTCGCGCGTCTGCAGGAGCGATTGCAGGGAGATGCCGCGCCCCTCCACGAACATGTCGATGTAGCGGGCGAGCGATTCGTCGCCGGGTTGGCGCGCGGTCGATCCGCCCTGTCGTCCTGGACGCGTACTGACGAGCCCTTCGGCCTCGAGGATGCGCAGCGCTTCGCGCACGGAGCCTCGCGACAGGCCGGTCTGCGTAACGAGCTCGCGCTCGGGCGGCAGCGGCGCGCCCGGCGCCAGCGCGCCGCGGAGGATCTCCTTGCGCAGGCGCTGGGCGAGCACGTCCGAGGATTTCGGTACGTGGATCGGCTCGAGGCGGAGTTCGTCGGCCATGGGTGCTCAAAGGGTCTTTACGGACTCCATTTTATTAGTATATTATTTGCATTGTCAATGGTTAGACCAATACAGCCAGGTACTTACCGTCATCTGGAAGCGACGGGGCCGGCCGATGGAGGAAATGCATGAAGCCGCACCCCGGCCTGACCGTCGTGGAATCCAAGGTCCTCCCGGGCGCGCCAAGCCCCCAATATCTGGGCGCTGCGGGAGCGTAAACACGGGAGCCCAAGGATGGACTTCGCCCTCAACGACGACCAGGTCGCGATCCGCGACGCGGTCACGAAGCTCTGCGCCGAGTTCGGCGACGATTATTGGCTGCGCAAGGATCGCGAAGGCGGCTTCCCGAACGACTTCCATGGCGCCATGGCCAAGGCCGGGTGGTTGGGCGTGGCGATGCCCACGGACCTCGGCGGCGCGGGGCTTGGCATCACCGAGGCAGCGATCGTGATGCAGGCCGTCGCCGAATCGGGCGGCGGCATCGCGGCGGCGTCGGCGGTGCACATGAACATCTTCGGGCTGCACCCGGTCGTCGTGTTCGGCACGCCGGAGCAGAAGCAGCGCTGGCTGCCGCCGCTCATCGCCGGCGAGCACAAGGCGTGCTTCGGCGTGACCGAGCCCAACACCGGCCTCAACACGCTCAAGCTCAAGACGCGCGCGGTGCGCGACGGCGACCACTACGTCGTCGACGGCCAGAAGATCTGGATCTCCACCGCGCAGGTCGCGCACAAGATCCTCCTGCTCGCGCGCACGACACCGATCGAGGAGGTGAAGAAGCCGCGCGGCGGGCTTTCTCTCTTCTATACGGACCTCGACCGCACGAAAATCGACGTGCGCGAGATCGAGAAGCTCGGCCGCAAGGCGGTCGACTCCAACGAGCTCTTCATCGACGGCTTGCGCATACCGGTGACGGACCGCATCGGCGAGGAAGGCAAGGGCTTCGACTACATCCTGCACGGCATGAACCCCGAGCGCATCCTGCTCGCGGCGGAGGCGATCGGGCTCGGCCGCGCGGCATTGAAGCGAGCCGCCGAGTATGCGAAGGAGCGCGTGGTCTTCGATCGGCCGATCGGCAAGAATCAGGGCATCCAGCATCCGCTGGCCGAGCGCTGGATGGAGCTCGAGGCCGCGAACCTCATGACGATGAAGGCGGCGTGGCTCTACGACAGCGGCAAGGACTGCGCCGCGGAAGCGAACGCCGCGAAGTACCTCGGCGCCGAAGCGGGCTTCCGCGCCTGCGAGACCGCGGTCCTCACGCACGGCGGCATGGGCTACGCGAAGGAGTATCACGTCGAGCGCTATTTCCGCGAGGCGATGCTGCCGCGCATCGCGCCGGTCAGCCCGCAGCTCATCTTCTGCTTCATCGCCGAGAAGGTGCTGGGCCTGCCCAAGAGCTACTGATGCCTGCGTCCCCGACTCCGCTGTGGCGGCCCGACGCCGCGCGCGTGCGCGAGGCGCGCATCACCGACTACCAGGCGTGGCTCGCACGCACGCGCGGCCTCGACTTGCCCGGCTACGACGCGTTGTGGCGGTGGTCGGTCACGGACCTTGCGGCGTTCTGGGATTCGATCTGGGACTACTTCGCCGTGCCCGGCGCGCGCGGCGACGGTCGGGCGCTCGCGAACGCCGCGATGCCGGGCGCGGTGTGGTTCCCCGGCGCCGCGCTGAACTACGTCGAGCAGGCGATGCGCCACGCGACGGGCGCGCATCCTGCGATCGTCGCCGGGCGCGAGGGCGGTCATCTCGAGGAGATCGGCTGGGCCGAGCTTTCGCGCCGGGCCGGCGCGCTCGCGGCGACGCTGCGGGCGCGCGGCGTCGTACGCGGCGACCATCGCGGTGGCGAGGCCGGCTTCGAGCGGCGCGCCGTGCGACTCGACGCACCAGTCGTTGACGGTGATGGCGAGGTCGTAGGCGTAGAAGTCGGTCGCGGCGAAGCCGAAATCGATGATGCCGGCGACGCGATCGCCCGCGAACAGGACGTTGTCGCAGAACAGGTCGCCGTGAATCGCGCCTCTGGGAAGCTTGCCGCGCCCGAAGCCCGTCTGGAACTTGATCTCGGTGTCGAGCAGCGCGGCCTGCGACTCGGTGAGGTACGGCTTGACCGACCGCGCCGCCTGCCGCCACCACGCGGGTCCGCGGCGATTGGTGAGGCGCGCGCGATACGTCATCGACGCGACGTGCAATCGGGCGAGCGCCGCCCCCACCTGCGCGCAGTGCGCCTCGTCGGGAGTTGCGATCGGCGCGCCCTCGACGCGCTCGACGAGCCCGGCCGGCTTGCCGTTGAGCAGCGAGAAGAGCGCGCCGGTGCGGTCGGGAATCGGCGCGGGCACCTCGACGCCCGCGCGCGCGAGATGCGCCATGAGGTTCAGATAGAACGGCAGCTCGGAGGGCGGCAGGCGCTCGTAAAGGGTGAGTACGTAGCGACCGCGATCGGTCGTGACGAAATAGTTCGTGTTCTCGATGCCCGAGGCGATGGGCTCGAGCTCGGCGAGTCCGCCGACCGTGTAACGCATGAGCCATGCGTCGAGCTCGGGGGCGGTGACGGGCGTATAGACAGACATGCGTTATCGCGGCGGGCGGACGACCGCGCGCGTGGCCATCATGACGTGCGGTTCGTTCAGATCACCAGGAAAACAGGAGCCACATCGGCGCTTTCGTGCCGAAGTCGAGCGAATCGGAACGCAGGAACGTGCGGCCGTTGCCGCTCGGCACCAGGTAGTAGGGAAAGCCGAAGCGCGGCGTCACCTTGATGTATCTCAACTCGCCGGCGACACGCACCTCCTCGACCGTCTCGGTCTCGCGCCGGATGATCGTGACCTGCGGCTCGAGGTCCTGCTCGGCGCCCGGGTCGTACGCCGGCAGGGGCGGCGGCAGCGGCGCGTCGGCGGAGCGATTCGCGGAAGGCGCAGCGGCGGACGGCGAATTCGCAGAGGGCGCAACCGTGGACGGCGGAATGGCCGGTGGAGAAACCGATGATTGCGCAACCGCTGGCGGTGGAAGAGCGGAGGGCGGGGCCGCAGGCGGCGGAGCCGCGGAGGGCGGTGAAAGCTGCGCGCAACCCGCCGCGGTCAGCAGCAGCGCGATCGGCACGAAGAGACCGGCGCGGAACATGGTGCTCATTCTACCGCAGGCGAGGTGCGCACGGCGTCGCGCCCGGCTACAGGTTGAGCATCTTCTCGCGTTCCTCGCGTGTGGGCACGAAGCCGCGGTTTTCGTAGAACTTGAAGATCGCCTCCACGATGGCTTCGGGCTCCTCGATCACCTGCATGAGATCCATGTCGGCGGCGGCGATCATGCCCTCGCCGACGAGCTTGTCCTCCATCCAGGCGAGCAGTCCGTTCCAGAACTCGCCGCCGACCAGGATCACCGGGATCTTGCGGCTCTTGCCTGTCTGCACGAGCGTGAGCACCTCGCCCAGCTCGTCGAGCGTGCCGAATCCGCCCGGCAGGATGACGTACGCGGAAGCGAAGCGCACGAACATCATCTTGCGCGTGAAGAAGTAGCGGAAGTCGACCGAGATGTCCTGGAACGGATTGCCGCCCTGCTCGAACGGAAGCAGGATGTTGAGGCCCACCGCAGGACCCGATCCTTTGTGCGCGCCTTCGTTGGCGGCATGCATGAGCCCGGGGCCGCCGCCGGAGATCACCGAGAAGCCCGCGTCGGAGAGCAGGCGCGCGATGACCTTCGTCTTCTCGTAGTACGGATGTCCCGCCTTGATTCGCGCGCTTCCGAACATGCTTACCGCGGGTCGAATGCCTCGCAGCCGCTCGGTCGCGATCGCGAACTCTGCCATAATTCCGAGCACCCGCCACGCTTCCTGGCCGCTCGTCGTGTTGAGTGCGTGCGGATCGATCTGCTCCGGAATCTTGCTGGTCTGACGCATGCCTACGCTCGTGTTGGTGGATGGGTCGTCGTACCTGTATCGGGCGTTCCACGCGCTTCCCGATCTCCGCACTCGCACGGGCGAGCCCACGGGCGCGCTGCGCGGAGTGCTTTCGATGTTGCGCCGATTGGTGGAGGACGGCAAGCCGGACTACTTCGCGGTCGTCTTCGATGCGCCCGGCAAGACGTTTCGCGACGCCTGGTATCCGCAATACAAGGCGAATCGTCCCGCGATGCCCGACGATCTTTCCATGCAGATCCGACCTCTGCACGAGCTCGTGCGCGCGCACGGCTGGCCGCTTCTCATGGTCGAGGGCGTCGAGGCCGACGACGTCATCGGCACGCTCGCTGCGCAGGCGTCCAAGGCCGGCATCGACACGGTCATCTCCTCGTCCGACAAGGACTTGACGCAGCTCGTCACGCCGCGCATCAAGATGGTCAACACGATGAGCAACGAGACGTACGACGAGGCGGGCGTGCTCGCCAAGTTCGACGTTCGCCCCGACCAGGTGCTCGACCTCCTGACGCTCACGGGTGATGCCGTCGACAACGTGCCCGGTGTCTCCAAGGTGGGGCCGAAGACGGCGGCGAAGTGGCTCGCGCAATACGGCACGCTCGACAACGTCATCGCCAACGCGCACGAGATCGGCGGCGTCGTCGGCAACAACTTGCGCGAAGCGCTCGCATGGCTGCCGCAGGGCAAGCGGCTGCTCACCGTGAAGACCGACTGCGAGCTGCCGGTCGCGGTGACCGATCTCGTCCTCGGCGCGCCCGACGCGGCGGCGATCCGGTCGCTGTACGAGCGCTTCGAGTTCAAGCAGTGGCTCAAGGACAGCGCGGGGGAGGCGCCCGACGTCGCGGGCGAGATCGCCAGGCGCGCCGCCACCGACGCCGCCGGACGCCGCTGGGATGCGCTCTCGGACCAGACGCCCCTCGCCACGCCGGCGCCGCCCGCGGAGATTCAGTACGAGACGGTCGCCGACGAAGCCGCGCTCGCACGCTGGCTCGATGCGGTCGATCGTGCGGAGGTGACCGCCTTCGACACGGAAGGCTCGAGCCTCGATCCGATGCGCACGCGCATCGTCGGCGTGTCGCTGTGCATCGCGCCGGGGCGCGCCTGCTACATCCCGCTCGATCATCGATATACGGGCGTGCCGCCGCAGCTCGACCGCGCCGCCACCCTCGCGCGCCTCGGCAAGTGGCTCGCCGACCCGACGAAGAAGAAGCTCGGCCAGAACCTGAAGTACGACGAGCACGCCCTCGCCAACGAGGGTCTGGCGCTCGGCGGTGTGGCGCACGACACGCTGCTTCAGTCGTACGTGCTCGAGTCGCACAAGCCGCACGACATGGACAGCCTCGCGTGGCGCCATCTCAACGTGAAGACGCTGACCTACGACGACGTCACGGGCAAGGGCGCCAACCGCATCCCGTTCGAGCAGGTGGCGATCGAGCGCGCCACCGAGTACGCCGCCGAGGACGCCGACATCACGCTGCGCCTGCACGATGCGCTCTATCCTGCGATCGTGCAGGACGAGAAGCTGTCGTTCATCTATTCGACGATCGAGCTTCCCGTGCGCGACGTGCTCTTCCGCATGGAGCGCAACGGCATCCTGATCGACGCCGCGCTGCTCGGCCGGCAAGGCAAGGCGCTCGGCGAGCGCGTGATGGCGCTCGAGCAGCAGGCGCACCAGCTGGCGGGTGGCCCGTTCAACCTGGGCTCGACCAAGCAGATCTGCGAGATCCTGTTCCAGCGCATGAGCCTGCCGGTGATCAAGAAGACGGCCACCGGCCAGCCGTCCACCGACGAGGACGTGCTGCAGGAGCTCGCGGCGGATTACCCGCTGCCGAAGGTGCTGCTCGAGCACCGCGCGCTCGCCAAGCTCAAGTCGACGTACACCGACAAGCTGCCGCTCATGGTGAACGCGAAGACCGGCCGCGTGCACACGACCTTCGGCCAGGCGACCGCCGTTACCGGACGACTCGCCTCGAACGATCCCAACCTGCAGAACATCCCGGTGCGAACGGCGGAGGGCCGGCGCATCCGCGAGGCGTTCATCGCGCCGCCCGGACACGTCCTCGTGTCGGCGGACTACTCGCAGATCGAGCTGCGCATCATGGCGCACCTTTCGGAAGACGCGGCGTTGCTCAAGGCCTTCCACGAGGGCCACGACATTCACCGCGCGACGGCCGGCGAGATCTTCGGCGTGCAGCCGCAGGAGGTGACCGCCGACCAGCGCCGTTACATCAAGGCGGTGAACTTCGGCCTGATCTACGGCATGAGCGCGTTCGGACTCGCGCAGCAGCTCGACATCGAGCGCGGCGCCGCGCAGCAGTTCATCCAGAAGTACTTCGCGCGCTATCCCGGTGTCGCCGACTACATGCAGCGCACACGCGAGCAGGCGCGCGAGCTGGGCTTTGTGGAGACCGTGTTCGGCCGCCGGTTGTGGCTGCCCGACATCAAGGCCGCCGGCGGCCCGCGCCGCGCCGCCGCCGAGCGCGCGGCGATCAACGCGCCCATGCAAGGGACCGCGGCCGACCTCATCAAGCTCGCGATGATTTCCGTACAAGGCTGGCTCGACCGCGAGCGCCTCGGCACGAAGCTGCTATTGCAGGTGCACGACGAGCTCGTGCTCGAAGTTCCCGATGCGGAGCTCGACCGCGTCAAGCGCGAGTTGCCCGCGCTCATGTCCGGGGTGGCGAAGCTATCGGTCCCGCTGGTCGTGGACGTGGGCTACGGCCCGAACTGGGAGCAGGCGCACTAGCTCCGCCTAGCGATACGCCGGATTTCCGAGCGCCGCGTCGTCGAACGCGAGCGTGTCCTTGTAGCCGGAGTACGTCGAGCCGAATACGACGGGGCCGGCGACGAGCGCGAAGGCCAGCGCGACGACGAAGAACAGCACCATGAAGCCCAGGAGGGCGCCGAAGCCGCTGTGGCTGGCGCCCATGAAAGCGCCGATCCCGGCCGCCACCGCAAGAGCGCCCACGATGACCGCGGCGACGATCGCGATGCCGATGCCGATCAGTCCATAGACGAGGAACGGCGCCCAGTTGCGCCAGCAGGAGAGGAAGGAAAGCCTCATCGCCTCGATCGCGGTCGCGCCGCGCAGAACGACCAGCGCCGGCGCGAACCAGTTCAGCATCGTGAAGACCGCGAGGACGACCAGGATGATCAGGAAGACCAGAAGGCCCGTGCCGGTCATCGCGCGAATCGATCCCATCAGGGCGTCCATGGGATCGGCCAATCCGGATTCGGCCAGCTTGAGGCTGCCGAGCACGCCGGCGGCGCCGATGGCCACGATGCCGAGCGCGAGCGCCATGTTGAGCGCGCCGATGATCATGAGCGGCACGAAATGCGGGCCCTGGAATCCCTCGAACAAGTGCTTCACGCGCAGCGGTTCGCCTCGCTCGATGGCGTGGCACCCGACCATGAGCCCGCCCATGAACACCGGCGTCAGGAGCCAGTGTCCGACGCTGCCGACGAAGGGCACCCAGCTGATGAGCGCCGAGATCAGGAAGTAGATGACCATGATCCCGATCCAGGTGAAAACCGACGCCTTGAACAGGCGCAGGCCGCCGCTCCACCACGCCCCGCCCCGGCCCGCCTCGACCACACGCGGCTCCCCGATCATGCTTCGCATGGCGTCCTCCCTTTCACGATGCGGCATGCCGCTCGAGATCGTCCAGGGGCACCACGGCTAGAGCCTCTTCGTGGGTGGCCGCCAGCACGACCGGAGGCGCTACGCCCGCGGCGAGCGCTTCGCGCCAGCGGCCGACGCAGACGCACCAGTGGTCGCCCGCGCGCAAGCCGGGGAAGCCGATTTCGGGCCGCGGCGTGGAAAGGTCGTTGCCCTGCAGGCGGGAGAAGATGAGGAACGCGTCGGTCATGACGGCGCAGACGGTGTGCATGCCCGTGTCGTCCGGCCCGGTGTCGCAGCAGCCGTTGCGGAAGAACCCCGTGCGCGGCGATTCGCCGCACGGCGAGAGCGCGCCCCCCAGGACATTCAACGCATCGTCACGCGAAACGGGCATGATGCAGCGCCACGCGCCCGGCCGGCTTTTGCCGGGGCGGGTCTTGCAGAGTATCGGAAGACCCTAGTTTAGCGCGCTGCGCGCGTCGACGGCATCGCGCACGCGCGAGGCGAGCTCGGGAGGCGCGTCCGTGCGCAGATACCAGCGCAGCCGCAGCGTGTCGCCGATCCAGGCGAACCCGAAGTCGGAGAGCAGGTGCTGCAGCGCGGCGACGTAGCGCGAGCCCCGCTGCACGCGCACGATCCAGGTCTTCTGACCTTGAGGTGTGGCGAACAGCGCCGCGAGCAGCGCGCGGCCGTGGCCGCCGCCGCGCATGCCGAGGTCAAGACCGGCGAGCCAGAGCTCGTAGCCGCCGTCGATGGCGCGGAAGAGGCCGAAGCCGACCGGCTGGCTGCCGGAATGGCGGTCGTCGGGCCAGAACACGTAGCCGGGCACGGCGACCGTGTCGATTCGGCCGGAGCGCCCCTCTTCGACGAAATACCCGGTGACGAGGGCGCGCTTGAGCTTCGCGAAGAACGCCTCGGCTTCCGGCGACGTCGCGGCGAGCTCGCGATCGAAGCTGCCGTCCTGCGCGCCCTGGCGAATGAGCGAACGAAGCATCGCGAGGTGGCCGACGTGCGCGGGCTGAAGCATGGTGCGACCTTAACGCCGCGGCGCAGCGATGGGTGGACAATCTTACGAACGGCGCTTCGCGAGGCGCAGACGGTTACACGGCCAGATAGACCGCAAGGGCGATACCGAGGAGCGCCAGCACGAGACTCAATCCCACGGGATAGATCGCGGCGTGCGTGCGCGGCACGTCCTCGGGCGGCAGCGTCGACACGTAGCTTTGATGCTGGACCGCGCCCAGGATCATGCAGCCGACGCCGATCAGCACGAGCGCGATGCCCAGGGCGTTCGAAAGGCGATTGTGCAGATCGGCCTCGGGGATGCCCTGGCCTTGCTGTGTCGCGAGCAGCCGCAGGAACAGGCCGAAGCGCGCCACGACGAAACCGAACGCCATGATCGTGAGGCCCGTGCGCACCCATGCAAGCAGCGTGCGCTCGGCGGCGAAGAACACGCGAGGGTCGCCCATCATCGAGGCCATGGCACTAGCGTATCGCAATTTCCAAATGCACACGGAACGGCGCCTCGCGAGGACCCGGCGCTATCATGCGCATCCCGACCCGCCGAAACCCGAAGGAGCCTGCCCATGACACGCCTTGTACGGTCGTTCGCCGCGCTGCTCGGCGCCGTCTGTCTTGCCGCCCCCGTCGCCGCGCTCGCGCAGGCGTATCCGACGAAGACCGTGAACATCGTCGTCCCGTGGCCCCCCGGCGGGCCCTCCGACATCGCTGGGCGCCCGATGGCGAAGGGTCTCAGCGATGAGCTCAAGCAAGCGTTCATCATCGACAACAAGGGAGGCGCCGGCGGCAACATCGGCTCGGCGTTCGTCGCCAAGTCTCCGGCGGACGGCTATACGCTGCTCATCACGTCGAGCGCGCCGATTGTGATCAACCCGAGCCTGTACAAGGAGATGCCCTTCGATCCGTCAAAGGACCTGGCGCCGATCACGAACCTTCTGCGCGTGCCGCTGGTGCTGGTCGTCAATCCGTCCGTGCCGGCAAAGAACCTGCAGGAGCTGATTGCCTACATCAAGGCGCAGAAGGGCGGCCTGCAGTACGCCTCGTCCGGCAACGGGACGCCGCAGCACCTGACTGCCGAGCTGTTCAAGACGACGGCGAAGCTCGACATGGTCCACGTCCCGTACAAGGGCTCCGCGCCGGCCATCACGGACGTGATCGGGGGTCACGTGCCGATCATGTTCGACAGCACGATCGCGATCATGCCGCAAATCAAGGCGGGCAAGGTCCGCGCGATCGCCATCACGAGCGCGAAGCGCTCGTCGGTGCTTCCCGACGTGCCGACGTTCGAGGAATCGGGCATGAAGGGCTTCGCGTCCTACGCCTGGTACGGCTTCTTCGCGCCGGCAAAGACGCCGCCGGATGTGATTGCCAAGCTCGACGCGGCGGCGCTCAAGGTGATGAAAGGGCCGGAATGGCAGAGAGTCCTCGCCGAAACGGGCTCGGAGAACGTGGGCGAGACGCCCGAGCAGTTCGCCGCCTTCACGAAGGCCGAGGCGGCCAAGTGGGCAAAGGTGGTGAAGGACAGCGGCGCGACGATAGACTGAGCCGAGGGCGTCTGCGGCGCCGCCCGCGCGACGCGGCGCCGCGCCCCTCGTGTTACGGCGTGGAGGCGCCGATCAGCGCCTGGTTAGTGCCCTGCGCGCCGAGGTCGACCGGAGGCGCCGCGGCTGTCGAAGCCGCCTTGGTCGCGTTGTCTCCGCTCGACGGGCCGGTTTGCCAACCGCGAATCTCCATCATGTTCTGAAGGTCCGAGGCCTTCTTCTGGTCCGACGCGCCCTGGGTCGCGGTGTCCGCCTTGTTCGCCGCGTCGCCCGAGCTCGGGCCGGTCTGCCAGTTACGGATCTCCATCATCCTTTGCATGTCCGCGGTGGGGCTGGGCGGCGCGGGGGTGGTTTGCGCGACGGCGGCGGTGGCAAGCACTCCGCCCACCGTTGCGATGAGGACTAACTTCTTCATGACTACGATTCCTTGACGAGAATGAGGCGGCGGAGCGGGAAACCGCGCTCGGAATGGGAGGTTTGCTTGGGCGTGCTGGCCGGAGTCGTACGCTCCGCAACTATTGGGACCGGTGGCCACGGCCTCGGTTTGCATTTAACAAACGCCGTTACATCTTTGTCGGATAAGTCACAAAGGGGTTGAATTCGCTGCACGGACGCCCTATTATTAGCAGTCGAAGCAGGTGAGTGCTAACATCGCCTGCCGCGTGTTTCCGGAGGAACGACCTGCGGTTACCGGCCTCGCCGGGCAAGCGCAGCCGCATGGGAGAGCCCCCTGCCTCCGGCAGGGTCCGCGCGAGCTTCCTGCGGAAACCCGCTTCAATCAACCCATCTACCAGGAGTGAGTGCCAACTATGAAGCTTCGTCCCCTGCACGACCGCGTGATCGTCAAGCGGCTCGAGGAAGAACGTAAATCGGCCGGCGGGATCGTGATCCCGGACACCGCCGCCGAGAAGCCCTCGATGGGCGAGGTCATCGCCGTCGGACCGGGCAAGACCGACGACAACGGCAAGCTGATCCCGATCGGCGTCAGAGCCGGCGACAAGATCCTCTTCGGCAAGTACTCGGGCCAGGAATTCAAGATGGACGGCACCGACTACCTCCACATGCGCGAAGACGACATCATCGGCATCGTCGGCTGACGCTCACCCCCACGAAAATCCGCACCAGGAGAATCGAAACATGGCAGCCAAAGACGTCCGCTTCGGCGAGACCGCACGCAACCGGATGGTGAACGGGGTGAACATCCTCGCCAACGCCGTCAAGATCACCCTTGGCCCCAAGGGCCGCAACGTCGTTCTCGAGCGCAGCTTCGGCGCGCCGACCATCACCAAGGACGGCGTGTCGGTCGCGAAGGAAGTCGAGCTCAAGGACAAGTTCGAGAACATGGGCGCGCAGATGGTGAAGGAAGTCGCGTCCAAGACGTCCGACGTCGCCGGTGACGGCACGACCACCGCCACGGTGCTCGCGCAGTCGATCATCAGCGAGGGCATGAAGTACGTCGCCGCGGGGATGAACCCGATGGACCTCAAGCGCGGCATCGACAAGGCGGTCATCGCCGTCGTCGACGAGCTCAAGAAGATCAGCAAGCCCTGCAGCACCAGCAAGGAAATCGCGCAGGTCGGCTCGATCTCGGCCAACGCCGACGAATCGATCGGGAAGACCATCGCCGAGGCGATGGACAAGGTCGGCAAGGAAGGCGTCATCACCGTGGAAGACGGCAAGGGCCTCGAGAACGAGCTCGACCTGGTCGAGGGCATGCAGTTCGACCGCGGCTACATCTCGCCGTACTTCATCAACAATCCCGACAAGCAAGTCGCGGTCCTCGACGACCCGTACATCCTCCTGCACGACAAGAAGATCAGCAACATCCGCGATCTCCTGCCGCTGCTCGAGCAGGTCGCCAAGGCTGGCAAGCCGCTGCTCATCATCGCCGAAGACTGCGACGGCGAGGCGCTCGCCACGCTGGTCGTGAACAATATCCGCGGCATCCTGAAGACCACCGCCGTCAAGGCGCCCGGCTTCGGCGATCGTCGCAAGGCGATGCTCGAAGACATCGCGATCCTGACGGGCGGTACCGTGATCGCGGAAGAGCTCGGCCTCAAGCTCGAGAACGCCTCGCTCAAGGATCTCGGTCGCGCGAAGCGCATCGAAGTCGGCAAGGAAGACACGACGATCATCGACGGCGCCGGCGAAAAGGCGGCGATCGAGGCGCGCGTGAAGAACATCCGCAAGCAGGTCGAGGAAGCGACCTCCGACTACGACAAGGAGAAGCTGCAGGAGCGTGTGGCGAAGCTCGCGGGCGGCGTGGCGGTGATCAAGGTTGGCGCGGCCACCGAAGTCGAGATGAAGGAAAAGAAGGCGCGTGTCGAAGACGCCCTGCATGCGACGCGTGCGGCGGTGGAAGAGGGCATCGTGCCGGGCGGTGGCGTGGCCTACATCCGCGCCCGCGCGAACCTGAAGGGCCTGAAGGGCGACAACCCCGACCAGGATGCCGGCATCAAGATCGTGCTGCGCGCGATCGAGGAGCCGCTGCGCATGATCGTCGCCAACGCCGGCGACGAGCCCTCGGTGGTCGTCAACAAGGTCGTCGAGGGCAAGGGCAACTTCGGCTTCAACGCCCAGACCGGCGACTACGGTGATCTCGTCGAGATGGGCGTGCTGGATCCGACCAAGGTGACGCGCTTCGCGCTGCAGAACGCGGCGTCGGTGGCGGGCCTCATGCTCACGACAGACGCCATGGTGGCGGAGCTTCCGAAGGACGAGAAGCCGATGCCCGGCGGCGGCGGCATGGGCGGCATGGGCGATATGGACATGTAGACCAGGTGTCAGGTATCGGGTATCAGGCATGAGAAGGCCCGGCGCGAAGGCGCCGGGCCTTTTCTTTGTCCGGATTCGGTCGCGCGCCACGGGTGTTGCGGGCAAGCCACAGTCGGGGCGTCGCTTTGCCGCCTACAAGGCGCGGCCGGTGTGCCCGCTGTTGACACAACGGGGCCGCGAGCGCCCGGACCGGGGGAGCGGCCTGTCCAGCACAGGGGTGCGACGTGGGTCGAGGCGGCCAACGGCGCTTGCGGGCGCTCCGGCGGCGTTGGCGTTGCCTTGCCGAAATGCTTTAGACTACAAAGGATTATTCACCAATCCTTAATAACTACAACGACGATGACCCCGTCCTTGTGGCGCACAAGTCGGTAGGCAACCCGCGTCGATGAGCCAGGGAGTCCTGTTCGCGCTCATGATGGCCATCCTCGTGGTGGTCGTCATCATCGGTTTCGTCCGCCGCAACCGCGCCACGCGCGGAACCGCGCACGGAGGCGCGGACTCGCCGCACACCGTGGCGCAATGGACCGAGGGCGAGACGACGCGCCTTCTGTCCTCGGCGGAGTTGCCCGGACTGTATCTCCTGCGCCCGCGCTTCCTCACCAAGGCCGAAAGTGTGGTGTACCTGCTGCTCAAGGCCGCGTTCCCTCGCAACGAGATCTTCGCCCGGGTGCGCCTCGCCGACGTGCTTCAGGTCAAGATCGGGCCGCAGGGAATGGAACGCTTGCGTGCGTTTCGCAAGATCGCGAACCAGCACGTGGGCTTTGTCGTGTGCGACCGCGATATGACGATCATTGCGATCGTCGACTCCAAAGAACCCGACCAGGTCGTCAATCCGCGCGACCAGAAGCTCGAGGTCATCAAGCAACGCTGCCTGCAGGCGGCGCAGGTCAAGTACATCTGCGTCTACCCGCCGCAGCTTCCGCGTTATCGCGAACTGCGCGAGCAGATCCTCGGGCCTGCCGCCGACCTCGTGTAGTCGTCCGCGCGCCGCCGCCGGCGTCACATGGCGCTCAAGCTCACGTATTCGACGATGTTCGACCCGCCGCCGGCGCTGCACGACGGCTTCGAGCGCGCGCTTGCCGCGATTCGCGCCAATCTCGGCGGAGAGCACGCGATGCTCATCGGCGGACGCGACGAGCGCGCGCCGCGGCAGTTCGCGGTGCACTCGCCGATCGACACGCGCGTGGTGCTCGGCCGCTTCCAATCCGGCGAGGACCTGCACGCCCGCGCCGCAATCGCCGCGGCACGCGGAGCCGGCGGGCATTGGGCCGCAACGCCTTGGCAAGACCGCGTGGCGATCTTGCGCCGCGCCGTCGCGCTGATCGAGGAGCGGGTCTATTTCATCGGCGCCGCGCTCGCTCTCGAGGTCGGCAAGAACCGCATGGAGTCGCTGGGCGAGGCGCAGGAGACCGCCGATCTCATCGCCTACTACTGCGACGAGATGGAGCGCAACGACGGCTACCGCAAGGCGATGCGGTCGGATCCGCTGCCGGGCTACGTGAGCGAGAACCGTAGCGTGCTCAAGCCGCACGGCGTGTGGCTCGTTATCGCGCCGTTCAACTTCCCGCTCGCGCTCGCCGGCGGTCCCGCGGGGGCGGCTCTGGTCGCCGGAAACACCGTCGTGCTGAAGTCTGCCTCGGCTACGCCGTGGAGCGGCCGCCTGCTCGCCGACGCGCTGCGCGACGCCGGCGTGCCTGGCGGCGCATTCAACTTCGTCACTGGACCCGGCGGCTCGCTCGGCGAGGCGCTCGTTCGCGACCCGGACGTGGCCGGCGTGACGTTCACGGGCAGCTTTGATGTCGGCATGCATCTTTGGCGCACGATCGCCGGCGGGCGCTGGCCGCGGCCCTGCATCGCCGAGATGGGCGGCAAGAACGCGGCCATCGTCACGCGCCATGCGCACATGCCGGCTGCTGCGATGGGCGTCGCGCGCTCGGCGTTCGGGCTCTCCGGGCAGAAGTGCTCGGCGTGCTCGCGTGTCTACGTCGAGCACACCGTGTTCAGCGACTTCGTCGCCGCGCTGCATGCTTCGGCTGCGCAGATCGGCGTCGGCGATCCGACGAAGCGAGAGCACTGGATGGGCCCCGTGATCGATGCGAGCGCCGTGGCTCGCTTCGAGGATGCCGTCGCGGCCGTGCATGCGCTCGGCGCGTCCGGCAGCATCGTACACGGCGGACAGCGGCTCGATCACGGCGATCTTGGGCATGGCCACTATTGCATGCCGACCGTGGCGCGCGCGCCGCTCGGCCACGCCCTGTGGCGCACGGAGCTTTTCGTCCCGCTCGTTCTGGCCGCGCCGGTGGACTCGCTGGACGAGGCGATCGCGCACGCGAACGCGAGCGAGTACGGGCTCACGGCCGGCTTCTACGGCAACGACGAGGAGACCGAGCGCTTCTTCGCCGACATCGAGGCGGGTGTGTGCTATGCCAATCGCCCGCAGGGCGCAACCACGGGCGCCTGGCCGGGCTACCAGCCCTTCGGCGGATGGAAGGCGTCCGGCTCGACCGGCAAGGCAGGCGGCTCGATGTACTACCTCCCGCAGTACCTGCGCGAGCAATCGCAGACGCGGGTGCGTGCTAGCGCCGCAACGCCAGCGCGACACCGGCGACGATGAGCAGGCCGCCGGTCAGAAGGCTCGTCGTGAGCGGCTCGCCGAGGAAGAGCGCGCCCCACAGGACGCCGAACAGCGGAATGAGGAACGTGACCATCAGCGCGCGCTGCGGCCCGGACTCGGCGATCAGCTTGAAGTAGATGAGGTAGGCAAGCGCGGTGGATGCGAGCGCGAGCGCGGCGACGTTGGCGAGGACCAGCGGCGTCACGGGCCCCGGCACCGACACGAACGGCAGCGTCGGCATGAGCGCGAGGGCGGCGGTCACCTGGCTCGCGCAGGCGATTGCGAACGTGGGAACGCCCGTGAGCGCGCGCTTGGTGTACACGCCGGCGAGCGCGTAGCACGCGGCGGCGGCGAGACAGGCTGCGATCGCGAGGACGACATGGTCGCTCATCGCGCCGGGATGCCAGCCGACGAGGACCATGACGCCGGCGAGCCCCAGGAGCATCCCGGCGATCTTGTTGAACGTGAGCGGCTCGCGCAGCCAGATCGCCGCGGCAATGGCGGCGAAGAACGGGCTCGTCGCATTGAGCACCGCACCGGTCGACGCATTGATGGATTGCTCCGCGTAGCAGAAGAGCACGAACGGGATCGCGGAATTGACCACACCCACGACCGCGAACTCGCGCCAGCGCGTACGGAACGGCGGAACCTTACGCTGCGCGAAGGCGAGCGCGAGAAGCGCCATGGCGGCGAGCGCGACGCGCGCGTAAGTAAGCGGCACCGGGCCCATCGCCGGCACCGCGACGCGCATGAACACGAACGAGCCTCCCCACAGCGCCGCGAGAACGAGAAGCAGCGCCACCGACTGCGGCGGCATGGCGGCCTCTACGAAATGGGGACAGGCCTTGTAATGGGGTCAGACCCCTTTTCGTGGTCGAGGAGCTTCTGCTTCCGCGCGAGCCCGCCGCCGTACCCCGTCAGTGCGCCGTCGGCGCCGATGACGCGATGGCACGGCACGATGATCGACAGCCTGTTGTCGCCGTTGGCGCGGCCGACTGCACGCACGGCGCTCGGCTGGCCGATTCGCTTCGCGAGCTCCGCGTACGAGCACGTGGCGCCGGCGGGAATCGCGAGCAGCGCGTTCCACACGCGCGCCTGGAACGGCGAGCCCGTCAGCACCACGGGAGTCTCGAAAGCCTGACGCGTGCCGGCGAAGTACTCGCGCAGCTCGCGCTCGACCTGGTCGAGATAGCGGTGCTTGCCGGGCAGGGCCCGCGCGCGCAACCGTTTCTGCAATGCGGCGAGCGCGCGCTCGAGGCCGCGGCGATCGACGAAGTCCAGGAGGTGAAGCCCGCGGTCGTCGGCGAGCGCGAGCATCGGCCCGAGCGGCGTCTCGATCCAACTCGCCGCGAGCACGCCGACGTCGCCCGCGCGTGAGGGCGCGGCGCCGACGAGGCGGGTGAAGGCGTCGCGGAATCCGCTGCCTGATTCGAATCCCTGGTCGAGCTGCGAGTCGAGCACTGTTTTTCCTTTCCTGATGTCGAGAAGGGCCAGGCCCATGCGCCGAGCGCGGTGGTAGGCCTGGAAGGTCATCCCGCAATAGCGCTTGAACTGCCGCCGTGCCGTCGAGGGATCGATGCCCATCGAAAGCAGCTCGGCGTCGCGGTGGCGGCGCCCGGGCTCCGTCTCCACGGCGAGCAGCAGCTTTTCGACGAGCGGGGGCGGCTTGCGTCCGTGATCGAGCGGCCGGCACTTCATGCAGGGGCGGTAGCCGGCGTGCAGGGCGTCTGCGGGCGCGGCGAAGAACTCGACGTTCTCGCGCTTGGGCGTTCGGGCGCGGCACGTCGGCCGACAGAAGATGCCGGTGGTGCGCACGCCCAGCCAGAATACGCCCTCGTAGGACCGGTCATGGCGCTCGAAGGCGCGGTACATCGTGGCGGCGGAAGGAAGCTGCGACATGGCTCGCATACTAGACCTGCGCGGCAATGCGTGCCGCCGAAATTCGGGCGGGCAATTCGCCTTGATCAGTCCGAAAGCACGCGGGCGTAGACGTCGCGGTCGACGTTGCCGCCGGTGAGGACGACCCCCATGCGCTTGCCTTCGCGCTGCGGGGCTTTCAATAGCGCCGCGAGCGGCGCGGCGCCGGCGCCTTCGGCGAGCTGGTGCGTGTCGTCGTAGTAGAAGCGCATCGCCGCCTCGACTTCCGAATCGGTCACTTCGACAACATCCTCCGCGCCGGCGTAGATGATGTCGAGCGCGGCCTGCACGGGGACGCGCACGGCCATCCCGTCGGCCACGGTGAGCGCCGTCGCGGTCTCGACTCGCACTCGCTCGCGGAAGGATTGCGCATAGGCGTTGGCGTTGCTCGACACCACGCCCACGATGCGGGTCGAAAGGCCGAGCGCGTCGCGCGCGTGGATGAGCCCGCAAATGCCCGAGCCGCAGCCGATCGGGACGAACACCGTGTTGAGGTCCGGCACCGCGCGGAAGAATTCGAGCGCGTACGTCGCCACCCCGGCGACGAGCTCCGGCTCGAACGGTCCGATGAAGCGCAGGTCTTCCGAGCGCGCGAGCGACGCCGCGTGCTCGCGCGCCTCGTCGAAGTCGCGCCCGTGCACGATGAGATCGGCGCCGAACGCCTTCATGGCCGCGTTCTTGCCGCGCGAGTTGCCCTCCGGTACGACGATGCGGCAGCGTACGCCGTGGCGACGCGCGGCGAAGGCAAGGCTCTGGCCGTGGTTGCCGCGCGTGGCGCTGATCACGCCCGGGAAATGCGGATCGCGCGACGTCAGCAGCGCGAGCAGGTTCAGCCCGCCCCGCACCTTGAAGGCTCCGACGGGTGTGTGGTTCTCGTGCTTCACCCACGCTTCGCAGCCCGCGCGCTGCGCGAGCAGCGGCCACGCGTATTGCGGCGTGGGACTCATCGCTGCGTAGACGTTGCGCGCCGCCGCTTCGATATCGGCGAGCGTCGGCTTCATGTCAGCGTCGATTGCACGAGCTCCTGCAGGGCGGCGAGCGCGCGCCTCGACCGCTCAACCGCCGGCATTGTCTTGGCGAGCTGCTCTTGCGGGATCTCGAGGCTGATCGGCGTATCGGCAGGCACGGCGCGCAGGATGCCTGCGAGATCGAGTCCGCCCTCGCCGGGAAGCATGCGCTCGGATCGCGCATGGTGCAGCAGGCCTTCGAGCGTCGTCGGGCGCTGCGCAGGCACGTCGCACATCTGGATGTAGCGAATCCACGACGTCGGCACGCTCCCGATCTCGCTCGCCACGCTGCCGCCGCGATCGAAGTGGAGCGGATCGATCAGCAGGCCGGCATTGGCTCGCTTCGCATTGCCGACGATGCGTGCGCCCTGCGCGAAGTTGCGCGCCTCCGTCCACGGCATGGGCTCGAGATTCGGGGCGATGCCGAAGGGCGCGGCGAGATCGCACAGCGCCGCGAAGTTGTCCGTGAAGCGCGCTTCGTCGGGGTCGTTGTCCGCGACGAGGGCGTTCGTAGCGCCCAGCCGCGCCGCCGTTTCCAGCACGCCGCGGAACTCGCCCACCTTGGTCTCGGGCTTGAGGCGCAGGATTTCGACGTCGAGCACCATGACGCCGGTGTCGGCGAGGCGGGCGAGCGTCTGCCGGATGATCGGCGTGTCGCCGATCGTGTCGTAGCTCACCTCGGTCGGTGTGGCCGGAACGAGGCGCAAGCCCACGTGAGAGTAGCCGGCATCGCGCGCGCAGGTGACCATGTCGGGCGGCGGCAGCTCGAGCACCGTCAGTGCGGAGAGGGAGAAGATTCTCGCCATGATCCGGCTCGCTCCTAACGCGCGGCGTCGATCTCGTTGAACACGTCCTGCGCGAGATGGAATGCCGTGTTGGCCGCGGGGACACCGACGTAGATCGTGCACTGCAGGAGCACTTCCTTGATCTCGTCGCGGGTCACGCCATTGTTGAATGCCGCACGCACGTGCAGCTTGAATTCGTCGGGCCGGTTGAGCGCGACCATAAGCCCGATGACGAGCAGGCTGCGGGTGTGGCGCGGCAGCCCCGGCCGCGTCCAGATCTCGCCCCATGCGTAGCGCGTGATGAGATCCTGGTACTCGTCGTTGAACGGGTTGCGATTCTTGACGGTGCGATCGACGTGGACATCGCCCAGGACCGCTCGCCGTACTTTCATGCCGGCGTCGTGCTTCTCGCGCTCGTTCATGATCGGGAAAGCTCCTTGTCGAGGAGAAACGATGTCAATGCGGCATTGAAGGCCGCGGCCGCCTCGACGTTCGAGATATGGGCGGCGGGAAGCTCGACGGCGCGCGCGCCCGTGATGCGGGAGGCAAGGAAGGCCGCGTCGGAAGGCGGCGTGGCCGCGTCGTGCGTGCCGGCAATGAGCAGCGTGGGCGCGCGGATGCGGGCGACGTCCTCGCGCTGGTCCATGTCGCGCACCGCTGCGCAGCAGGCAACGTAGCCGGCCGCGGGCTGGCGCTCCATCATGGCCTTCATCTGCGCGAGCGTCGAAGGCTCGCGCGCGATGAAGTCTGCGGTGAACCAGCGGGCGAGCACGGCGTCGGAGATCGCCGCCATCCCACTCGCGTTCACCTTCTCGATGCGCTGGTTCCACATGTCGGGCGGCGCCATCCGCGGCGCCGTGTTGGCGAGCACGAGCTTGTCGATGCGCGAAGACGCGTGCACGCCGAGCCACATGCCCGTCATGCCGCCGAGCGAGACGCCGCAGAACGAAGCCCGCTCGGTCTGCACGTGATCGAGGAGGGCGACGACGTCGCGGCCGAGATCGTCCATCGTGTAAGGGCCCGGCGGGACGCCGGATCGGCCGTGCCCGCGCGTATCGTAGCGCACGATACAGAAGTGCGGCCGCAGCGCCGCGAGCTGCGGCTCCCACATGGCAAGCTCGGCGCCGAGCGAGTTCGACAATACGAGCGCGGGCGAGCCCCGCGTGCCTTCCATGCGGTAGTGAAGCTGCGTGCCGGAGACCGGTGCGAAGCTCACGAGCTAGATCTCGAAGAAAACGGTCTCGTCGGCTCCCTGCAGCCGCGCGTTCCACGTGAGCGCAGCAGGGTCGCCCGCCTTCGGCACGGCGACCAGCGTCGCGCGCCGCGCGGCGGGCACGCTTTGCAGCACGGCGTCCTCGTCGTTGGCGGGCTCGCCCGGAAAATAGATGCGCGTGACGAGGTGGCGCAGCATGCCGCGCATGAAAATCGTGACGTCGATGTGCGGCGCCTGCAGCCCGCCGCCGGGTGCAGGCACGCGGCCAGGCTTGATCGTCGTGAAGCGGAACTGGCCTTCGCCATCCGTCGCCGCGCGGCCGAAGCCCGTCCAGTTGGCCTCGAGCGGCGCGCTGCCCTTGTCCTGCGGATGCGCGTAGCGTCCGTGCGCGTTGGCCTGCCAGATCTCGACGAGCGCGTCGCTCACCGGCATGCCGTCGCCGTCGGTGACGCGGCCTTCGATCGCGATCGGATCGCCGTCCACACCGGAGGCCACCAGGTTCTCCGTGACGAGCCACGCCATGCCGATGTGCAGGTACGGCCCGACGGTTTGCGAGGAAGTCGTGGAGAGGCTCATGATGCGCCCCCACGCTTGCGGCTGTCGCCGCTGCGCTGCCCCCCGAGGGGGCGCAATTCGCGCTCGGCGCGGCCCTTCGCGCTCATGGCAGGTAGTTGTCCATCGGCGTTTCGTCGCGGCCGCGCAGCACGATGTCCCATTTGTAGCCCAGCGCCTGCTCGGGGATCGTCGTCTCCCAATCGAGGCTCGACACGAGGCGCTTGCGCGCGCGCTCGTCGGGCACGCTGTTGTACATCGGGTCGTCCTCGAGCAGCGGGTCGCCGGGGAAGTACATCTGGGTTACGAGGCGCGTGGCGAACGCGGGCCCGAAGACCGAGAAGTGAATGTGCGCCGGCCGCCACGCGTTGTAGTGGTTGCGCCACGGGTATTCGCCCGGACGGATGGTCACGAAGCGGTAGCGTCCCTGCGCATCGGTCAGCGTACGGCCGGCGCCGGTGAAATTGGGGTCGGTCGGCGCGTTGTGCTGGTCGCGCGGATGCGGGTAGCGGCCGGCGGCGTTGGCCTGCCAGATCTCAATCAGCGTGTGCGGCACAGGGCGGCCGTTGGCGTCGAGCACGCGCCCCGACACGATGATGCGCTCGCCGATCGGCTCGCCCGCATGCTGCTTGGTGAGGTCGAAGTCGTTGCCGCGGATGCGTTCGTACCCGAAGATCGGGCCCGTCACTTCGGACAGCGTCCACGGCAGCGCGACGAGCGGCTGCGACGGCGCGCGTTTGACCGTGGACGCGTATGGCGGATACAAGTAGTCGGGTTGCGTGCCGCGGTCGTTTTTCCGGAAGCCCGCGACGGGCGCCGTCGACAGATGTTGCGGTCTTGAGGTCATCGTCTCCCCTAAATGCCTTCCTACGCGCGCTCGATCACGAGCGCGATGCCCTGGCCCACGCCGATGCACATCGTGCACAGGCCGTAGCGGCCGCCGGTGCGGTGCAGCTGGTATAGCGCGGTGGTGACGAGTCGCGCGCCGCTCGCGCCGAGCGGATGACCGAGCGCGATCGCGCCGCCGTTCGGATTGACGTGCGCCGCGTCGTCGGGAAGCCCGAGGTCGCGCGTGACCGCCAGCGCCTGCGCGGCGAACGCCTCGTTCAGCTCGATCACGCTCATGTCGCCGATCGAAAGCCCGGCCTTGGCGAGCACCTTGCGCGTGGCCGGCGCGGGTCCGAATCCCATGATGCGCGGCGGCACACCCGCCGTGGCGGCCGCGACGATTCGCGTACGCGGCGTGAGCTTGTGCCGGTAGGCCGCCTCTTCTGATGCGACGATCACCGCGCACGCCCCGTCGTTCACCCCCGAGGCGTTGCCAGCGGGGACCGTGCCGTCCGGCTTCACGACGCCCGAGAGCTTCGCGAGCCCCTCGAGCGTGGTCGCGCGCGGATGCTCGTCCTGCTTGAACACGACCGGGTCGCGTTTCTTGGCGGGGATGGTCACGGGCACGATCTCCTCGGCGAGGCGTCCTGCGGCGATCGCGGCGGCGGCGCGTTCCTGGCTGCGCTGCGCGAAGGCGTCCTGGTCGGCGCGCGCAATGCGGAAGTCGGCGGCCACGTTCTCCGCCGTTTCCGGCATCGAATCGATGCCGTACTTCGCCTTCATGAGCGGATTGACGAAGCGCCAGCCGATCGTCGTGTCCTCGATCTTCGCGCTGCGCGAGAAGGCCGAATCCGCCTTTGCGATCACGAACGGCGCGCGCGTCATGCTCTCCACGCCGCCGGCGATCACGAGCGAGGTCTCGCCGCTCTTGATGGCACGCGCGGCGATGCCGATCGCGTCGAGGCTCGACCCGCACAGCCGGTTGATCGTGGCGCCCGGCACCTCCGGCGGCAGACCTGCGAGCAACAGCGCCATGCGGCCGACGTTGCGGTTGTCCTCGCCGGCCTGGTTCGCGCAGCCGTAGATCACGTCGTCGACCGCGCCCCAGTCGACGGCCGTGTTGCGCTCCATCAGCGCCTTGATAGGCAGCGCGCCAAGGTCGTCGGCGCGTACGGTCGATAGCGCTCCGCCGTAGCGGCCGAAGGGCGTCCGGATCGCGTCGCAGATGAAGGCTTCGGGCATTGTTCACTCCTCTTGAACAAAGGATAGGGTCGGTCCCGTAGGGACCTCACCCCAATTTCCAATCTGAAGTTTTAACGGCACGCCGGTGAGCCGGGCAAGCTCGTCGAACGCGAGGCCCGGCACGATGTCAACGGCGACGAGGCCGTCCGGCGTGATGTCGATGACGGCGAGATCGGTGTAGATGCGGCCCACGCACGCGAGGCCGGTGACGGGGTACGTACATTCGCGCACGATCTTGCTCTCCCCCTTCTTCGTGAGGTGCTCCATCATCACGTACACGCTCTTCGCGCCGATGGCGAGATCCATCGCACCGCCCACCGCGGGGATGTCGTCCTTCCCGCCGGTGTGCCAGTTGGCGAGGTCGCCGCGCACCGACACTTGGAACGCGCCCAGCACGCAGAAATCGAGGTGGCCGCCGCGCATCATTCCGAACGAGTCGGCATGATGGAAGTACGAGGCGCCCGGCAGCGCGGTGACCGGCTGCTTGCCGGCGTTGATGAGGTCCGGGTCCTCGGTCCCGGCTGCGGGCGCGGGCCCCATGCCGAGCAGCCCGTTCTCGGTGTGCAGGATGATCTCCCGGTCCTTCGGAAGGTGGTTGGCCACCATCGTCGGCAGCCCGATGCCGAGGTTGACGTACGCACCGTTTGGGATGTCGCGCGCGACGCGCGCGGCTATCTGCTCCCGGGTGAAGCGTTGCATCGGTCCGACTCCTCAATCAGGCCGCCGCCGCCTCGGCGGCCGGAGGGATCTCTACCACGCGCGTGACGAAGATGCCCGGGGTGACGACGGACTCGGGGTCGAGGTCGCCCAGGTCCACGATCTCCCGCACCTGCGCAATCGTACACGTCGCCGCCGCCGCCATGATCGGGCCGAAGTTGCGCGCCGTCTTGCGATAGACGAGGTTGCCCCAGCGGTCGCCGCGCAGCGCCTTGATGAGCGCGAAGTCGGCGCGGATCGGGTATTCGAGCACGTAGTCGTGGCCGTCGATCTTGCGCGTTTCCTTGCCCTGCGCAAGCAGCGTCCCGAAGCCGGTCGGCGTGAAGAAGGCGCCGATGCCCGCGCCCGCGGCGCGGATGCGCTCGGCCAGGTTGCCCTGCGGCACGAGCTCCAGCTCGATCTCGCCCGCGCGGTAGAGCGCGTCGAAGACGTAGGAATCCACCTGACGCGGGAAGGAGCAGATGATCTTGCGCACGCGCTTCGTTGCGAGCAGCGCGGCGAGTCCCGTGTCGCCGTTGCCGGCGTTGTTGTTCACGATGGTGAGGTCGCGCGCGCCCTGCGCGATCAGCGCATCGATGAGCTCGGAAGGCATGCCGGCGGTGCCGAAGCCGCCGATCATCACCGTGGCGCCGTCGTGGATGTCGGAGACGGCGGCGGCGACGGAGGCGACAGTCTTGTCGATCATGCGGCAGGGCTTTCAGTCTTCGAACGGCAGTCCGACGTAATTCTCGGCGAGGCTCGTGGCGGCGGCGATCGAGCGGGTCACGTATTCGAGCTGGGAACGCTGCAGGCGCCGGCCGAAGGCGTCGTCGTCGGGAGCCCGGTGCAGCATCGAGGTCATCCACCACGAGAAGTGCTCGGCGCGCCAGACACGCGCGAGGCAGGTCTGCGAGTATGCGCCGAGGCGGTCCTCCCGCCCGCTTGCGTAGTACTCGGCGAGCGCCTGCGACAGCACGCGCACGTCGGCGATGGCGAGGTTCATGCCCTTGGCGCCGGTGGGAGGCACGATGTGCGCGGCGTCGCCCGCCAGGAACAGGCGGCCGCATTGCATCGGCTCGGCGACGAAGCTGCGCATCGGCGCGACGATCTTCTCGAGCACGGGCCCCTCGCGCAGCTTCCAGCCGTCCGCGGTCTCGAGGCGCAGGTGCAGCTCCTCGAAGATGCGGTCGTCGGGCCACAGCGAAAGGTCCTCGTCCGGCGCGACCTGCAGGTACAGCCGCGTGAGCTCGGGGGAGCGCATGCTGTACAGCGCGAAGCCGCGGTCGTGGCAGGCGTAGATGAGCTCGTCGTGCGTGGGCGGCGCCTTCGCGAGTATCCCCAGCCAGGCGTAGGGATACGCGCGCTCGAAGACCGACAGCGTGCCGGCCGGCATCGATTGCCGGCACACGCCGTGGTAGCCGTCGCAGCCGGCGATGAAATCGCAGGCGAGCACGTGCGCCTCGCCGCCGTGCGCGTAGCGGATCGAAGGCTCGCCGGACGTGAAGCCGTGCGGCGTTGCGCCGCTCGCCTTGAAGAGGATCGTGCCGCCGTCGGCCAGGCGCGCCTTGATGAGGTCCTTCACGACCTCCTGCTGGCCGTACACCACGATCGAGCGCCCGCCCGTCAGCGACGGGAAGTCGATGCGGTGGCCGCGTCCCCCGTAGCGAAGCTCAATGCCATGGTGGACGAGTCCTTCGCGCCGCATGCGCTCGCCGAGTCCCGTATGCGCGAGCAGATCGACCGTGCCATGCTCGAGCACGCCCGCGCGCACGCGATGCTCGACGTAGTCGCGGTCGCGGCCTTCGAGGACGACGGATTCGATGCCCGCGCGATGCAGCAGGTGCGACAGCATGAGCCCGGCCGGGCCGGCACCGATGATGCCGACGTCCGTGCGATGCTGCGTCACGCCGCCGACTTCCTGGCGTGCCCGCCGAGGAACAGGCGGTTGAGGTCCGGGTCCTGCAGCAGCTCGGACGCCGGCCGGTCGAGGGCGAGGCGTCCCATCTCGAGGACGAGCGCACGGTTCGAATACTTGAGCGCCGTGCGCACGTTCTGCTCGACCATGAGCACCGTCACGCCGTCGTCGGCGAGCTGTCGCAGCAGCGTCATGACCTCCTGCACGAGCTTCGGCGACAGGCCGATCGAGGGCTCGTCGATGAGGAGCACGCGGGGCCGCAGCAGCAGCGCGCGGCCGACCTCGAGCTGCTTCTGCTCGCCGCCCGACATGGTGGACGCCTGGTTGTCGATGCGCTCGCGGATGCGCGGGAAGCGCGCGAGCACTTCCTCGATGCGCGAGGGCAACTCGGTGCGAGGCAGCGTGATGCCGCCCAGCTCCAGGTTGTGGCGCACCGACAACGACCCGAACAGGTTGCGGCCCTGCGGAACGAAGGCGATTCCGCGCGCCAGGAGCGCGCGCTGCGCCATGCCGTTGATCACCTGGCCTTCGAAGCGGACTTCGCCGGTGCGCGGCGTCAGGAGGCCGAAGAGGGTCTTGAGGACCGTGGACTTACCCGCGCCATTCGGCCCGATCAGCAGCGTGATCTCGCCCTTGCGGGCGTCGAGCGTGGTCTCGTTCAGGATCGTGAGGCTCGGCGTGTAGCCGGCGACGACCTTGTCGAACTCGATGATCCTTTCAGTTGCCAAGGTACGCCTCCAGCACTTGGCGGTTACCCTGCACCGTCTCGGGTGGACCTTCGGCCAGCACCTTGCCCTCGACCATGCAGATGACGTGCGGGCACAGCTGCATGATGAAGTCCATGTTGTGCTCGATCACGACGAAGCTGCCGCCCTGCGCCTTGTTGAGCTCGACCAACAGCCCGCGCAGCTGGTCGACGAGGCTCGGGTTGACGCCCGCGCACGGCTCGTCGAGGAGCACGAGGCGCGGCGCCGGCATGAACGCCATTGCGATGTCGATGAGCTTCTGCTGGCCGTAGGACAGTGTCCCGGCGGGCAGATGGGCCACGTGCTCCAGGCGGAACATCTCGATCATCTGGTCGGCGTGCTCGCCGAGGCCGGCGTCGGGTGCGGCGAACAGGCGGGACCCGAGCGTGCCCTTGAACTCCTGCGCCGCGGCGATGAGGTTGTCGCGCACGGACAGCTTGCCGAACACCTGCAGCGTCTGGAACGTGCGCCCGACGCCGCGCCGCGACAGCTCGAGCGGCGACATGCCCGTGATGTTCTCGCCGCAGAACGCGACGTGCCCCGACGTCGGCTTGATCTGGCCGAGGATGCTGTTGAAGAGCGTGGTCTTGCCCGAGCCGTTCGGCCCGATCACGCCGACGATCTCGCCCGGCCCGACGTCGAAGCTCACGCCGTCGACCGCCTTGATCGCGCCGTATTCCTTGCGCACGTCCTTGACCTCGAGAAACGGCGTCATGGCTTTGCGGCCTCGATGCGAGGCGCCTTCTTCCAGCGGTCGAACAGCGACAGGATCCCGCCGGGCAGCCAGACCATGAGGATCACGACCGCGACGCCGAAGAACACGAGGTACCACTTCTGCATGAACTTGAGCGCTTCCATGTTGCTCGCGCGAAGCGCCTCGGGCAGCAGGATGATGATGATCGTGCCGACGACCGGCCCGAAGAACCGACCCGAGCCGCCGACGATGACGGCGAGCAGCATCATGAGCGAGGTCGAGAAGTGGAAAGGCCCGGGCTCGATGAACTCGACGAGCGAGGCGTAGTACACGCCGCCCACACCCGCGCACGCTGCGCCGATGGCGAAGGCGAGGAGCGTGTACGCCGTGATGTTCACGCCCAGGCTCTCCGCGCGGATTGGGTTGTCGCGCAGCGCGGCGAATGCGCGTCCCCACGGCGAGCGCAGCAGCCACCACAGGACTGCCGCGAGGGCGACGAGCGAGACGAGCGTGAAGTAGAAGTACGCGAGGTGCCCTTCCGTCGACATGCCGAGCACGGTCGGACGCGGGATGGCCGAGACGCCGAAGGTGCCGCCGGTGATCTTCTCCTCGTTGCGCATGACGAGGAAGACCAGGATGTTGAAGCCGAGCGTCGCGAACGCGAGGTAGTGGTGCTGCACGCGCAGCGCCGGAAAGCCGAGCGCGAGGCCGATCATGAAGCATGCGACCGCGGCGATCGGCAGGACCACGAAGAACGGCCAGCCAAGCTTGAGCAGGATCGCCGCGTGGTAGGCGCCGATGCCGAAGAACGCCGCTTGCCCGAGCGACATCTGGCCGGCGTACCCGACAGTGAGGTTGAGCCCCATCGTCGCCATGAGGTACACGCAGCACAGCGTCATGAGGTAGACGTCGCTGCGCTTGAGCAACGTCGCGAGCACGGCGAGCGCGGCGATGACAGCGGCAAGGCCGATGCACCTGGCAGTCATACCTTGCGCTCCTCGGATTTGCCGAGCAGGCCCTCGGGGCGGAACAGGATGACGAGCAGGAAGAGGACGAGCGCCACGCCTTCCTTGTACGCCGGCGACACGTAGAAGCCCACGACGTTCTCGAGGACGCCGATCAGCACGCCGCCCAGAAGCGCGCCGCGCGTCTGGTTGAAGCCACCGATGATGGCGGCGAAGAACGCCTTCTGGCCGATGGAGTCGCCCATGTCGAACTTGGCGAGATAGGTCGGGGTGATGAGCAGCGCGGCGACCACCGCGAGTACCGCGTTGATCAGGAACACGTACAGCACCATGCGCCGCACGTTGATGCCGAGCACCTTCGCCGCCTCGGTGTTCTGCGCGACCGCCTGCATGGCGCGGCCGGTCACGGTCTTGTTGAGGAACGCCTGCAGGCCGATGACGATCGCGCCGGCGAGCACGAGCGTGCCGATGTCCGCATACGACACGTTCACGCCGGCGAGGGCGAGCTGTCCGTCGGGAAACGGGCTCGCAAACGGATACGCCTGTGCGCTGTAGCCGCGCACGGCGTTCTTGACCGCGATCGACAGCCCCAGCGTCGCTATCACGAGCGGGATGACGCCGTGACGGATCAGCGGATCGACGATCACGCGCTTGAATCCATAGCCGAGCACCGCCATCGCCACGGCGCAGGTGAGCAGGAACGAGAGCCAGAGCGGCGCCCCGGCGGCGACGAAGAACAGCATCGCGAACGCGGGCAGCATCACGAACTCGCCCTGCGCGAAGTTGATGACGCCCGCCGCCTGCCACAAGAGCGTGAAGCCGAGCGCGGCGAGCGCGTAGATCGCGCCCGTCGCGGTCCCCGACACGATGAGCTGAACGAAGTCGCCCACTGGCCTTCCTTGCGCTGTCCTCTTGCGGCGAGAGCGTCGACGACGGAACGGAGCCGGCCTGCGCGAGGCCGGCCCTCAAATCACTTGCCGCCCGCGGGCGGCAGCGTCTCGGTGACGACCTGCTTGCCGTTGACGACCTTGACGAGGAAGCTCTCGCGGTCAAGGTCGCCGTTGTTGTCGAACGTCACGTCGAGGAGCACGCCGGGATAGTCCTTGACGGCGATCTTCGCGCCGTGCATCGCCTTGGCGAATTCCTTCGGGTCGAACTTCTTGATCTTCTCGGTGATGGCCTTCACGACGTACGCGGCGCTGTAGCCCTTCATCCCGTTGTGATCGCTCTTGTACTGGTATTCCTTCTGGAACTTCGCGTCGAACGCCTTGATCGCCGGCTGCGGCGCGTCCGCGGTGAGCCCGACGTGCGCAATGGCGCCGTTCGCGGCGTCGCCCGCAAGCTCGATCACCTTCTGCCCGGTGAGCGTCGTCTCGCCGATCATCGGCTTGTCGTAGCCCTGCTTCTTCAACTCGCGCAGCGCGCGCGCCGACTCCTCCTCGTTGAGGTAGACGAACAGGGCGTCGGCGTTGGCCTGCTTCGCCTTGAGCACAGCGCTCGAGAAATCGACCTGCCCGGGGTCGGTCGGAATGTCTGCGGCCACCTTGATGCCTTGTGCTTCGAGCGCCTTCACCATCGTGTCGCGGCCGCCCTTGCCGAAGTCGTTGTTGACCCACATCAGCGCCACGGACTTGGCCTTGACGTTGTCCTTGAGGTATTTCGCGACCTTGGGCATCGCCGTGGCCTGCGTGAACGACGTGCGGAAGATGTACGGATTGCCCTGCTGCGTGATGGCCGCCGCCTCGCCCCCCGTGAAGTTCGGGATCTCCGCCTTCTTCGTCTCCGCCATGCTGACCATGATCGATCCGGAGAACACGGGGCCCATGACGACGTAGGCGCCGTCGTCGATCGCCTTCTGCGTGAGCGCCTTGGCGATGCCGGGGTTGCTTTGAGTGTCGACCGAGATGACGTCGACCTTGCGGCCGAGGATGCCGCCCGCGGCGTTGATCTCCTTGAAGGCGAGCTTCAGGCCGTTGTCGAAGTTGGTGCCGGCGGTAGCGCCGGTGCCGGAAAGCTCCACCACGCTGTAGATCTTGACCGGGGCCTGCTGCGCCGCCGCCATGAGCGGCACTACGAGCGCCGCAACGGCGAGCGCACCCTTGATGCGGTTGTTCATGAGCGTTCCTCCTCTTTTGCGAGCTCGAGCAGCGGGCGCCCTCGCTTTGTGGCCAGGGCTGTTTATCCGGTTGGATGTGCGATTACCGAACAATTGTGCGATGAGCGAACGCAAGATTGCCCTTGCCTGCGTAGGCCGTCAAGTGCGATTATCGAAAATATGTGCGTTTATCGAACAATCGGGGGCTAAGCTGGACGCTCGCACGCGGCCTGCCGGACGGGCGAAGGCGCCCGCGGCGCCGGCCACGGCCGCCTCGGAGATCGACTCGATGACGGGTGACCCCAATTTCATGACTTCGCTCGCGCGCGGCCTCGCCGTGATTCAGGGCTTCACGCAACAAAAGCGCTCGCTCACGATTGCCCAGCTGTCGCATCGGACCGGGATTCCCCGCGCCGCCGTTCGTCGCTGTCTTCATACGCTTTCCCGGTTGGGGCTGGTGGGAAGCGAGGATGGCAGGACGTTCGGCCTGCGCCCGAAGATCCTGAGCCTGGGCCACGCCTACCTGTCGTCTTCCACGCTCGCCACGTCGGCGCAGCCGCTGCTCGACCGCGTGAGCGAGCGCCTCGGCGAGTCGTCGTCGATCGCGCTTCTCGAGGGCGACGAGATCCTGTACGTGGCGCGCTCGTCGATCACGCGCCGGATCATGTCGGTGGACCTGTCGATCGGGACGCGCCTGCCCGCGTATTGCACGTCGATGGGGCGCGTGCTGCTCGCGCACCTGCCCGCGGCCGACCTCGATGCCTACCTGCGGCGCACGAACCTCGTCGCGCACACGCCGCGCACGCTGATCGCGCCGGAACGCATTCGCAGGGCGCTCGCTCAGGTCGCGAGCGAGGATTACGCCATCGTCGACCAGGAGCTCGAAGTGGGATTGCGCTCGATCGCGGTGCCGGTGCGCGACGTCGCGGGCAAAGTCGTCGCAGCGATGAACATCAGCACGCAGGCGTCCCGCGTGGCGGTCGGAGAACTCACGCGCCGCTTCCTGCCCGAGGTCGCGGCGGCGGCGCGCGAGCTCTCGGCGATGCTGATCTAGGCGCTACAAATTCACTTGCCGAAGTTGAGGTAACCCCAGATGAGGATCATGGCGCCGAGGATCGACATGATCCATCCCGCGCGATGAAACTTGCCGTCGGGCGCCTTCCAGAGGAAGCTCGTGATCACGCCGCCGATGAGCGAGCCGGCGACGCCCAGCGCCGCCGTCATCCAGAAGCCCATCGCGACCGTGCCCGGGTAGAACCAGCGCGCCAGCACGCCGATGATGAAGCCGACCACGATCATTCCGATGATGCCCATGATGCCCATGGCCTATCCTCCGCGCCTCGTTTACCGCGGGCATGCTAGCACGCGATGCGTGTAAGGTCGCGCCGGCCGGGGGCGACTGTCGCTCCATGAAGATCCGATCCGACGCGCGGTGGCTGGTCGCGGGCCTTTGCGCCCTCCATCTGGTGGTTTCCACCAGTCCGGCATCAGGTGCGCCGGCGTGTTCCGCTGCCTCGAGCCGCGACACGCTGCCGCTCGTGGAGCTCTACACGTCCGAGGGCTGCGACAGCTGCCCGCCCGCCGATCGCTGGCTGTCGGCAACGTATCCCGCAGGCGGCACCGCGACCGCCTCGGTGCTCGCCTTCCACGTCGATTACTGGGATCGGCTCGGTTGGAAGGATCGCTTTGCCTCGCCGCAATTCACCGCGCGTCAGTACGCATCGATGCGCGCGAACGGCGCGACGTTCGTCTACACGCCGCAAGTGCTCGTTCAGGGCCGCGACGTCGACTCGACCCGGCGTTCGCACGCGGCCGACGCTGCCCTCGCCGCGCGCTCGCAGCCGACGCGCGCCATGCTGCGCGTCGACGCCGCCGGCTTCGACGAGGGGCCGACGAGCGTGCGCGTGCGTGCCAGCGTCGCCGATAAGTCTGCGCGCAAGGATGCCGCTCTGTGGCTCGCGTACACCGACAGCGGCCTTTCGTCCGACGTCAAGGCGGGCGAGAACCGCGGAGTGCGCCTCACGCACGACCACGTCGTGCGGTCGCTGTACGGCCCCTACCCGGTCGACGAAGCGGGCGAGGTTGTCGCGAACGTGGCCGTGACGCCGCCTTCGGAGCGCGGACGCTTCCCCTCGCTCGTTGCGTTTGTACAGAACGGCGCGACCGGCGAGGTGCTGCAGACGCTCACGCTGCCGGCCTGCCCGCGCAGCTGACGCCCTCGGGGCGCGCCCCTGCCGAATATTCGCATTGCCATCGCTGCGCTTCAGTTGTACGTTACAGATCGGCGCCTAGGCGCCGATCCCTACGTACGAGGAGAGACCATGGCACGCAAAGCGCGCGCGTCGTCGAAGCCGCCGAAGGCTCCGACCAAGACGCCCATCCAGCCGCACGAGCATCAGGTCAAGATCTGCTTCGAACGCATCGTTCCCGACGAACTCGATCACGAAGCGCACGTCCGCCGCGCGTTGCGCAGCGAGATGACGCGCGGCAAGAAGCTGTCGGCGGCTGAGATGGCCCACGTCTCCCGCATGGCGGTGGTCAACTCGAAGAAATGGCCGCCGGGATCCACGGTGCGCTGCCGCTTCCTCGACGGCAGCCCGACGATGAAGAAGAAGGTGCAGAAGGTCGCGAAAGAGTGGGAGAAGTACGCCGACATCAGGATCAAGTTCGTCACGAGCGGCGACGCGGAAGTGCGCATCTCGTTCTACGCCGACGACGGCTCGTGGTCGGCGGTCGGGCGCGACGCGCTCAACACGAGCTATTTCCCCGTGCACCAACCCACGATGAACTACGGCTGGCTGCGCGACGACACGGACGACACCGAATATCATCGCGTCGTCACGCACGAGTTCGGCCATGCGCTCGGCGCGATTCACGAGCACCAGTCGCCGAAGTTCGACCGCGTGTGGAACGTTGCGGCGGTGATGAAGTACTTCCAGGGGCCGCCCAATTACTGGAACACCGCCGACATCAAGTCCAACGTGCTCGACAAGTATTCGCCCGCGGGCATAACCGCCACGGACTACGATCCGCAGTCGATCATGCTCTACGCGTTCGACGCGGCGCTGTTCTCCGACGGCTTGGGCCCGACCAATGAGAACACCACCGTGTCGAAAAAGGACATCTCGCTCATCAAGTCGCTGTATCCGTAGCGGGCGCGCTCGCATACCCGCGGAGCTGGCGGACGAGCGCCTGCACTGCCTTCCTCTCGGCGGCAGGGGCCCGTTCCGCGTAGCCGGAGAAGGCGAAGCGCGCTTGGTCGAGAACCGAGCTCCACATCCAGGCTGCGCTCACGCGCGCATGGAGATCGGCGTGATCGCGCAGGATGCCTTCGAGCGCGCCGGCAAGCTCGGTCTTGACGACCGCATCGTACGTCGCAAGTTCGGTGAGACCGGCGACGCTCCAGAAATCGGGATCGTCGCGCGCCTTCGCCTCGAGGGCCGCCTTGACCTCGGCGCGAAGCGCGGGATCGAAGCCGCGGAAGCCGCGCTTGCCGGCGTCGGCGACGAGAGCCGCCGCCATGAAGTTGAGCGCGGGATAGAAGAGGTCGTCGCTCCCCGTGGCGCGCGCGATTTCCACCGCGCGCCGATATCGCTCCTTCATCTTCGCGATGGCGCGTTGCGCCGCTTCCGCGTCGCCCGCCTGCATCTCGACCATCGCCAGGCGCTTCCACGCCGAGCCGCAGAGGCTCTGCCGTTCGACCGTCGGCTGCAGATCGGTGACACGCTCGAGCAGCTCGAGCGCCGCGTCGATCTCCTCGCGGGCGCGGTTGCCCGCTGCGGCGCGTGTCTTGGCGCCGCTCGCCTTGGGCTTGGCCAATTCGCGCTCGAGCTTGCCCACCGCGCGGCGCGCGCGCAGGTTGCCGAGCTGCTCGATCACGCGCATCGACGCAGTGCCGTCGCCGGCGTTGAGCGCTTGCGTGTACCAGCGCGCGGCGGCGTCCTGCTCGCCTGCTTCGGACCACGCTCGGCCGAAGGCTTCCGCCACTTCGCCGATGCCGCCCCAGCGTGCGCCGTAGGTTGCTTCGAGGTAGCGGATCTTCGCCTGCTGCGGTTCGCGCGGCGCCTTCTGGAACTTGCTCCTGATCGCGAGCGTCTCAAGCGCGAGCACGAGCGTCTTGGCAGCTGCCACGCCTGCGAACTCCTCGGCCGGCGACGTCGCGGGCGCCTGGGCGTCCGCCGCGCCGGGGACGAAGCGCCAGTCGGCATCGCCGTAGCACTGGTACGCCGCCCACGTGTTGCCGCCCATGTCGAAGGCGACGCCGCGCGCCTCCGCGACCGCGTCGATGAAGCGTTCGCCGCGCAGGAGCGCCTCGTAAAAGCGCGTCGCGAATGCCCGCGCCGCGTCGTCGTTGACCGGCCAGCCCGCGGCGATCACGCAGCGCACGCCGATCCTGATCAGCGACTCGGCCACGGTGGCGGCGAAGCGCGCGCGATCCGAGCGCGCGGTCGCAGCACCCTCGCGAGCGAGGAGCTGCGTAGGGTCGCGCGCCGCGAGGTAGCAGCAGTTCACGAACACGAGCTCGGGGACGACGCGCATCCTGGTGATCTCGTCGGGGCCGAGGAACGTGCCGTCCGAGAGCACGACGCCGCGCGGCTTCGCGCTCGACAGCGGCGGCTCGCCGTGGCCCGCGATGTGCACGATGCGCCAATCCCGTCCGAGCAGCGTCTTGACGATCGTGTTCGCGTCGAATCCCGGCTCCTGCGGATCGCGGCGGAAGAGCTCGGTTACGCGTTGCGGCCTGCGCGCAGCGCTCGCGAGGCATTGCGCGACCGCGGCCGCTTCGCGGCGCGCGCCGGGCAGCGCCGGATACACGCGCAGGTCGACGGCTGGCTCGCCGATCACCAGCACGCTCGCTTCGGCGTCGGCGTCGACGACGCGCGGCCGGTAGTCGGACGTACGGAACTTGCGGATGAGCTTGGCGCGGATCGCCCATGGCCGCGCGCCGGGCCCGGTAGGCGCGCCGTTGTCCAGGAGCTCCCAGGGGATGCCGGCGGTACCGTCGTCGACCTCGAGCTGCATGTCCATCGTGCCGCTCAGGAACGGCTCCATCTCGATCGGCACGAGGAGCCGGAACAGCGTGCGGCCGATCTCGGTGTCGACGGTGTCGTCAGGCGAGGCCACGGCAAGCAGGTTGCGCACGAGCGCGACCTGCGTCTGCTGCGCCTGCACCTCGCTGCGCGCGCGCTTGGTGTCGAGCGTGTACGCGATCTTCGTCTCGCCCTGCGGTCCTTGCATCGTCACCGCGGAAACGAAGTCGTACGCCGCGCCGCGGTATCCCGAATCGAGCAGCCGCGGCAGCCCCCCGATGCTGGACTTCACGGGCTCGCGCAGCTCGTAGTCGGCAGGCGCCGCGGCGACTTGCACCTGCAGCGCGCGCCAGACGTCGCCGGCGCGGTCGAGATACAGCTCGATGAGATGAAGATGCCCAACCACCGGCAGGCCGGCGTCCGCGAGTCGAGCGTTGGCCTCGCGCACGCCCTGCGCGATGAGCCGCGCCGACTCGCCCACGGTGATGCGCACGCCCCCGCTGCCGAGCAGGGTGGAAGCGAGCTCGAATACCGCCGGGGCGCCTTCCCGCATTTCCGTCAGGCGGCGCGACCACGCCGCGACACCCTGGCGCACCGAATCGACGAGCTCGTTCGCCGTGATCGTGCTCTCGGCTCCGAGGCCGACGACGATCGCCGCCTGCGGTCGCGGCAGCTGGAGCGGGTTGTCGCGGTAGACGCTGCGGTTGAGAAACACCTCATGGGTGCCCGGCCTATCGGGATAGTTGCCCACGGCAAGCGACGTGCTCATGGCGCGGCCGAGGAGCCCGTCCACGACGCTCTCCGTGCCGGTGAGGCGCAGCGACCGGTAGTGCCCGAGCAGAAGCGGCTGGCGCACGAACATCAGGTCGCCGTGGATGACGCTCATCGAAAGCGCGGTACCGCTCGCCGTGCGCCCGGCGCGCGGACGCGCGCCGGGCGCGGCGACGACGTCGCTTTCGGATGCCGGAGGTTGGCTCGACGACGGCGCACGCGAGGGTCGGTTCGGGATGCGCGTGTCCGCGGCCGCCGCTGCGCGCGCGGCGGCGGCGACGTCCGGCATTTGCGGAAGCAAGTCGGTCTCGCCCGTCTCGAGCAGCTCGGCGTACGCCGCAAAGGCGCTGCTGAAGGACGACAAGTCGCCGTGCGCGCAATCGGCCTGCCACGTCCTGACGGCGGCGATGCGCGCGCTTTCGATGGGCACGCGGCCGTCGCCGGAATCGGGTGCGTCGAGATACGTGAGACCGCGCTCGGTCATCTGAAACCCGTCCGGCGTGAAGCGCGCCTTGCCGGCGACGAGAACCATCCGGTCCTTGTACGGCGCCAAGGCCCCATCGCGCTGGGCGTCGAGGCGGTTTCGAAGCGCGACCGCCT
>DATJXV010000016.1:0-37882 GCA_035499955.1 Casimicrobiaceae bacterium
ATTTCCGGGCCTCAGGCGAATCCGCTCGGCTTGAACCTTCGCGCGAGGAGGTAGCCCTTGCGCGCGCGGCGAAGCCGGTGACGGGCAAGCTCGTCGCCCTCGATCGCGACCACCGCATCCTTGCCGCGCTGGATTCCGCGCAGCGCGACGCGCTCGCCCGTTGCGAGTGCCACCGCAGCGAGCCGGTCGCCCGCGTCGAGACGCATGATCATCACGCCGCGGCCGCGCGCGACCGCGCGCATCTCGTCGAGCGGGAACACGAGCAGCTTGCCTTTTTCCGACAGCGCCGCGACGTGATCGAGGCCCTCCGTAAGCGGCACGGGCGCGAGCGGCGTCTCCGATGCTTCGAGCGTCATGAACGCTTTCCCGGCCTTCACGCGCGAGACCATGTCCTCGAGCGTGGCGATGAAGCCGTAGCCGCCGCTGCCTGCGACCAGGAACCTGCGCTCGGGCTCGCCCACGATCGCTTGCGCGATCTTGGCGCCGGGCTGGACGTCGATCAACGTCGTCACCGGGCTGCCGTCGCCGCGGCCTCCGGGAACGTCGGAGGCGCGGATCGTGTACGCCCTGCCGCTCGTGTCGAGGATCACGATCGGATGGATCGTGCGCGTCTCCATGACGGCGAGCGCGGCGTCGCCCGCCTTGTACGTGAACGGCGCCGCATCGAGGCCGTGGCCCTGGCGCGAGCGGATCCAGCCGTTGCGCGACAGCGTCACCGTGATCGGCTCGTCGGGAACCGTGCGCACGAGCACAGGCGAGGCCGCCGCTTCGATTTGCGTGCGGCGTGCGTCGCCGTACTTCGCCGCGTCGGCTTCGATCTCGGTCACGACGAGCTCGGACAACGCCTTGGCGTCGCCGAGGATGCGCTTCAGCCCCTTGCGCTGCGTGTCGAGCGCCTTGAGCTCGCTCTCGATCCTGATGCCCTCGAGCCGCGCGAGCTGGCGCAGCCGGATCTCGAGAATGTCGTCGGCCTGGACGTCGGTGAGGCCGAATTCCGCGATCAGGTCGGCTTTCGGATCGTCGGCCTTGCGGATGATTCGGATGACCTTGTCGATCGCGAGAAGCGCCTTCTGCCGCCCTTCGAGAATGTGGATGCGCCGGTCGACTTCACCGAGCCGATGCTTCGTACGCCGCGTGACGGTCGTGAAGCGGAACTCGATCCACTCGTCGATGGCTTGCTTCAGGTTCTTCGAGCGCGGCCGGCCGTCGCGGCCGAGCATCACGAGGTTGACCGGCAGCGTCGCTTCGAGCCTGGTGTTGGCGAGCAGCAGATCGACGAACTCCTGCGGTTCCTGGCGGCTGGAGCGTGGCTCGAACACGAGCCGCACGGGCGAGCTCTTGTCGGACTCGTCGCGCATCGTGTCGAGCGCGTCGGCGAACAGCGCCTTCTGGTTGACCTGGTCCTGCGACAGCGACTTCTTGCCCTCTTTCGGCCTGGGGTTGACGATCCGCTCGACGTCCTCCTGCACCGATTTCGAGGACACGCCGAAGGGCAGCTCGGTGAAGGCGATGCGCCATTGGCCGCGCGCGAGGTCCTCCAGCTTCCACCGCGCGCGCACACGCAGGCTGCCGCGGCCCGATTCGTACACGTCGCGGATATCCTCGGGCGAGGAGATGATTTGGCCGCCCCCCGGAAGATCGGGGCCGGGCAGGATCTGCAGGAGCCCCGCCACGTCGATCGAGGGATTGCGGATCGTGGCGACGATCGCGTGAGCCAGCTCGCGCAGGTTGTGCGGCGGGATGTCGGTCGCCATTCCGACGCCGATGCCCGAGGCGCCGTTGGCGAGCAGCATCGGCAGGCGCGCGGGCAGGAGCTTCGGCTCCTTGAATGCGCCGTCGTAATTCGCGACGAAGTCGACCGTGTCCTGGTCGATCTCCGTGAGCAGGAGCTCGGCGATGGGTGTCAGCCGGCACTCGGTGTAGCGCATCGCGGCGGCGTTGTCGCCGTCGCGCGAACCGAAGTTGCCCTGGCCGTCGATCAGCGGATAGCGCAGCGTGAAGTCCTGCGCCTGGCGCACCAGCGCGTCGTACGCGGCGACGTCGCCGTGCGGATGGTACTTGCCGAGCACGTCGCCGACGACGCGCGCGGACTTGACGTGCCGGGCAGGCACGTAGAGCCCGAGCTCGTGCATCGCGTAGAGGATGCGCCGCTGCACCGGTTTCTGGCCGTCGGCGACGTCCGGCAGCGCGCGCCCCGTGACCACGCTCATCGCGTACTCGAGATAGCTGCGCTCGGCGAAGTCGGCGAGCGGCAGCGACGTGTCGTCGTCGGGAGGAAGCGAGTCGCCGGCGGCGACGTCGTCTGCGAAGAGCTCGCCGCTGCGCTCGTCGGCGTCCGTCGATTTGCGGCGCTTTGCCATTCAGCGTCTACACATCCACTTCGACGCGATTGCCGAACTCTTCCATCCACTCGCGGCGGCTCGCCGCCTCGGACTTGCCCATGAGCTTGGCGAAGACGCGTTGCGCGGCGTCGTTCTCCCCGGGGGCGACGCGCACCGCGGCCACACGGCGCGTCTCCGGATTCATGGTCGTCTCCCATAGCTGCTCGGGATTCATCTCGCCCAGGCCTTTGAAGCGCCCCACGGACCAGGAACCCGGCTTCACGCCTTCCTTGGTCAGGCGATCCTCGATCGCCTCGAGCTCGGCGTCGTCCAGGGCGTAGAGCTTGCGCGCAGGGCGCTGCTTGCCTTGCGCGGGGACGTCGATGCGATAGAGCGGGGGATGCGCGACACAGATGTGGCCGCGCTCGACGAGGCGGGGAAAGTGCCGGAAGAACAGCGTGAGGAGGAGGACCTTGATGTGGCTGCCGTCGACGTCGGCGTCGGCCATGACGATGACCTTCGAATAGCGCAATCCGGAAAGGTCGGGCTGCGCGCCCGCGTCGTGCGGATCGACGCCTATCGCCACCGCGATGTCGTGCACCTCGTTGTTGGCGAAGAGGCGGTCGCGATCGACTTCGAACGTGTTGAGCACTTTGCCGCGCAGCGGCAGGATCGCCTGGTATTGCTTGTCGCGCGCGAGCTTCGCGGAGCCGCCGGCCGAATCGCCTTCGACCAGGAACAGCTCGCGGCGTGCGACGTCGTCCGATTCGCAATCGGTGAGCTTGCCGGGAAGCACCGCCACGCCCGAGCCCTTCTTCTTCTCGACCTTCTGCGCAGACTTCATACGCGCGAGCGCCTGCGAGATCGCGATCTCGGCGATGCGCTTGCCGTAGTCGACGTGGCTGTTGAGCCAGACCTCGAGCGGATCCTTCACGATCTGCGCGACGAGCTTGAGCGCGTCGCGGCTCGTGAGCTTCTCCTTCACCTGGCCCTGGAATTGCGGATCGAGGATGCGCGCCGACAGCACGTAGCGCAGCCTGGCCGAGACGTCCTCGGTCTGCAGCCGCACCCCACGCGGGAGCAGGCCGTGATGGTCGACGAACGACTTGACCGCTTCGAACAGGCCGGAACGGAGGCCGGCTTCGTGCGTGCCGCCCGCCGCGGTGGGAATGAGGTTGACGTAGCTTTCGCCTTCGCCGCGGCTATCCTCGTACCACGCGTACGCCCACGCCGCGCCTTCGCCTTCGGCGAACGTGTCGCCTTCGTTCGGCTTGCCGCAGTACGTCGCGCCTTCGAAGATCGGGGCCACGGGCTCTTCGCCCTCCGAGATCTCTTCGAGATAGCCGGTGAGCCCGTTGGGGTACGACCAGGTCTGAACCTTGCGATCCCTGCCTTTTTCGACGTGGAGGCTCACCTTCACGCCCGGCAGCAGCACCGCCTTTGCGCGCAGCAGCCTCGTCAGATCGGGCAGCGATACGGTGGGCGCGTCGAAGTATTTCGGGTCCGGATGGATGCGAATCGACGTACCCGCCGTGCGCGGCCCGACAGTGCCGATCACCTTCAGCTTTTCGGCGACGTCGCCGTTGGCGAAGACGATGCGGTGAACCCTGCCCTCGCGCTTGACCTCCACCTCGAGCCGCTTCGAAAGCGCATTGGTCACCGACACGCCGACCCCGTGCAAGCCGCCGGAGAACGCGTAGGGGCCGCGGCCGTCGCGCTTGTCGAACTTGCCGCCGGCATGCAGGCGGGTGAACACGACTTCGAGCGTGGACACCTTTTCCTCCGGGTGAGGGCCCACGGGGATGCCGCGGCCATCGTCCTCGACGGTCACCGAGTGGTCGCCATGCACGGTGACGTCGATGCGCGTGGCGAAGCCGCCGAGCGCCTCGTCGGCCGCGTTGTCGATCGCTTCCTGGACGATGTGCGTCGGGTCGTTCGTCCGCGTGTACATGCCGGGCCGCTCCTTGACGGGCTGCAGTCCCTTCAGTACGCGGATCGACGCTTCTTCGTAGTTGCCTCGGGCCAAGCGAGCCTCTCGAAAGCGTGAGCGGGCGCGGCGGCGAAGGCGCCGGTGCGCGACGTGTTCACGATGTTACCGCGTTCGCCGAGTCCGACCCGGCGAGTCGCTACGATGCGAACGCCCCGATCGAGCGAAGACGCTCAGCGGGCGGGCGGCGCGTGCGACTTCGCGCCGCCCCGCCTGGTCACGGCGCCTCGTCGCGGGGACCCTGGGCGGCGCCGCCATCGAGCTCGGAAGGCGCGTCCTGGGGGCCGCGGATGCGGAGAGAGGCGATCATCACTGCGGCGAGCTCGCTGAACATAGGCGGCGTCAACAGGCGCGACACGCCGCTCGCCAGGAAAGCCGTGGCCATCAGGCTCAGCACCATCGCGTGCCCCGACACCATTTCCATGACGATGATGAACGCGGTGAGCGGTCCCTGCGTCGACGCCGCGAGAAAGCCGACCATGCCGAGCGCGATCAGCGGTATCGATCTGTCGCCCGCGAACCCTGCGATTGCCGCCACGTCGCGACCAACGCCCGCGCCGATCGCAAGCGAAGGAGCGAAGACGCCTGCGGGAACGCCCGACCACGCGGAGATCCACGTCGCGCAGAGCTTGAGAACGGTGTAGATCGCCGGGGGCTCGACGCCTCCTTCGAGCAGGGCGCGAGTGGGAGCGTAGCCCGCACCTGCGGTAGCCCCGCCGCTCGCGAGACCGATGATCGCCACGACGAGGCCACAGGCGGCAGCGAATGCGAAGGGCCGCAACGCGCGCAAACGCGCCAACGGCCCGGACGCCCCTCGCGCTGATGCCACGATGAGATGCGAGAACAGTCCGCCGCTCAGTCCGGACGCCAGGGCCACCGCACAGCCGGGAAGAAGATATGACCAGTCGAGCGCCTGTACCCGCAATTCGCCGAAGTACGTCGCGTTGCCGAATGCGGAGACCGCCACGAGGCCCGCGAGCACGATCGCGGTGATCACGAGCCCGGTGTGCGAGAAGCTGCGCCGGCGCGACAGTTGCTCGAGCGCGAAGATGATGCCGCCAAGGGGCGTGTTGAACGCAGCGGCGATGCCGGCGGCCGCTCCCGCGACCATGAGATCGTGCGCATCGATGGCGGAGCTCGGCCCGAGCCAGCGACCGGCGTGCTGCATGACCCCCGCGCCGACCTGGACGGTGGGGCCTTCGCGTCCGATCGACAGGCCTGCAAGCAGCCCGCCCGATACGAGAACGATCTTCCACACTGCGATGCGGAGCGAAACGAGACGGGATTGCTCCCGCGCAGGCAGATCGTCGTCGAGCGCCGCGACGACCTGCGGGATGCCCGAGCCCTGTGCGCCGGGCGCGAATTTCAGCGTGCACCACAGCAACGCTACCGTCACGAGCGGCGTCCACGCGAGGGTCGCCACTTTGCCCGGGACGCCAAAGGCTACGAGCGTCTCGAAGCCGGCGCTCGCTACCTCGGCCAGCAGCGTGAACGCGACCACGACGAGGCCGGTACCGACGGCGTAGGCAAGGACGATTGCACGATCGCGCCACGGCCGGCCGGAGGCGACCTCACTCCAAAGCTTCCGCCGTCGATCGAGCAGGGTCATTTTTCGGCATCGTACCCGGGTCTTGCGGCGAAGGCGACTTCGCTCCTGGCGACTACATCCCCGTCGCGAGTTCCGCCGGCAGGTGCGCCACGCCGTTGAAGCTCACGAGCGACACGCGGCCGGCGGAAAATGCGATCTCCGTCAACGACGCATTGCGCAGGACGCGCGTGAACTGCGTCATGCGCTCGACGGGCACATCGAGCACCTCGGCAACCACCGCTGCGACGACCCCTGCGGAGGTGACGATCAGCAGGCGCTGGCTGCGAACCGGCCGCGCCACCACCTCGCGCAGCCAGCGCGCGACCTCGGCGCGAAACGCGGCCGCGCTCGGGCGGCCGGCGAGGCGCACGCGCCCATGCATCCACGCCTCGATCGTCGTGTCGTAGTGGCGCAGTTGCTCGACCCTCGGCAGCGCTGCGATCCCCTCCGCGGTCACGCCGCATACGTCCGGCGCCGCCTGCATGATCTCGGTCGCTTCGGCGAACTCGTCGAGCGCGACCGATATGATCGGCGCGGGCGCGTGGCGCAGCTGGCCGAGCACGCCCGCGGCGGTGGACGCGTGCCGCCGCTTCGGGCCAATCTGCACCTCGTCGAATCCGCTGCCGGCTCGCGCGAAATGGGCGCCGGTCTCGACCGCCTGGCGCTCGCCCAACTCGGTGAGAAGGTCGTAGTGCGCGGCGCCGAATCGGGCCTGGCCGTGCCGCATCAGCAATAACGAGCTCATCTCGCACTCCGCCGGAGCGAGCCCTGGTCGTTTGGATGCATGCGGCAATCGTACACGGCCTGGTCGGCCCTCGCGGCGCCATCATGCGGAGTGCACGGGCGCCGATCGACGCGGTAGTATTTTTCATGCGTACCCTTCATCCGCGCTTGGGAATCGATCGATGAAAGCCGTCGTTTGCAGGGAATGGGGCGGACCTTCGATGCTGGTCATCGAGGACCTGCCGGTTCCGAAGCCGGGACCCGGGGAGGTGCGCGTGCGGGTGCGCGCCGCCGGCGTGAACTATCCGGATGTCCTGCTCATTCAGAAGAAGTACCAGATTCAGCCGGCGCTCCCGTTCTCCCCGGGCGCGGAAGCCGCGGGCGAAGTCGTCGCGCTCGGCGCGAACGTGAGCGGCCTCGCGCTCGGGGCGAGAGTTGCCTGCCTTCCTCTGTGGGGATGCTTCGCGGAGGAGCTGGTCGTGCCGGCTTCGGCCTGCTATCCGCTTCCCGCTGCCGTGTCCTTCGAGGTCGGTGCTTCGCTGCCCATGGTGTACGGCACGTCGTGGCACGCCCTTCGCGATCGCGCGCAGCTGGCGGCGGGGGAGACGTTGCTGGTGCTCGGCGCCGCCGGCGGCGTCGGACTTGCGGCCGTGGAGATCGGCAAGCTCGCAGGCGCCCGCGTCATTGCCGCCGCATCGTCCGCCGAGAAGCTCGCCGTGTGCCAAGCGCACGGCGCGGACGGGCTCATCGATTACGCCAGCGAGGACTTGCGCGAGGGCATCAAGCGCTTGACCGACGGCAAGGGTCCCGACGTCATCTACGATCCCGTAGGGGAAAAATTCTCGGAGCCCGCGTTTCGCTCGATCAGATGGCGCGGCCGGCATCTCGTGATCGGGTTCGCGGCGGGCGCGATCCCGGCGATTCCGTGGAACCTGCCGCTCCTGAAAGGCGCCTCGATCGTCGGGGTTTTCTGGGGCGACTTCCACAAGCGCGAGCCGGACCGGGCGCGCAAGGAGATGGCCGAGCTCATCACCGCGGTCGCCGACGGAAGAATGGAGCCGCTCGTATCGAAGCGGTATTCGCTCGACCAGGCGCCGCAGGCGCTGATGGACATGGCCGCGCGGAAGGTCGTGGGCAAGGTCGTCGTCGTACCTTGATTTCGCTTCAAGGGTCGGACTACAGGATCAAGGGGTCGTACAGAGGACCTTCGGGCGTGGACCCTGCCAACGCCTCCATCGATACCTTCTGGTCCGCCGTCGCCTGGTTCGCCGCGGCGGCGATCGCGGGGCTCGCGGCGCGTCGTGCCGACTGGACGCGCGTGCTGCTTCCGGCGGCTTCGCACGCGCACCTGGGGACGGTCTTCCTGCTCGTCGTACTGTGGTCCGCGCGCGCCGCGGTGGGCGGCGTGTCGCTGCACTTCCTCGGCATGGGCGGCCTGTGCCTGTCGGCGGGTGCGCCACTCGCGCTGGTCGGCGGCGCCGTGGTCGTGGCGATCACGACCGCGCTTCGCGTGGCGCCGGTCGCGGACGCGGGCCTCGTGTTCATCACGCTCGTCGCGATCCCGGTGGCCGTGCAGTGGGGCTTCCTCGCGCTGGTGCGCCGCTTCCTGCCGCGCAATCCTTTCGCGTGGTTCTTCGGCGTCGCGTTTGTCGGCGCGGCCGCCTCCTTCTTCGCCGGGTCGCTCGCGGGCGCAGCGGTCGCGCAGGCGAGCACTCCTGCGCCTGCGGTCGGGTGGAGCGAGTTCGCGCTGATCGCGCTTATGCTTGCACTCGGCGAGGGGACGCTCACCGGGATGCTGCTCACGCTGGCGGTCGTCTACCGCCCGGCCTGGGTCGCGACGTTCGACGACGCACGCGATCTGTAACCTGCGCTAGGATTTCGCCATGGCGACCAGCGAAGCCGTACCGATCATCCAGCATGCCATCCAGCTCGCGGTGGCTCCGGTGTTCCTGCTCTCGGGCGTCGCGGGGCTGCTGGCGGTGATGGCGGGGCGCCTCGCGCGCATCATCGACCGCGCACGCGACCTCGAGCAGCGATCGAGCACACTCCTGGTCGAGGCGCTCGCCGAGGCGCGAAGCGAGGTCGTGGTTCTCGAGCGCCGGCGCGTGCTCGCGAGCTGGGCGATCAACCTTTGCACGGGCGCGGCGCTGCTCATCTGCCTGTGCATCGTGACGCTTTTTGCCGACGAATTCCTGGCCGCCGACTTGCGCTGGCTGGCCGGCGTGCTGTTCGTGGGCGCCATGATCGCGCTCGTGGGCGGGCTTACGTGCTTCCTGCGCGAGGTCTACCTCGCGACGCACGCGTCGCGCATCGAGCTGCACAGGTTCGGCCGATAGGCCCGCGGCCTCAGAGCCAGTCGCGCTGCCGTGCACGCGCGAGGGCCTCGATGCGATTGCGCACCTGCAGCTTGCCGAAGAGTTCGCGCATGTACCATTTCACCGTGCCGGGCTTGATCCCGAGGCTTGCCGCGATCTGCCGGTTCGTGAGGCCGAACGCGAGCAGCTCGAGGATTCGGCGCTCGGCGCTGCGCAAGGATTCGGGCATCGGGCCCGGCGGCGCGAGCTTCGCTTCGAAGGACGCCGGCGCCGCCAGCTGACCGGCGCGCACGGCGGCCTGTACGCGATTCTGTACGTGCAGCTTCCCGAACACGCGATTGGCGCGCCACTTGATCATCGGGACGGTGGTGGCGAGTTGGGCGGCGATCTCCTTGTTCGTCATCCCGAGCGACAGCAGGCGCAGAAGCTCCACCTCGGGTTGCGTCAGGGCGCCGCGCGGGACCACTTGCGCGAGCGGCTCGGCGGGCGCGTAGGCTCCGATGGCAGGGTCCCACGTCATTCGCTGATCTCGTCAGGGCAGGCTCGCGATGACGCGCTCCATCTCCTGGTCGCTCAACGCGCGCAGCGTTTGGGTGCGCAGATAGCCTTCCATCGCCACGGACAGCGTGGCGCGCATCATCGTCTCGTCGTCCGGAGCCTCGAAGGTCAGCACGACGTCGTACTCGCCCATCGTCCAAAAGAACTCGCGCGCATTCACGCCGAGCTTGGCGAACTGCTCGCGCACGGCGCGCGAGCGCTTGACCGTGTCCTTGGCGTTGCGGACACCCTGGTCGGTCCACTTTCCCAGCATGATGAACTTGGCCATCGCTTCCTCCTCGAAAAATGACAGAACGTGGAACTGCGCGCAACACTTCGATCGAAGTGGTCAATCGAGCTCGAAATGCTGGCGCTCCATGAGCCACGAGATCGCAAACCCGGCAACCAGCCCCCAGAAGGCGGCGCCGATGTTCAAGAGCCCGATATCGGCGACCGTGACCAGAAAGCTCACGAGCGCCCCGAGCGTGAAGCGGTCCTTGAACGACGCGGTGAACGCGCTTTGCAGCACCCGAAGCATCGCGAGGCCCGCGAGGACCATGATGAAGGCCTTCGGCGCGTTCAGCATGAGGCGGGTGAAGGCGGGGGCCAGCAGCCCGAACGCGACGGCGAGCACCCCCGTGAAGATCCCGGCCGTGTACTGCCGCGAATGCTCGCCCGAGGAGGTGATGATCGCGTTGGTGGGTCCCGTCAGGCAAGTGGACACCGCGCCCACGGCGGCACTGGCGACGGCGCCGACGCCGCAGGCCACGGTGATGGCGTCGATGGGCGGCTCGTGCCGCACGGCCCGCAGCACGGCGATGCCCTGGCCGTTCTGCACCACGAGGACCGTGATCGCGAGGGGCACCACGAGCTCGATCAGCGCGGGCCACGACCACACGGGCGCCTGGACGACCGGACGCGCCAGCTGGAATGCGCCCAGCGACGCCGCGTCCATGCGGCCGAGCAGGACGGTCGCCGCCGCGCCGACGAGCAGGGCACCGATAAGCGGCGGCATGCGGCGGCCGATCGCGGGGAGCGCGGTCAGCACAAAGAACGCGGCAACCATGGGTCCGGCGATGGCGATGTCGTTGTGCAGCGCTCGGATGAGATCGAGGCCGAAGCGCAGGAAAACGCCGGCGACCATGCCCATCACGATCGGCATCGGAACAGCGAGCATCGCCCGGCGCACCCATCCCGTCGCTCCCAGCACGAGCATCAGCACGCCGGTGACATAGAAGGCGCCGACGACCTCGGGAAAGCGCAGGTGTGCAAGCGCCGGACCTACAAGGACCGTCCCGGGTATCGTCCAGAAGAACGCGAGCGGCTGCCGATACAACCAGCAGAAGAGGATAGTGATGAGGCCGTTGATGAAGAACACGCCGAAGATCCAGGAGGCGAGCTCCGCTTCGCTCAGCCCGCCCTGCGTACCGACCGCGAGAATGATCGCGACCGGCGCGGTCGCGGAGAACACCCAGCCGATGAACCCGTTGGCCGCGTAGGTCGGACCGAAGTCGGCGAGCAGCTTGCGCAGCCCAGGCGCGGGGCGCGGGGGCGGCTCGAGATGGGAGAACAGACGCGCGGCGGGCATATTTTGGGGTTGCGCTACTCGGCCTCGTGTCCGATGCCCCGGGTCTTGAGGCGGTACACCATCTGCGGCCGCGTGATGCCGAGCAGGCGTGCGGCTGCGGCGACGTTGCCGTGCGCCTTCTCGACCGCCTTCTTGAGAAGCAGCGTCTCGAGCTCGTCCAGCGAGACCTTGGCATTGCCGTTGCCCTGCCCGGACAGGAGCTCGGCGATGCCCTGGGTGACCTTGGTAACGCTATCGTCGGAACCCTCGCCCGCGAGCAGCTGCGACGCATCGCTTCGCACGAGCTTGCCTTCCCGGTCGAGCGCGAATCGCTTGTCGCCCATCTTTTCGCCGCTCGTGAAAAGGTGCGGCGTGTCGATGGCGCCGCTTTCCGCGGCGAGGATCACGCCGCGCTCGACGACGTTCTCGACTTCCCGGATGTTCCCCGGCCAATCGTAAGACAGCATCGCGTCGACGGCGCGCTGCGTGAACCCGGTCAGGCGGCGGCCGTGCAGCCGGTTGAACTTGGCGAGGAAATGCGTCATGAGGAGCGGGATGTCCTCGCGCCGCTCGCGCAGCGGCGTGATGCGAATCGGGAAGACGTTCAAGCGGAAGAACAGGTCCTCGCGGAAGCGCCCGGCCCGGACCTCCTCGCGCAAATCCAGATTGGTCGCGGCCATCACGCGCACGTCCACGTGGCGCGTATGCGTATCGCCCAGCCTCTCGATTTCGCCTTCCTGGAGCGCCCGCAGGAGCTTGCCTTGTGCGCTTGCGGAGAGCGTGCCGATCTCGTCGAGGAAGAGCGTGCCGCCGTCGGCGCGCTCGAAGCGTCCCGGCCGGCTCTGGATCGCGCCGGTATACGCCCCGCGCTCCACGCCGAACAGCTCCGACTCGATGAGTGTTTCGGGGATCGCCGCGCAGCTCAACGCCACGAACGGCTTCTCGGCGCGCGCGCTCAGGCGATGCAGCGTGCGGGCGAACACCTCCTTCCCGACGCCGCTCTCGCCGAGGAACAGCACCGTTGCCTGCGTCGGGGCCACCAGCCTCACCGAATGAAGCACGGAGTTGAACCCGGGGGAGATCCCGACGAGATCGCCGATGTCCGGCATCGCCTGCGAGGAGGGCAACGTGACCGGGGCGGCGGAGCGCGGTCCCGGCGAGGGCAACGCCCGGGTGTACATCGCCGGCATCATGAAGCGCAGGTCCGATGCGGCGTCGTCGCCCCAATCCTCGACGACCTTGCCGACGATCCGGCAGGCCGTCTGTCCCATCGACTGGCATTCGATCTCACGGTAGAGCACGGGGCGCCCCATGAACTCCGTCGTGAACCCGGAGGCGTAGCCGATCTGCATCCAGCACGCGGGCTCCGTGCCGACGGGGAAGTGGCGGATGTGCTCCTCGTCTTCGATTGGGCTCGTCCAGATGAACTCGCCGTAATGCGTGCCCTTCTCGACGTCGAACTCGAGGCGCACGGCTTCCGACAGCCCGATGCCCTCGAGGCAGTGCATCTGCGGCCCGACGAGGAAGATGTCCTGCACGGAGGTCTTCGGCCGCACCCGGCGCGCCATCTGCGCATCGAGGGCGCCGGCACGGTAGCCCATGCGGGTTAACAGGCCCCGGGCGACGTCCATGCCGAGCAGCTCGATCAGCTCGCGGCGCAAGGATCCCAGCGCTTTCGCGTGAACCAGGAGCATGCGCTGATCGTCGAGCCAGATTCGGCCGTCGCTCGTGGAGAAGTGCAGTCGCTCCATGAGGTCGGCCAAGTCCGGGAACCGCACCCCATCGACCACCGCGGCGGGTTCTTTGACCACCGGAAGATGCCCCTCGGGCAGCGCGGGTCGCTTCGCGCCATTCATGACGTTCTTCCTCCTCGAAGCACCCGGCGGTGCATCAAATGATCGTTGTGGTTATCCGGCGCAGCGCGAGCACGGGGCATGCCAATCCGCGTGAGACCGTACCGTTTGGCGATCCGCCTCGAAGGTGATGCAAGGCACAGCATACGCCGGATCGGAGCGAACGCCCGCTGCGACGTGCACGAGTTGATGCAAAGGACAGCGGGAAGACTCCAGGAATATCGATGATTTGATGCAGAATACTCGCGTTCCCCGAGGCGAGCCCGCACGGAGGCGAGGGTCATTGCACTATGACGGGGCTTTTGTCGAAGCAACGCGTGTCGATACTGGCACGCCGTGTGCTGATGCACCTCTTCAGGGCTCGCCAATGGATCATCTGCTCGACGGCGCTCGATAGCCGCCGCGATGCGCGCCCCCGGAAGTCGCTTTCCGTTCATTGCCACGGAGGAAGCCACGTTTGACCCAGCCTTGTTTGCCGCGCAGCCCTGCCGTTAGCGGGTAGCTGCGCGGAATCGTTGGTCCAATCATTGGCACGGGCGCGCGGCGCCCGCGCCGGCCGTCGCGCGCGAAGCGAGGCCAGATTCCACGTTCATCAGGAGATAGAGCGCGATGCAAACGCAACGAGGTAACGGTGCCGGAATGGCCAGGCTCGAGTCGATGCTGCACGAGGATCCGGTCAAGCAGATATATCAGCTGGACCGCTCGGCGTTCACGGACGAGGCGCTGTTCGAGCTCGAAATGAAGTACATCTTCGAGGGCAACTGGGTGTACCTCGCGCACGAGAGCCAGATACCCAACGTGAACGACTTCTTCACGGTGTTCATCGGCCGCCAGCCGGTGGTCATCACCCGCAGCAAGGACGGTCAGCTCAACGCCCTCGCCAACACCTGCACGCATCGCGGCGCGATCCTGTGCAGGTTCAAGAAGGGCAACCGGTCGAGCTTCACCTGCCCGTTCCACGGGTGGACTTTCAACAACAAGGGGAAGCTGCTCAAGGTGAAGGACCAGTCGCCGGAGGCCGGATACCCGCCGAGCTTCAACTGCGAGGGCAGCCACGACCTGGTCAAGCTCGGCGCGTTCGACAGCTACCGCGGCTTCCTGTTCGGCAGCGTCAATCCGAACGTCGTTCCGCTCAGGGATCATCTGGGCGAGGCCGCCAAGATCATTGACATGATCGTCGACCAGGCGCCCGAAGGCATCGAGGTGCTGCGCGGATCGTCGACCTATACGTTCGACGGCAACTGGAAGCTGCAGGCGGAGAACGGCGCCGACGGCTATCACGTGTCGGCGGTGCACTGGAACTACGCGGCGACCACCGCGCGGCGCAGCGCGGACGGCAAGGTCGACAACGTGAAGGCCATGAACGCCGGCGCCTGGGCGAAGCAGGGCGGCGGGTCCTATTCGTTCAAGAACGGCCACATGCTGCTGTGGACGAACTGGTCCAATCCGGAGGACCGCCCGCTTTTCGCCAAGCGGGCCGAATGGGTCGAGAAATTCGGCGAGGCCAAGGCCGACTGGATGCTGCGCAAGTCGCGCAACCTGTGCCTGTATCCGAACGTCTACCTCATGGACCAGTTCAGCTCGCAGATACGCGTCGTGCGGCCGCTATCCGTGAACAAGAGCGAGGCCACCATCTACTGCATCGCGCCCAAGGGCGAGCCTCCCGATGCGCGGGCTCGCAGGCTGCGGCAGTACGAGGACTTCTTCAATGCGACCGGGATGGCCACGCCCGACGACCTCGAGGAATTCCGCTCGTGCCAGCACGGGTTCAACGCGCGCGCCGTCAAGTGGAACGACATGTGCCGCGGCGCGACGCACTGGGTCAAGGGGCCCGACGACAGCGCCGATCTCATCGGCCTCAAGCCCGAACTGAGCGGCATCAAGACCGAGGACGAAGGCCTGTATACGGAGCAGCACAAGTACTGGCTCGAGGCGATGAAGAAGGGCTACGCAGCCGAACGCGCCAACGGAGGTGACTAAATGCTCTCATATGAGGCCCTGCAGGCATTTCTGTACCAGGAAGCGCGCGCGCAGGCCGAGAAGCGCTGGGCCGACTGGCTCGCGTGCTACGCCGACGACGCGAGCTATTTCATGCCGTCGTGGGACGATGACGACAAGCTGACGACCGACCCGCAGAACGAGGTGTCGCTCATCTACTACCCCAACAAGCAGGGGCTGGAGGACCGGGTGTTCCGTATCGAGACGGAACGCTCGAGCGCCACGGTGCCCGACACGCGCTACAACCGATCGATCAGCAACGTCGAGGTGCTATCGCAAGACGACAAGTCGGTCGAGGTGTGCTTCAACTGGACCACGCACAGCTTCCGCTATCACATCGTCGACGTGTATTTCGGCACGTCCCGCTACAAGATCGACACCAGCGGGCCGAAGCCGCTCATCAAGAGCAAGTACGTCGTGCTCAAGAACGACTACATTCACCACATGCTCGACGTCTACCACCTCTGACCGGCGCCGATTCGCGAGGACATTCCATGGCGTACAACATTGCGCTGCAATTCGAGGATGGCGTCACGCGCATGATCCAGTGCGAGGCGGCCGAGCTCGTGGCCGATGCCGCGTACAAGGTCAAGATCAACATCCCGCTCGATTGCCGCGACGGCGCCTGCGGCACCTGCAAGTGCCGCTGCGAGAGCGGCAAGTACAAGTTGGGCGAGTACATCGAGGACGCGCTGACGGAGGACGAAGCCAAGCAGGGCTACGTCCTCACGTGTCAGATGAAGCCGCTGTCCGACTGCGTGATCAAGGTGCCGGCATCCTCCGCCGCCTGCAAGACCGAGGTCAGCACGTTCGGCGCACGCCTCCGGATGATCGACCGCGGCTCGCCCACGACGGTCACGTTCTCGCTGCATTCGGAGCAGCCGCTCGCGTTCCTGCCGGGCCAGTACGTGAACCTGCAGGTGCCCGGCAGCAAGGAGACGCGCTCGTACTCGTTCAGCTCGGCGCCCAATAGCGACGAGCTGCACTTCCTCATCCGCGACGTACCGGACGGCCTCATGAGCACGTACATGCGCAGCAAGGCCAATCACGAGGACTTCTTGACGTTCAGCGGCCCCTACGGCAGCTTCTACCTGCGCCCGACCATCCGGCCCATCCTGATGCTCGCGGGCGGAACCGGCCTCGCGCCCTTCCTGTCGATGCTGCTCTGGCTGAAGGACAATCCCACGGATCAGCCGATCAAGCTCGCCTACGGCGTGAACACGACCGCCGACCTGGTGGAGCTCGCCAAGCTCGACGAGCTCAAGAAGGCGATGCCGAATTTCGACTACTTCACCGTCATCGTCGACGGCAGCAGCGGGCACGCGCGCTGCGGGTACGTCACCGATCACCTGGCCGCCGGCGACCTGCGCGGCGGCGACGTCGACGTCTACGTGTGCGGCCCGCCGCCGATGGTGGAGGGCGTGCGCAAGTGGATGGCGGGCTGTGGCGTCAAGCCCGCGAACTTCCTGTTCGAAAAATTTTCGTCGGCGAACGAGACCGCCGCCGCAGCATGAGCCGCGATCCGCGCTTCCAGCAAAAGGTCGTCATCGTGACGGGCGCCGCCCAGGGCATCGGCCGTGGCGTGGCGATCGGCGTGGCGGCGGAAGGCGGCACCGTCCTCGCGGTCGACCGGTCCGATCTCGTGCACGGCGTCGTGGCCGAGATCGTCAAGGCGGGCGGCACGGCCGCGGCGCACGAAGCGGACCTCGAGACGTTTGCCGGGGCCGCGGGAATGGTGGACGAAGCGCTCAAGCGCTGGAAGCGCGTGGACATCCTGATCAACAACGTGGGCGGCACGATCTGGGCCAAGCCCTACGAGCATTACGAGGAGAAGCAGATCGAGGCCGAGATCCGGCGCTCGCTCTTCCCGACGCTGTGGTCGTGCCGCGCCGTGCTGCCGCACATGGTCTCTCGCAAGCGGGGCGTGATCGTGAACGTGTCGTCGATCGCCACGCGGGGGGTCAATCGCGCGCCGTACGCGGCGGCGAAGGGCGGCGTGAACGCGCTCACCGCGTCGCTTGCGATGGAGCAGACGAAGAACGGGATACGCATCAACGCGACGGCGCCCGGCGGCACCGAGGCGCCGCCGCGCAAGGTGGCGCGCGGCGGCGAGCCGCAAACGGAGCAGGAGAAGTCGTGGTACGAGGCGATCGTCGACCAGACGAAGGGCTCGAGCCTCATGCATCGCTATGGGACGATCGAAGAACAAGTCGCGCCCATCCTCTTCATGGCGTCGGACGAATCGTCGTACATCACGGGAACCGTGCTTCCGGTAGGCGGGGGCGACCTGGGCTGACGCCTGGTCTGCCGGGGCGGCGCCCATGACCCACTTCCGGATCACGATCGACGGCACCGGGGAGACTTTTCGTTGCGACGCGCAGACGAACGTGCTGGAGGCGATGGAAGCGGCGCTGTGCAAGGGCATTCCCGTCGGATGCCGCAACGGCGGGTGCGGCGCATGCAAGGCGCGTGTCGTCGCCGGACGCTATACGACGCGAAAGATGAACCGCGCCGTCGTGAGCGAGGAGGAGCTGGCGCAAGGCTACGTCCTCGCGTGCAAGACGTATCCGCAGGGCGACCTCACGCTCGCCGCCGCCGGCGTCGTGGCCAAGCGGGTGGCGGGATTCGAATTTTCGATGGGCTGGCAAAGCGTTGACCGCAAGAAGGAGGCTTGAATGGCACTGACCGGCGTACTGCGCCCCGGGCACGTCTGCATCCGTGTGCTCGAAATGGGCCCTGCACTGAAGCACTACAAAGACGTGATGGGGCTGATCGAGACCGCCCGCGACGACAAGACGAAGCGGGTGTTCCTCAAGGCCTGGGACGAGCACGACCACCACAGCGTCGTGCTGCGCGAAGCCGATGAGGCCGGCATGGACTACATGGGCTGGCGGGTCGACTCTCCTGCCACGCTGAAGAAGCTCGCGCAGGACATCGAGAAATCCGGCCTGTGCACAGACATGACGTGGATCGCCGCGGGCGAGCACCCGAAGACCGGCGAGCGCTTCCGCTTCACGATCCCCACCGGCCATCTGATGGAGCTCTACGCCGAGAAGGAGAAGGTCGGCAACAAGTGCGGGGTCGACGGCGAGAACTTGAATCCCGACCCGTGGCCGGACGACCTGAAAGGCATCTCGCCGTCGCGCTTCGACCACTGCCTCCTGTATGGCGACGACCTCGACGGGACGGTGAAGCTGTTCCGGGAAGTGCTCGGGTTCGGGCTTGCCGAGCAGGTGATGGCCGGCCCGGACAAGAAGTTGATGATCGGCGCGTTCCTGTCGTGCTCGAACAAGGCGCACGACGTCGCGTTCATCCGCCAGCCGGTGAAGGGCAAGTTCCACCACGCGAGCTTCGAGCTCGGCAGCTGGGAGAAGGTGCTGCGCGCGGCGGACATCCTGTCGCGCACGAAGACGGCGATCGACATCGGCCCGACGCGCCACGGCATCACCCGCGGCGAGACGGTCTATTTCTTCGACCCGTCGGGCAACCGCAACGAGGTGTTCGCCGGCGGCTACATCTACTATCCCGACAAGCCTCCGATTACGTGGACCGACGAGACCCTGGGCCCGGCGATCTTCTACCACGACCGCAGGCTCAACGAGCGCTTCCTCTCGGTATTCACGTGACCAGGATCGCCGCATCGCAAGACGTGGTGCACTGGGAAGCGGCGGCCGCGGCGGTCGCCGCGGCCGTGCGCCACGCTGAAAAGTCGAAGCTTCGGATCAACGTCGCGGTCGTCGACGCCGGCGGGAACCTCGCCGCGTTCCTGCGCATGCCCGGCGCCTTCCTGCATTCGATCGACATCGCCATCGACAAGGCCTACACGGCGGCGGGGTTCGGGTTTCCGACGGGCGCATGGATGGGCGCGCTCGAATCGCACTCCGCCGCGGTGCGCGAAGGCTTGCCGCGCCGTCCCCGGATGGTGTGCTTCGGCGGCGGCCTGCCTATCCGCTACGAGGGACGCTTGGTCGGCGGCATCGGCGTGTCGGGCGGCTCGGAAGAGGAAGACGAGGCCTGCGCGCGAGCGGGGCTGACCGCCATCGGACTGACAGCCTAGGAAGGGGAGGGCCGGTGACCTACAACATCGCGCTTAACTTCGAGGACGGCGTCACGCGCTTCATCAGCTGCAAGCCGTCGGAGACGGTCGTCGATGCCTCGTACCGCCAGGGCATCAACATCCCGATGGACTGCCGGGAGGGCGCGTGCTCGACGTGCAAGTGCAAGGTCGAGTCGGGCAGCTACGACCTCGGCGAATACGTCGAGGACGCGCTGAGCCAAGCGGAGGCGGATGTCGGCTTCGCGCTGGCCTGCCAGATGCGGCCCAAGACCGACTGCGTGGTGCTCATCTCGGCCAGCTCCGCGGTCTGCAAGACGAAGCAGGAAGACTACGTCGCGACGATCCGGGACGTGCAGAGGCTGTCGGAGAGCACGTTTGGGCTCGTGCTCGAAGGCGACGCGCTCAAGAAGCTCGTGTTCCTGCCGGGCCAGTACGCCAACCTGCACGTGCCGGGCGAAGAGAAGCATCATCGCGCGTATTCGTTCAGCTCCGTCTCGGCCGGTCGCGACAGCGTGTCGTTCCTGATCCGCAACGTGCCGGGCGGACTCATGAGCGGCTTTCTCACGCAGCGGGCGAAGCCGGGCGGGACGATCACGATGGCGGGGCCCTTCGGGAGCTTCTACCTGCGGCCGATCCAGCGGCCGATCCTGATGCTCGCCGGCGGGACCGGGCTCGCGCCGTTTCTCGCGATGCTCGACAAGATCGCCGCCGAGGGCGGCAGCGGGCATCCGATCCACCTGCTCTACGGCGTGAACACCGACCGCGACATCGTCGAGACGGACAAGCTCGAAGCGCTCGCGAAGCGCATTCCCGGCTTCACGTTCGCCGTGTGCGTCGTCGACGCGAACAGCGAGCAGCCGAAGAAGGGCTACGTCACGCATCATATCGAGGCGGCGCACCTCAACAACGGCGACGTCGACATCTACCTGTGCGGTCCGCCGCCGATGGTCGAGGCGGTCTCGCAGTATCTGCGGGAGGCCGGCGTGACGTCGGCGTCATTCCACTTTGAGAAGTTCGCGCCCAGCATCAGCTGACTCGGACGACGTCGATGAGCACAAACACCGCAATCGCGTTCGAATGGGACGACCGCTATCTCGTCGGGCACCAGGTTATGGACGACACGCACCGCGAGTTCGCCGCCCGGGTCAACGCCATGCTATGCGCCGCCGACGGCGATTTCGCGGCGGCGCTCGACGCGTTCGCGCAGCACGCCGAAGAGCATTTCGCCTCCGAGCAGAAGCTCATGGAGCGCTACGGCTTTCCGCCGCGCGACTGTCACGTCGACGAGCACGAGCGGGTGCTCGCCTCGGTGCGCGAGGTCCTTCCCCTCGTCGCGGCGGGCGACGTCGAGACGGGCCGCGACCTGGCGAAGGCGCTGGCCGACTGGTTCCCCGGTCATTCCGATTACATGGACGCCTCGCTTGCCGCCTGGGTGGTGAAGAAAGTGACCAACGGCGCTCCCGTGGTGCTGCGCCGCGCGATGCGAGGAACCGGCGCGCAGGCGCCGTGGGACGTCGAGCGAGAACCCGAGAGTCATCATCGTATTGGATAGGAGGTCTGCCATGCCCATAGCCCGAACCGCGAACGACTGGCGTGAATTCGTCCGCGACTCGCTCGATTTCCGCCCCAAGGATCGCGTCTTCCGGGTCGCGCGCGCGATGTTCACGGAGCCCGACCTGTTCGACCTCGAGATGGAGCTGATCTTCGAGAAGTGCTGGATCTACGCCTGCCACGAGAGCGAGATCTCGCAGAACCACGACTACGTCACCATGCAGGCCGGCCGCCAGCCGCTCATCATCACCCGCGATGGCACCGGCAACCTGAACGGCATCATCAACGCGTGCGCGCATCGCGGCGCGACGCTGACCCGCGTGAGCCGCGGTCATCAATCGACGTTCACGTGCCCGTTCCACGCCTGGACGTACAAGTCCGACGGCAAGCTCATCAAGGTGAAGGCACCTGCGGAGTATCCGGAGGGCTTCGATCTGTCCGGCCGCAACCTCAAGAAGGCGCGCATCGCGAGCTACAAGGGCTTCGTGTTCGTCAACCTCGACAGCGAAGGCACGCAGTCGCTCGAAGACTACCTGGGCGACGCGAAAGTGTTCCTCGACCTCATGGTGGCGCAGTCGCCCACCGGCGAGCTCGAGGTGCTGCCCGGCAAGGGGCACTACACCTACGCCGGCAACTGGAAGCTGCAGAACGAAAACGGCCTGGACGGCTATCACGTCAGTACGGTCCACTACAACTACGTTGCCACCGTTCAGCACCGCGCCGAGATCAACGCCAAGAAGGGCGTGGCGGACGGCAACACGCTGGACTATCGCAAGCTGGGCGCCGGGGACACGGAGACCGATGACGGCTGGTTCTCCTTCCCGAACGGGCACAGCGTGCTGTTCAGCGACATGCCCAACCCGCAGGTGCGCCCGGGGTACGCCTCGGTGATGCCGCGCCTGGTCAAGGAGCACGGGCAGAAGAAGGCGGAGTGGATGATGCATCGCCTTCGCAACCTCAACATCTACCCGAGCCTGTTCTTCATGGACCAGATCAGCTCGCAGCTTCGGATCATTCGTCCGGTCGCCTACAACAAGACGGAGATCCTGAGCCAGTGCATCGGCGTGAAGGGGGAGTCGGACAAGGACCGCGAGAACCGGATCCGGCAGTTCGAGGACTTCTTCAACGTGTCGGGCATGGGCACCCCGGACGACCTGACCGAGTTCCGCGAGGCGCAGCGCGGCTTCCAGAGCCGGATGGAGAGGTGGAACGACATCTCGCGCGGCTGCGACAAGTGGATCACGGGCAGCACGCCGAACGCCGAGGTCCTCGGCATCAAGCCCGTGCTGACCGGCGCCGAACTGACGCACGAAGGGCTCTATGCCAATCAGCACGGAGCGTGGCGGGACGCGCTTCTGAAGGGTCTGGAAGCGAAGATCGCCGCGCAGGGAGCAAGCCGATGACCGCGGATCTGCAGAAGAGTGTCGAGCAGTTCCTCTACCGCAAGTGCGATCTCGCCGACCGCCAGCAGTGGGTGGACTACCTCGAATTATTCGACGAGGATTCGGAGTTCCACATTCCGCAGTGGGATTCCGAGCACGTCTACACGACCGACCCCAAGCGCGGCATGTCGCTCATGTACTATCCGAACCGCGCGGGGCTCGAGGACCGGGTATTTCGCCTCGGCACGGGGAAGTCGGCGGCGTCGACGCCGCTGCCGCGGACGCTGCACATGATCACCAACGTGATGATTCAGCAAGTGTCCGATTCGCAGCTGGAGGCCAAGGCGAAGTGGATGACGCACGTGTATCGCTTCGGCCAGACGTCGTTCTTCTATGGGGATGCGACCTATCTGCTGAAGCCGGTCGGCTTCACCTGGACCATCCTCAAGAAGCACGTCGTGATTCTCAACGACACCATCGATTCGGTGCTCGACTTCTATCATGTGTAAGACAAAGCCACCAAATCCGCCGGCGGCGACCGGCACGCTCAGGAGGAACTCCACCATGCTCTCGATTCGCAGCAGCGGCTTCATGGCCCTGGCCACCGCCGCGGCGCTTGCGGCCCCGCTTGCGCAGGCGCAGACACCCGGCAAGCTCAAGGTCGGCTTCATGCTTCCGGCGACCGGAACGTTCGCGAGCCTCGGCACGGCGATCGAGAACGGATTCAAGCTCTACGTGAACGAACAGGGCGGCAAGCTCGCGGGCCGCGAGATCGAATATACGAAGGTCGACGACGAGTCCGACCCCGCGAAGGCCGTGGACAACGTGAACAAGCTCATCAAGCGGGACAACGTCGACGTGCTCGTCGGCACCGTGCATTCGGGTGTCGCGATGGCGATGGCCAAGGCCGCCAAGGAGTCCGGCACGCTCCTCATCGTTCCCAATGCGGGTGCCGACGCGGTGACCGGTCCGATGTGCTCCGTCAACATCTTCCGCAGCAGCTTCAGCAACTGGCAGCCCGGCTACGCGATGGGCGAGGTTCTGGCGAAGAAGGGCGTGAAGAACGTCGTCACCATCACCTGGAAGTACGCGGCCGGCGACGAATCGGTCAAGGGCTTCAAGGAAGCGTTCGAGAAGGGTGGCGGCAAGGTGACGAAGGAGCTCAGCCTGCCGTTCCCGAACGTCGAGTTCCAGTCGCTGTTGACCGAGATCGCGGCCGCCAAGCCCGACGCCGTCTTCACGTTCTTCGCCGGTGCCGGCGCCGTCAAGTTCGTCAAGGACTATTCCGCTGCGGGCCTGCGCAAGACCATCCCGCTCTACGGCTCGGGCTTCCTCACCGACGGCACGCTGGAGGCGCAGGGGGCGGACGCGGAAGGCCTCGAAACGACGCTGCACTATGGCGACGAGCTCAACACGCCGAAGGACAAGGCGTTTCGCGCCGCCTACGAGAAGGCCTACAAGATGCCGCCGGACGTCTATGCCGTGCAAGGCTACGACGCCGCTCAGATGCTCAACGTCGGCCTCACGGCCGTGAAGGGGGACGTCAGCAAGAAGGCGGACTTCGCCGCGGCAGTGACGAAAGCGACGATCGACAGCCCGCGCGGCCCGTTCACGATATCGCCGTCGCACAATCCGGTGCAGGACATCTACCTGCGCAAGGTCTCCGGCAAGGAGAACAAGGTCTCGGGCGTGGCCAGCAAGTCGCTGGCCGACCCCGGCCGCGGTTGCAAGATGTAGTCCCCCGCGAGCCGCCGCGCCGGCGGCGGATCACGGCTAGCCGCAGCCCTCGCGTATCGGCGCGAGGGATCGTCCGGGGGGACCATGGAACTGTCGACCTTTCTCATCCAGTGCCTGAACGCGGTTCAGTACGGGCTGCTGCTCTTTCTCGTGGCGTCGGGCCTGACGCTGATCTTCGGCATCATGGGCGTCATCAACCTCGCGCACGGCAGCTTCTACATGATCGGCGCGTACATGGCGTACTCGCTGTCGCCGATCGTCGCGTCGACCTTCGGCGGCGGGTTCTTCTCCGTGCTCATCGTCGGGCTCGTGCTCGCGGTCGTGCTCGGGTACGTGCTGGAATGGGCGTTCTACAGCTACCTGTACAACCGCGACCACCTGCAGCAGGTGCTGATGACGTACGGACTCATCCTCGTTTTCGAGGAGTTGCGCAGCCTCCTCGTAGGCGACGAGGTCTACGGCGTTAAGGCGCCCGAGATCCTGGCGGGGTCGCTCCCCCTCGGCGACGTGATGACGTATCCCGTTTACAGGCTGTTCATCTCGGCGGTGTGCATCGCGCTCGCGATCGGGATGTACCTGGTCTTCACCCGCACACGGCTCGGCATGATGATCCGCGCCGGGGCGACCAACCGCGAGATGGTGCAGTCGCTCGGCATCGACATCAAGTTCCTGTACCGGGTCGTTTTCGCCGCGGGGGTGGCCATCGCGGCGCTGGCCGGCATGGTCGCCGCGCCGGTGTCGTCGGTGTATCCGGGCATGGGCAACCTCGTGCTGATCATCTGCTTCGTCGTGGTCGTCATCGGCGGCATCGGATCGATCAAGGGGGCGCTCGTGGCCTCGCTGCTGATCGGCGTGGTGGACACGTTCGGCAAGGTGCTCGTGCCGCAGATCGCAGGCCTGCTGGTCTACCTGCTGATGGCGGTGATCCTGTTGTGGAAGCCCGACGGGCTCTTCAAGGCGGGCTAGATGAACATCCCCCCACGCTCGCTTTGCTCGCTACCCCCCGAGGGGGCTGGTCAGTTCCTCGGGGCGGCCCTTCGGAACTGACGCGATGAACACCAACAACACATCCCGCATCGTATTCGTGGCGGTCGTCTTCCTGGCCCTGCTCGCCTATTCCATGATCGGCGGCACGTACGGGATCGACCTCGTCAACAAGATCATGATCTATGCGATCTTCGCGCTGAGCCTCGAGCTCCTCGTCGGTGGCACCGGCCTCGTGTCGTTCGGCCATGCCGCGTTCTTCGGCATCGGGGCTTATGCGGCGGTGCTGCTGTCGCCCTCGAGCGAGTCCGCATCGGTGCTGTGGCTCCTGCCTGCCTCGGTGATCGCCGCGACCCTCTATGCGATCTTCGTCGGCGCCCTGTCGCTGCGAACCCGCGGCGTGTACTTCATCATGGTCACGCTCGCCTTCGCGCAGATGGCGTACTTCGTGGTGCACGACACGCCGCTCGGCGGCGGCACGGACGGCATCTACCTCACCATGAAGCCGGTGATCGGCGAGGCAATCGACCTCGACAAGCCGTTGACGATGTACCTGTTCACGTGGGCCTGCCTCGCCGCGTCCTTCGGTTTCCTCGCCGTGCTCTTGCGGTCGCGATTCGGCCGGGCGCTCGCCGGCATCCGCGTCAACGAGCAGCGGATGCGCGCGACGGGATTCGCGACCTACCCGTACAAGCTCGCCGCATTCGCCGTGTCGGGCGCCATCGCGGGCCTCGCCGGATTTCTCTTTGCCGTGAAGGACGGCTTCGTGAATCCGGAGATGATGAGCTGGCACCTCTCCGGCGCCGTGCTGATCATGATCATCCTGGGCGGCATCGGCCATCTGCGCGGCGCGCTGATCGGCGCGTTCGCTTTCGCGCTGCTGCAGGAGTTCTTCAAGTCCGACGCGATCTTCGGCAACTTCGCCAAGCACTGGAGCCTGGGCCTCGGGCTCGTGATCATCCTGTCGGTCGCGCTCCTGCCGCGAGGGCTGGTCGGGCTGCCCGGCCAGATCCGCGAGCGCTTGCAGGGCCGCCTGAGCGGCCGCGGCGCAGACGCGCCGGTGGGAGGGGCATGATGGGCGCCGAGGAGATTCTGCTGCGCGGGCGCGGCATCACGCGCCGCTGGGGCGGCCTCGTCGCCGTGAACAACGTGTCGATCGAGCTTGCGCGCGGCACCGTGCACGCGGTGATCGGCACGAACGGGGCGGGCAAGTCGACGCTCATCAACATGCTCTCCGGCGAGTTTCCGCCGTCGGAGGGGACGGTCGAGCTGATGGGCGAGGACGTCACGGCGTGGACCCAGCCGCGTCGCGCACAGGCCGGGCTCGGACGCAGCTACCAGCGCAACACGATCTATCCGAGCTTCACGGTCTTCGAGAACTGCCGCCTCGCGGCGCAGGCGATGTCGCAGAAGCCGTGGACGATCTGGGAGCGTGCCGACCGCTGCGGCAAGAGCGTGCCGGCGGCGAAGGAGGCGGCGTCGCGGGCCGGATTGGACGGCGCGCTCGAGCGCGTTGCGGGCCTGCTCTCGCACGGCCAGAAGCGCCAGCTCGAAATCGCGATGTGCCTCGCCACCGGGCCCCAGGTGTTGCTGCTCGACGAGCCGCTCGCGGGCATGGGCGCCGAGGAGACGGAGCGCATGCTGAAGCTGCTGGACGAGCTCAAGGACGGCCATGCCATCCTGCTCGTCGAGCACGACATGGACGCGGTGTTCCGCATCGCGGACCGGATCACGGTCATGGTGAACGGCCAGGTGATTGCATCGGGGGATCCGGATTTCATCCGCAACAGCGCGGAGGTGCGCGTGGCCTATCTCGGGGAGGGACACTGACCATGGCCGCATCCGGCGACTTTCTCCTCGATGCGCAAGCCGTGCATGCGTGGTACGGCTCGAGCCACGTGCTGCACGGCATCGACCTTACGATCACGTCGGGCCAGACGGTCGGGCTGCTCGGCCGCAACGGCATGGGCAAGAGCACGCTGATCCGCACGCTGCTCGGGCACGTCACCCAGCGCGAGGGGCACATCGCCTTCTTCGGAAAGGACGCGTCGCGCGCCAAGCCGCACGAGGTCGCGAGGCTCGGCGTGGCTTACGTTCCCGAGGGCCGCGGGGTCTTCCCCAACCTCACGGTGCGCGAGAACCTGATCATGGCGGCGCGGCCGGGCCGCGACGGGCGCAACGACTGGTCGTACGAGCGCGTGCTCGGCACGTTTCCCCGCCTGAAGGAACGCTTGACTAACCTGGGCAACCAGCTTTCCGGAGGCGAGCAGCAGATGCTCTCCATCGGCCGCGCCCTGATGACGCACCCGGAGCTCGTGATCCTGGACGAGGCCACGGAAGGGCTCGCACCGCTCATCGTCAACGAGATCTGGAACGTGATCGGCGAGATCCGCGAGAGCGGCATCGCTACGATGATCGTCGACCGCGACTACCGCCGCGTGCTCGCCCACAGCGACCAGGCCATCGTCCTGCAGAAAGGGAAGGTCGAGCTCGCGGGGCAAGCCGCGAAGGTCACCGCCGACCCGATGCTCACCAAGCTGCTCGGAGTCTGACAGAGGAGGAGGGCGCGATGCCATCAGCCGTGACGATCATCAAGGACGAGCACCGCGCGGTGGGCTCCGTGCTGCGCGGTCTGTCCCATCTCGTCGAGGAGATACGCGGCGGGCAGCCGCCGGACTTCAAGCTGCTGCGCGCGATCGTGCGCTACATCGAGGCCTTTCCCGACAGGCTGCACCACCCGAAGGAAGACGACTACCTGTACAAGGTGCTTCGGCAGCGGGCGCCCGAGGTCTCGAGCGTGCTCGACGCGCTGCAGGACGAACACGCGCGCGGCCCGGGCGAAACGCAGCGGCTGTCGCACGCGCTCGACGCCTACGAGCGCGACGAGGCGGCGTTCACGTCGTTCGCCGGCGCGGTCAGCCGCTACGCCGAGTTCCAGTATGCCCACATGCGCACGGAGGAGGGCGAGATCCTGCCGGCGGCCGAGCGCGCGCTGCAGCCCGCCGACTGGGCGCAGATCGACGCCGCGTTTGCCTCCAACAACGATCCCATCGTCGGCGTGCCCGTGCAGAAGGAATTCCGCGAGCTGTTTCGAAAGATCGTCAACTTGATGCCGGCGCCGGCAGGGCTCGGGCCGGCGCGGCGCTGACGTTTCCCCCACAGAGGCCACCATGAAAGAGATCCTCAACTTCATCGACGGGCAGTACGTCAAGTGCGCGAGCGGCAAGACCTTCGAGAAGCGCACGCCCATCGACAACTCGCTCATAGGCGTCGTCTACGAGGCGGGCAAGCCCGAAGTCGACGCAGCGGTGAAGGCCGCCCGCTCGGCGTTGCACGGGCCGTGGGGCAGGCTCCCGGTCAACGAGCGGGTCAAGCTCCTCGATGCGGTGGCCGACGAGATCAACCGCCGCTTCGACGACTTCCTGGCGGCAGAAGTCGCCGACACGGGCAAGCCGCACTCGCTTGCCTCGCACGTCGACATCCCGCGCGGCGCGGCGAACTTCAAGATCTTCGCCGACACGATCAAGAACGCGTCGACCGAGTCGTTCGAGATGACCACGCCCGACAACAAGACGGCACGCAGCTACACGGTGCGCACCCCGCGCGGCGTCATCGCCGTCGTGTGCCCGTGGAACCTTCCGCTGCTGCTGATGACGTGGAAGGTCGGGCCCGCGCTCGCGTGCGGCAACACCGTCGTGGTCAAGCCGTCGGAGGAGACGCCGAGCACGGCGACGCTGCTGGGCGAGGTGATGAACAAGGTCGGGGTGCCGAAGGGCGTGTACAACGTCGTGCACGGCTTCGGCCCTGACTCCGCCGGCGCGTTCCTCACGAGCCATCCGGGCGTGAACGGCATCACGTTCACCGGCGAGACGCGCACGGGCACCGCGATCATGAAGGCGGGCGCCGAAGGCATTCGCCCGGTGTCGCTCGAGCTCGGCGGGAAGAACGCCGCGCTCGTGTTCGCCGACTGCGACTTCGACGTCGCGGTCGACACCGTCACCCGGTCGTGCTTCGAGAACTGCGGGCAGGTCTGCCTCGGCACGGAGCGCGTGTACGTGGAGCGGCCGATCTTCGCCAAGTTCGTCGCGGCGCTGAAGGCGAAGGCTGAAGCGATGAAGCCCGGCCGGCCGGAGGATCCGGCCACCAAGATCGGGCCGCTCGTGAGTCACGAGCATCGCGAGAAAGTCCTCTCCTACTACAAGAAGGCGCGCGACGAGGGCGCGACGGTCGTCACGGGCGGCGGCATTCCCGAGATGCCCGGCGACCTGCGGGCGGGCGCGTGGGTTCAGCCGACGATCTGGACCGGGCTGCCCGAGACGGCGTCCGTGGTGCGCGACGAGATCTTCGGCCCCTGCTGCCACATCCAACCCTTCGACAAGGAAGAAGACGCCGTGCGCATGGCGAACGACACGCCGTACGGCCTCGCGACCTCGATCTACACGCAGGACGTGAGCCGCGCGAACCGTCTCGCGACGCAGATCGACGTGGGCCTTTGCTGGATCAACAGCTGGTTCCTGCGCGACCTGCGCACCGCGTTCGGCGGATCGAAGGCGTCGGGCATCGGCCGCGAGGGCGGCGTGCATTCGCTCGAGTTCTACACCGAACTGCGCAACGTGATGATCAAGTATTGACCGACCTGGAGCCGGCGTGGCGAACGAACACTGGAAGATCGCGATTGTCGGTGGCGGCATCGGCGGCTTGACGCTCGGGCTGGCACTTCGCGAGCAGGGGCTTACGGCGGACATCTACGAACAGACGGACGAGCTTCGCGAGGTGGGCGCCGCGGTCGCGCTGTCGGCGAACGCAACCCGCTTCTACGAGCGCATCGGGCTTTCGCCCAAGTTCGCCGGACGGGCGTTCGAAATCGGCACGCTCATCTATCGTGACGGCCGCAGCGGCAAGGTGATAGGCAAGCACAGCGGGAACCCAAGCTATCGCGAGCAGTTCGGAGCCCCGTATTGGGGAGTCCATCGCGCCGATCTGCAGGCGATCCTGTCGAAGACGCTGGGGATGGAGCGGATCCACTTGAGCAAGCGCCTCGTCGACATCAAGGACGAAGGCGACGAGGTCACGCTCCGGTTCAAGGACGGCAGCACCGCGAAGGCGAACTTCGTCGTCGGCGGCGACGGCGCGCGCTCGACGGTGCGGCAGTGGATGCTCGGTTACGACGACGCGCTCTACTCGGGGTGCTCGGCCTTCCGCGGCATCGTTGCGCCCGAGCTCCTCGACAAGCTTCCCGATCCGGCCGCGATCCAGTTCTGGATGGGACCGGGTGGCCATCTGCTGCACTACCCGATCGGCAACGGTGATCAGAACTTCTTCCTCGTCGAGCGCCATCCGTCGCCGTGGCCGGCGCGGGAATGGACCATGCCCGCAAAGGAGGGTGAGCAGCTCGCGCGCTTCAAGGACTGGCATCCGGCGATCACGCAAATGATCGAGGCAGTGCCGATCAGTCCGCGCTGGGGGCTGTTTCACCGGCCGCCGCTGAGCCGCTGGAGCAAGGGCCGTGTCACGTTGATCGGCGATGCCGCGCACGCCCTGGTGCCGCACCACGGGCAAGGCGCCAACCAGTCGATCGAGGACGTCGTCGTGCTGGCGCGCTGCCTGGCGGAGACGAGCCCCGCCGAGTATGCCCAGGCGCAGGACCGCTACGAGCGGCTTCGCCGCGGCCGCACGCGCAAGGTCCAGTACGCCTCGATCAGCACCGCCGACATGCTCCATCTTCCGGACGGGCCCGCCGCGGATAAGCGTAATGCCCGCCTCGGGACCTACGAAGGCATGTACCACCATCTGCACTGGATCCACGAATTCGACCCCGCGACGCAAGTGCCGAACGAGCGCCAGGGCGGGACATGGCTGTGACGCCTATCGAGAAGGACGCGCGATGAGCCAAGTGACATTGCAGGGCAAGCCGGTCGAGGTCGCCGGGGAGCTGCCGGAGGAGGGCAAGAAGGCCCCGCCGTTCCGGCTCGTGAACGGCGATCTCAAGGACGTGACCCTCACCGACTTTCCCGGCAAGCGGAAGGTGCTGAACATCGTGCCGAGCCTGGACACGAGCGTGTGCGCGGAGTCCACGCGCAAGTTCAACAAGAACGCGGGCGAGGTCGGCAACACCGTGGTCCTCGTCGTCTCGGCGGACCTGCCGTTCGCGAGCAAGCGCTTCTGCACGGTGGAGGGCTTGAAGAACGTCGTGCCGCTTTCGACCATGCGCGGCCGAGAATTCCTGCGCAACTACGGCGTGGAGATCGCCTCCGGCCCGCTTGCGGGACTGGCCGCTCGCGCGGTGGTCGTGCTCGACGAGGACGACGTGGTCCGTCACGTGGAGCTCGTGTCGGAGATCGCGCACGAGCCTGACTACGGCGAGGCGCTGCGCGCGCTGTTCGGCGCGGCCTAGGGTCGCGATGAATCTCCCGACCTTCGACGCGTTCAAGGCGCAGGCGCTGGCGGAGGGCTTCGACGAAGTCATCGAGCGCACGTGGGCGCCTTCGACCGTGCTCGGCTCGCATACGCATCCCTTCTCGCTGCGGGCGCTCGTTGTCGACGGCGAGATGTGGCTGACGGTCGGCGACGACGTCCGCCACCTCCGGGCTGGCGACGAGTTCGCGCTGGAGCGGGACGTGCCGCACGCCGAGCGCTACGGCGACGAGCGGGGCGCCGTTTACTGGGTTGCGCGGCGCAACCGCGCGTCCTGAGGCGCCGTCAGGGCACGACCACGATCCGCCCGGTCGCGTCGCCGCGTTCGACGCGCTCGTGCGCGCGACGGATGTCGGCAAGGGGGTGAGTCGCGCTCACGACGGCCTTCACATCGCCGCGCGCGAGGAGCGCAAGGCAATCGGCGAGCTGCCGGCGCGTCGCGCTGTGCACGGACAACATCGACTGGCCGCGCAGGAAGAGCTGCGCCGGGTTGAACCGCACGAAGTCGCCGGTCAGCTGGCCCACCAGCGTCCAGCGTCCGCCGCCGGCGAGGCTGCGGCGCATCGCGTCGAAGGCGACGGTGCCGACGCAGTCGACGACGACATCGACGCCGTCACCCGACGTGATATCGCGTACGCGGCCGGAGAAATCCTCGCCGCGCGCGGTGACCAGCGTCGCATGCGCGCCCAGCGACTCAAGAAGCCCGGCCTTGCCGGGCGACGTCGTCTGCGCGATGACCTGGGCGCCCGCCAGCCGGGCGAGCTGCACCGCATGCACGCCGACGCCCCCGCCGGCTCCGGTGACCAGGACGCGATCGCCGATCGTGACGCGCCCGACGTCGCGAACGGCGTTGAGCGCCGTGCCGATCGCGCACGCGGCGATCGCGGCGTGGGCGTCCGCTACGCCATCGGGGATGCGCACGACGCAGCTTTCGTCGACGGCGACGTACTCGGCGTAGCCGCCGACCATGCCCTGGTCGCCCAGGAACTTGCGCGCGTCGCATAGAGGCTCGATCCCGCTCCGGCAGTGCCGGCAGTGGCCGCAGACGTGATAGCGCGGCGTGGCCGCCACACGATCGCCCGGCCGCACGTACGTCACGTGCGCCCCGACCTCGTCCACGATGCCGGCGATCTCGTGGCCGGGAATGAGCGGCATCCGCACGCCGGCTCGCATCGTCCCGTTGCGCACGACGATGTCGTGAAAGCAGACGCCGCACGCGCCGATGCGGATGAGCACGCCGAGTGCACCGACCGCGGGGCGCGCGACGTCCTCCATGCCGAGCACCTCGACACCCCCCGTCGCGCGTTGAACGATCGCTCGCATGGGGCCGATCAAAAGCGTGCGCGGCGAAAATGTCAATGCCGCAGCAAAGCAAGAAGGCCAGCGCGATGGCTGGCCTTCCGCGTTCGGCGCGCCCTTCCGGGCGGCCGGTATGCGCAGTTCCTAGTGGAAGCTGCGGCCGTACACGAGCGTCATCGCGCGCCCGGCGTCGGCGAGCGCGTTGCGTACGCCCGACACGAGCGCGTCGACGCTGTGGCCGAGCCGCATGGCTTGTTGCGCTTCGCGCGAGGCGCGCGTCCGCTCCATTGCGTTCATCGTGTCGACGACTCGAAAAGCTTGCTTGCGTTGCATTGCCGTACTCCTTGTCTCAACGCGGCTATGTTGCGCCGCACAACGACAAGATAGGCATCACCGCCGGGAGAAGCCAATCGCAATTTCGAATGCGGGCCATAGGTGCCGCGAATTGTGCGCATAAGTCATTGAATTTATGTGCTAGTTGCGGCTCCATCCGGATTGGCCGAGAATCCGCGCACGAACACAACAAGGCCTTCGCGTGGCCGCGTCCGACTACCCGCTACTGACGGCGCTGATGGCGCCCTGCACCGCGGAGGCGTTCCTGCGCGAGCATTGGCCGTCGCGCGCGATGCAGGTCCACGGGCCGCGCGAGCGTCTGCCGTCCCTGCTGCTCGACCCGGTACTCGCGAGCGCGGCCGAGCTCGCGCAACGCTACAGCGGACCTCTCAGGTTCACGCACGGCGGCACCGAGCGCATGGTGACGGTGTCCGACGTCAACGCGGTGAGCTTGCTCGACATGGGGCTTACGGTGCAGTTCCTGAACCTCCCCAGCGTGCTTTCGGGCGTACCGGCATTCCTGCGCCAGCTCGAAGGCGAGCTCGGCCTGCACGCCAATTCGATCATGTTCTCGGTGTTCGCAGCGCCTCGCGAAGGCGGGCTGGTCTGCCACTTCGACAACTGCGACCTCATCTCCGTGCAGCTCGCCGGATCGAAGCACTTTCACTACGCGCCGGAGGCCGGACTTCGCGACCCCACGGGCGGCCAATACGTCGCCGACACCGTTCCTTTCGATGACCTGTATGCGCAGGCTTGCACCGGCTTCCCCGATCCGACCGGCGCACACTTCGAGACCGCGCTGATGGAGCCGGGCTCGGTGCTGTTCGTGCCGCGCGGCTCGTGGCACTACACCGAGGCGAGCGACAATTCGCTGTCCGTGAGCATCGTCGCCGATCCGCCCGCGGCGTTGCGCTGCCTGCTCGACCAGCTCGGGATGCTGCTGTTGCAGGATGCGCGCTGGCGGCGGCCGCTGATCGGGGGCCTCGGCGACAGTCCTCGCGACGCGCAGACGCGGGCGCAGCTTGCGCAGCTTCTCGAGACGCTGCCGGAGATCGTCGGCCGGCTGGCCCCGGAGGACCTGCTGAGCGCGCCGGCGAGCGCCGCGTGGCGGATGCAGCGCATCGGACCCTCGACCCGCTTCGCGCGGACCCCGTTCGCGCGCATCGAGCTGGGGACGCAACGCGCGAACGGCATGCTGCCGCTTACGTTTCGGGTCGGCGTCACCCGCAAGCTGACCCGCCCGGCGGCTCAGATGGAAGTGTCCGCGACGACGGTCCCGCTGATGCGCTGGATCGAGGCGCAAACCCACGGGCCGTTCGCCGCGAGCGATCTTGCCGCGGCGTTTCCCGACGAGTCGTTCGCAACCCTCAGGCAGCTGCTCCAGCGGTGCGTGCAGGCGCAGTTCCTGCGACTTCTGTGGTTCCCCGCGCTCGTCGCCGGGGAGCCGCATCCGTGACCGAGGTGCAAGTCGTGCGGCTGCCGCACATCGTCGAGCCGCTCGATCCGGCGACGCAGCCGCCGCGCGTCATTCCGGGATATGTACAGACGGGGTGGCGCACGCCGGAGAAGCTGTGGCGGCGCCCGCTCACGCGTTCGGAGCTCACCGGGCCGAGCGGGCAGGGCAGGCGTCTCGCGCAACTCGGCGCCGACATCGCGGGACGCGGTGAGCGACAGGCGCTCGGCCAGCTGATTCACGTCCGGCTCGCGCTCGTCGACGAGGACGGCTCGCCGGTGACCGGCGCGATGGTGGAGATGTGGCAGGCCAACGCCGCTGGACGCTACGCGCATCCGAACGACACCGAGCACGCGCCGCTCGATCCGAACTTCCCGGGTGCCGCGCGCGTGGTCACCGACGAATCCGGGCGCATCGAGTTCCGCACGATCAAGCCGGGCGGCTATCCCGTGCCGGATTCGCGGCGCTGGTGGCGGCCGCCGCACCTGCATTTTTCGGTGTGGGGCCGCTCGTTCCTCTCGCGCATGGTGACGCAGATGTTCTTTCCCGGCGAGCCCTTGAACGCGCAGGACCGCATCCTGCTGTCGGTGGCGTCGAGCGACGCCCGCGAGGCGCTCGTCGCGCGCGCCTTGCCGACGACGGAGGGGCCCGACGACGCGCTCGTGTACGAGCATCGCATCGTCGTGCGGGGGCGCCGCGCGACGGCCGAATTGGACTGACGTGCCGCGGCTTGTTCCGACTGCCGAGATCACGCTCGGCCCGTTCTTTCCGCCGAGCTACGTCGACGCGGGTGCGAACGATCTCACGACATGCGAGGGCAAGACCGCGCGCGGCGAGGTCATCGAGATCCACGGCACCGTAACGCAGCACGACGGCACGCCGTTGCACAACGTGGTGCTCGAGATCTGGCAGGCCGACGCCAACGGCATCTTCTGCGATGCGCACGATCCGCGCTCGCAGGAGGCCGATCCCGGCTTCTACGGTTGGGGCCGCGCGGCGACGGACGCCGCGGGACGGTATTGGTTTCGCACGATCCGTCCGGGACGCTACGCGGCCGCGAACGGCACGCTGCGCGCGCCGCACGTCAACCTCGTCGTCGTGTTCTCGGGGCTCATGCGCCAGCTCTCGACGGTGATCTTCTTCGACGACGGCGCGGGCAACGGCACCGATCCGGTCCTGACGAGCGTTGCCCCGGCGCTGTGTGCGCGCATGCTCGCATGCGGCGAGGGCGGAGGGCGCTATCGCTTCGACGTCGTCCTGCGCGGTGCGCGCGAGAGCGTCTTCTTCGACGACTGAAGTGCCGCACGCAGACCTCGCGGGCGTGCGTCTTTGGTATCGCGACAGCGGCGGCGCTGGCGCGGGCGTCGTGTTCCTGCACGCGGGATTCGGTCACTCGGAGTTCTTCGAGGCGTTCCAGCTTCCGGCGTTTGCGGCCGCGGGTTACCGCGCAATCGCGTACGACCGCCGCGGCTACGGCCGGTCGCAGTCCGTAAGCGAGGAAGGCGACCCGGTTGCGGCCGCCGATGACCTGCACGCGCTCGTGAATCACCTGAAGCTCGGGCCGTTCCATCTCGTGGCCACGGCGGCAGGCGGCATCGTGGCTGTCGACTACGCACTGACGCACGTGAAGCAGCTGCGCAGCCTCGTGATCGCCAACAGCATCATGGGTGTGCAGGACGCCGAGTATCTCGAGCTTGGGCGGCGGCTGCGGCCGCCGGAGTTCGAGCAGCTCCCGCACTCCTTCAGGGAGCTCGGGCCGGAGTACCGGGCGGCGAATCCTCAGGGTGTGACGCACTGGATCGAGATCGAGCGACGGACGAGGCACGATGTTCGGCCGACGCGAGGACAAGCGCCGCGCAAACGGATCACGTTCGCCTCGCTTGCGGGCATCGACGTGCCCGCGCTCCTGCTGACCGGCGACGCCGATCTATATTCGCCGCCGACCGCGATGCGGCTATGCGCCGCGCACTTGCCGAATGCGCGGTTCGAGAGCTTGCCGGCCGTAGGTCACTCCGCGTTCTGGGAGCAGCCGGAGGCGTTCAACCGCCTCGTGCTCGACTTCATTGCGTCGGTCGCTTAGGCGTTCGCTGGCAGCACGCGCCCGACGGCCTCGCCGAGGCCGATGCGCGCGAAACCCTCGCGCTCGCACCACCCGCGCAGGATGACGGCGTCGCCGTCCTCGAGGAACGTGCGCGCCTCGCCGTCGATCGTGAGCGGCTTCTTCCCCCCGGACGTCGCTTCGATGAGGGCGCCTTCCTCGCCGACGCTGGGTCCCGAGAGAGTGCCCGTGCCGAGAAGATCGCCCGGCCGCAGCTCGCAACCGTTGACGGTGTGGTGCGTGACGAGCTGCGACATCGCCCAGTAGGCGTGCCTGTACGACGTTCTCGCGACGACGACCGGCGGCCGTGCGGTGACGCGCATCTTCGACGTCTCGATGGCAACGCTCAGGCGGATGTCGAGGGCGCCTTCGCGCGCAACTTGCGCGGAAGCCAGATACGGCAACGGCTTCGGGTCGCCTTCGGGCCGCGTCAACGCGGTCCTGAAGGGCGCCAGCGCTTCGAGCGTCACGATCCACGGCGAGATCGTGGTCGCAAAGTTCTTCGAAAGAAACGGCCCGAGCGGCTGGTATTCCCAAGCCTGGATATCGCGCGCCGACCAGTCGTTGAGCAGGCACACGCCGAAGATGTGTTCGTCGGCATCCGCAATGGGAATGGATGTGCCGACGGCGTTGCCGGTGCCGATGAACACGCCGAGCTCGAGCTCGTAGTCGAGGCGGCGGCTTGGGCCGACGTCGGGCTCGGTCTTGCCCGGCGCGAGCGTCTGGCCGACGGGCCGCGGGAATTGCTGGCCGCTCACACCGATCGTCGAGCTTCTGCCGTGATAGCCGATCGGCACCCACTTGTAGTTGGGCAGCAGCGGATTGTCCGGCCGGAAGAGGCGGCCGATCGCGGTGGCGTGATGGATGGAGGTATAGAAATCGGTGTAGTCGCCGATGGCCGCCGGCACCGCGTGCTCGCATTCCGCTTGCGCGACCAGGCATGAGGTCAGCTTCGAGTGCGCGGCGCTGCCGGCTGCAAGGCTCTTCGACAATGTCCGACGCACGAGCGAATGCAGGCTCGGTCCCATGGCCATGAAGGCGTTGAGGGTCGCGCCGCAGCAAGCCGCGAGCGCGGCCGCCGCATCGCCTTCGAATGCGCCCGACGCGCACGCTGCGCGCAGGTCGAGGATGCGATCGCCGATCGCCACACCGCCGCGGAAGGGCTCGCCCGCGCCCTTGCGCCGAAAGACGCCGAACGGCAGGTTCTGGATCGGGAAGTCGGTCCCGGAACCGTTGGCCGAGTCGACCCAGGAGGTCAGATGGGGATCGTGCGTCTCGTTGGTGCGCGACATGGCGGCCTTTACGTTGCGCGGGGTGCGCGGGGCCCCAGGACCTCCTCATTATGCTCGCCGACCTTCGCGAGCGGGCGCCGTACGCCCGGGCGCCGCCCGCCGAGGAGCAGCGGCAGCAGCACGACCTGCGTATGCCCGTCCTCGGTGTCCATCGGCACGATGCCACCGCTCTCCTTCAGGTGCGGGTCGCTCACGAGCTGCTCGGGCCGCACGATGGGAGCGTACGGAAGCCCCGCCGCCTCGAGCTTGGCGGAGAGCTCGGCGATCCTGTGGCCGCGCAGCGTCCCCTGCAGTCTCTCGAGCAGCGCGGGCCGAACCTCGACGCGCTGCGCGTTCGTCGAAAGCGAGGGGTCGGATTTGAGGTCGGGGCGCTCGATCACGTCGCACAGCGTC
>DATJXV010000017.1:0-5021 GCA_035499955.1 Casimicrobiaceae bacterium
GGAGCTGTCCGCCGAGCGTGACGGCGAACTCGGCGACGAGCCCGACCCCCATGTACGCGGCGACGATCCGCGCGATGCCGCGCCGGTCGACGGCGAGCAGCACGACGAGCGAAGGTACGAGCGGCCAGACATCGACCCAGCCGCGCGCGAGCCACGCGGGGAAGGGAAGGCGTTCCGTGCCGAGCCGAAGGGACGTCAGCACGATCGCGTAGGCGGCTGCGCCGAGCGCATAGGCGATGACCAGCCGCCGACGAGCCGGTCGAGGCGAATCGTAGGACGTTGCCGCTGCCGGCGTTTTGCCGGGCCCGTACAGCGCGAACGAGAGGCGAGCCGGCACTGCGCCCGACGCCGCCGGGTCGTCGAGCGCCGCTCGCGGCGGCGCGTCCGCGGCGGTCCGGGCGGCGCCGCTTCCGCTTCGCATGAGCCTGCGCATCGAGCTGCGAAACCAGACCAGCGCGACGAGCGACAGGATCGTCGCGTCGACGATCGAGGCGTAGAAGACGTAGGCGAGCTTGCCGGCGAGCAGGTCGTCCATCGCAGCGCTAATATACGCGCGTGAATGGCGCGTGCGAGACGCGATGGAGATGATCGAGCGGCGCGGTCAATTCGGGACCCGGCTTCGCCGGGCGCTGCTGTTCGTCTGCGTGGTGTGGGCGGTCGCGACGAGTTATGTCGCGCTGCAGATGGTCGCGCAAGGCGCGCTCGGCTTCGTCGTCTCGCATCCTGCGCTGTTCGGCGACGTCGGGCTCTCGGCTGCCTCGCGCCAGTCGCAAACGTGTTCGGGCGCCGCCGCCGGCGCACCCGACATCGCCGGCGCCGCGAACGCTCCGGCGGTCGCGTGGATGCTGGGGCTGAAGCTCGGTCGCGACGCGATTGCGCGCCAGTACGCGAGCGTCGATCGCGCGTTGCTTGCGGCGCAGCTCGAGGACGCGCGCAAGCTCGCCGCGGCGGCCGGCGTTCCGCCCCCGGTGCCGTTCGTGCCGCAGCATGCCGTCGAGGCGAACACCGAGTTCGTCGCCTACGTGGAGTCGGACGCCAACGCGACCGCGCGCGCGTTCACGACCCGCTTCTCGCCCGAGGCGTGCCACCTTTTCAAGCTCGGCGCGCTGTGGGGCTACGCGAGCATGGTAAGGCCCTCGCTGCCCGGCGAGCCCAACATCTTTTCGTCGGAGATCCGCCGCCACGCCGAAGTCGTGATGCCCCCCGACCTCTGGCAGCCGATGCTCGAGCCGCCGCCGCGCGACGCGACCGCCCAGTCGATCTTCGGCGCCGACAGCGCGACGACCGAGCGGATCACGAAGCATCTCTCGGCGCCGCGCTAGCCGTGGGGCCCGCCCTCGAGGCCCCGGATCATCCCGATGCGAGGTAGGTCGAAATGAAAAACGCCTCCCGCCGCTTCGACGCCGCAACGCTGCGTGCGTTCGTCGCGCAGGCCCTGGAAGCCGTCGGCATGCCCGTCGCGGACGCGAGCAGCGTCGCCGAGCTCATGGTAAGCGCGGACCTCGCGGGAGCCGAAGGGCACGGCGTCTTCCGCTTGCCGCAGTATGTTCGGCGCATTCGCGCCGGCGGCATCAATCTGCATCCGAATATTCGTGTGGAGCGCGAGCGCGACGGGATGGCGCTCGTGAACGGCGACAACGGCATGGGACATCTGGTGATGAAGACGGCGGCCCACACGGCGATAGCGAAGGCGAAGCGCTCGGGGGTTGCGTGGGTCGGCGTTCACCACGGCAACCACGCGGGCCCCGCATCGCTCTATGCGCGCATGCCGATGGAGCACGACATGATCGGGCTCTACTTCGCGGTGGGCAACGCCAATCACCTGCCGCCTTGGGGCGGCATCGAATTGCTGCTGTCGACCAACCCGATCGCCGTGGGCGTGCCGGCGCTGGAGGAGCCGGCCGTCGTGCTCGACATGGCGTCGACGGTGGCGGCGTACGGCAAGGTGAAGACGAAGGCGCAGCGCGGCGAGCCGCTGCCGGCGGGGTGGATGATCGATCGGACCGGCGCGCCTCTGACTGATCCGTCACGCGTTGACGACGGCTTGCTGCTGCCCATCGGAGGCTACAAGGGCTACGGCCTGGCGCTCGTGTTCGGCCTTCTCGCCGGAACGCTCAATGGCGCCGCGAACGGCCCGGACACGATCGACTTCAACAAGGACGACAGGACGCCGACCAACACCGGGCAGGCGATCGTCGCCATCTCGATCAAGGCGTTCGGAGACGTGCTGCAATTCAAGCGCAAGGTCGACGCACTGATCCGCGCGTTGCGCAACTCCGGGCGTCTCCCCGGCGTCGAGCGCATCTGGCTGCCCGGCGAGCGCAGCCACGCCAACCGCATCGCTTACGCTCGCGAAGGCGTGCCGCTTGCACCGCAGCTGGTGCACAAACTGGACGAGCTCGCCGACGAGCTCGGCACGCCGCGACTTCCCTCACAGGAGTAGCCATGTCCGTCGCCCATCGGGTCGCTTGCGCGTTGGCGCTACTTTCCCTCGCACAGGGCGCGCCGGCGCAATCCGGGTATCCAGACCGCGCCATTCACATGATCATTCCCCTCGCGGCCGCGAGCGCGGTCGACAACGCGGCGCGAATCGTCGCGCAGCGGATGTCGATCAACATGGGCCAGCAGATCGTCATCGAGAACCAGCCGGGCGCGGCCGGGCTCATCGGTGCGGACCGCGTCGCCAAGGCCGCGCCGGACGGCTACACGCTCGGCGCCTTCAACGACAGCATCATGACGATGCTGCCTAACCTCTATCCGAAGATGCCATGGGACATCCTCACGGACTTCGAGCCGGTATCGCTCGTGGCGACCGTCGAATGGGGGCTGGTCGCCAGCAACAACGCGCCGTTCAGGAACGCGGGCGAGCTGATCGCCGCGGCCAAGGCGGAGCCAGGCAAGATCTTCTACGCCTCGGGCGGCAACGGCAGCCCGCAGCACATCGCGATGGCGCTGTTCGCGTCCAATGCCGGCATCAGTCTCACTCACGTCCCATACAAGGGCGCAACGCAGGCCGCGGTGGACATCGCCGGCGGCCAGGTGCCGGTCGGATTCCAGGGCCTCGCGACCGTCGCGTCGCTCGTTCGCGGCGGCAAGCTCAAGCTGATCGGCGTCACCACACCCGCGCGCCTTCCGCAGTTCGGCGACGTCCCCACGGTCGCCGAGTCCGGACTGCCGGGATTCGAGTTCAACTCGTGGTTCACGATCATGGCGCCCGCCGGAACGCCGAAGCCGATCATCGATCGCCTGAATGCCGAGATCCTCAAGGCGCTGGCCGATCCGGACGTGCGCGCGAAGCTCCTCGACCAGGGCCTCACCGTCCGAGGCACGTCGCCTCAGGAGCTCGGCGCCGCCACTCGCGAGCAGCTCGCAAAGTATGCTCGGCTCATCAAGCAGTCGAACATCACGCTCGAGTGACATGACTCCCGATCCGGACTGGCACATGGACAGTCCGAGACTCTGGTCTCGACTCGCTTCCTGCTGCGAAGGGCCAACGAAGGCCGCTGAAGCATGACGCAGCTCGTCACCGACCTCGACGATTTTCCCGCGGGGCTTCCGCGGCGGCTCGACGTGCCAGGCGCCTGGTACGGCCCGCAGCTCGCCGCACGAGGCGGGTGGATCGAAACGCTGTCGGCGCCGGAGCTCGACGAGTTGGCCGCGGTTGCGCAGCCGTGGCTCGCCCGCGTCGAGCGCGATGCGCGAGCGCTGAACGAGCTCACGCCCGAAGACTTCCCGCTGCCGACGCTGGCGCCGCGCCTGGCGGGCGTGACGCGCGAGCTGCTGCATGGGCGAGGCTTCGCGCTGCTGCGCGGCCTTCCCGTCGACCGCTGGGGGGCGCGCATGAGCGCGGTCGCGTTCTACGGGCTGGGCGTGCACATCGGCACGCCGCGCACGCAGAACGCGCAGGGTCATCTGCTGGGCCACGTGCGCGACCTCGGATTGCGCTCCGACGATCCGAACGTGCGGATCTATCAGACGCACGAGCGGCAGACGTTCCACACGGATTCGGCCGACGTCGTCGGACTGCTGTGTTTGCAGACGGCCAAATCCGGGGGGCTCTCCGCGCTCGTGTCGTCGATCACGCTCTATAACGAGTTGCGCAGGCGGCGGCCCGACCTCGCGCGCCGGCTATTCGCACCCTTCGCCACCGATCGCCGCGGCGAGGTACCGCCCGGCGCGAAGCCGTACTTCACGATCCCGGTCTTCAACTGGCATGCCGGTGCTTTGTCGGCGATCTACCAGCGCCAGTACATCGACTCGGCGCAGCGCTTCACCGACGCGCCACGGTTGGTGCCCGCGGACATCGAAGCGCTCGATCTGCTCGACGCGCTCACCGACGATCCCGCGCTGCACTTGACCATGGCGCTCGAGCGCGGCGACCTGCAATTCGTGCACAACCACACGTTGCTGCACGATCGCACCGCGTTCGACGATTACCCCGAGGAGGCGCGGCGCCGGCACCTGCTGCGCCTGTGGCTCGCGCCGCGTCAGGCGCGGCCGCTTCCGCCGGTGTTCGCGCAACGCTACGGCAGCGTGGTTCCGGGCGCGCGTGGCGGCGTCAGAGTCGCCGACGATGTCGCGGTGCTGCCGCTGCTGCGGGAGTGGCGATAGTCGCGGTTCAACTAAACTTGCTTGCGCGCGGTGGCGAACTGCACGTACCAGTCGAGCGAGGCCGGGTTGGCGACGGCGTCACGGTTGACCACGCGCTCGACCGGCTCGCCGAGCAGCAGGCGCTTGATCGGCACCTCGAGCTTCTTGCCGGATAGCGTGCGCGGCACCTCGCGCACTTCGAAGATCTCGTTAGGCACGTGACGAGGCGATGCGGCCTTGCGGATCGCCGCGACCATGCGGTCCTTCAGCGCCGCGTCGAGCGCGCTGCCCGGGCGCAGCACGACGAACAGCGGCATGTACGACTCGCGTCCGAGGTACTCGAGGTCGACGACGAGGCTGTCGGCGACTTCGGGCAGCGCCTCCACCGCGCTGTAGATCTCGCTCGTGCCGAGGCGGATGCCGCCGCGGTT
>DATJXV010000018.1:0-4527 GCA_035499955.1 Casimicrobiaceae bacterium
GTTGATGCGGTGCTCGAACTTCTTGTCGTGATTATGATAGGTGGGCGTCCAGAATGCGGTGGTCGCAGCGCTCGTGATCGTGATGCCGCGCTCGCGCTCCTGCTCCATCCAGTCCATGACCGCGGCGCCGTCATGCACCTCGCCCATCTTGTGCGAGACGCCAGTGTAGAAAAGGATGCGCTCGGTCGTCGTCGTCTTCCCGGCGTCGATGTGCGCTGAGATGCCGATGTTGCGATAGCGCCCGATTGGGGTCTTGCGTGCCACGATCATCACCCGCTGGCCTCTAGAACCTGTAGTGCGCGAACGCCTTGTTGGCGTCCGCCATTCGATGGACTTCCTCGCGCTTCTTCATCGCGCCGCCGCGGCCCTCCGCGGCCTCCTGCAGCTCGCCGGCCAGGCGCACCGTCATCGACTTCTCGCCGCGCTTTTGTGCCGCCTCGCGGATCCAGCGCATGGCGAGCGCGACGCGCCGGACGGGCCGCACCTCGACGGGCACCTGGTAGTTCGCGCCACCGACGCGCCGGCTCTTCACCTCGACGACCGGCTTCACGTTCTGCACCGCCTGCGAGAACACCTCGATCGGATCCTTGCCCGACTTGGACTTGATGACGTCGAAGGCGCGGTAGACGATGCCCTCGGCCACGGACTTCTTGCCGCGGGTCATCAACACGTTGATGAACTTGGCGACCTCCGGATGATTGAACTTCGGATCCGGCAGGATCTCGCGCTTGGGAACTTCTCTGCGACGCGGCATGGCTTTCGGGTCTCCAGCGCCTTAGGCGGTCTTCGGCGCCTTGGCGCCGTACTTGGAGCGGCTTTGCTTGCGGTCCTTCACGCCTTGCGTGTCGAGCGAGCCGCGCACGATGTGGTAGCGCACGCCCGGAAGGTCCTTTACGCGGCCGCCCCGGATCAGAACAACCGAGTGCTCCTGGAGGTTGTGGCCCTCGCCGCCGATGTAGCCGATGACTTCGAAGCCATTGGTCAGGCGCACTTTGGCGACCTTCCGCAATGCGGAATTCGGCTTCTTCGGCGTCGTGGTGTACACGCGAGTGCACACGCCGCGCTTCTGAGGCGATCCCGCCAGGGCGGGAACCTTCGATTTCGGCGGGCGGGCAGCCCGAATCCCACGGCGTAACTGATTGACGGTAGGCATTAAATTCGATTCCCAGAAACAAACCGGGCGGCCACGTCCAGCGAGTCGTAGCCGCCCCGGCGTCGAAAAAAGAGGCCGGATTATAAAGAGGAAACCACGTCAGCGCAAGGAATCGGACGGTTCGCAAACGAAGCCGAATCGCGTCTCGAGGTCGGCCTTGTGCAATCGCGGCAGATCCCGGGCCTGAACCCCGATCCGCGCGTCGAATTCGCTCAGGTCGCGGTCATCCAGCACGCCGATGCCGCGCTCGCCCGCGACGAGAACCGAGCCCTCTTCGTCAAGGTACGTTCGCGTCTGCAGCGCCGGGCGCCCGCAGTGGTCCACGAGGGTGTCGCCCTCGTAGTGGAACACGAGCGGCGTGTAAGCGAGGCGAACGAAGACGCGCTGCGGCCCGTTCTGGAAGTACCAGCAGCCTCGCTCGTCGGGCTGATAATTGCGGGCGATGAATTCCCTCAGCGCGCGATTGCCGATGCGCTCGAAGCGCGCAAGGCCCGGAACGCGTAGCTGCCACTGGCCGCGTCGATCAAGCGCCAGCCAGCCGTAGACCGCCGGCACGCCCGGCCAGCGCGCCATCGCGCGCAGTACGCTGGCGTCCATCCATCACGCTACCATGCGAAAGTTCGTCAGGAGGCCGTGCCATGCCGCGAGAAGACTTCGGCTGCGCGCATCGCCTGCGCGTGCGCTGGGCCGAGGTGGACATGCAGAAGATCGTCTTTAACGCGCACTACTTAACGTACCTGGACACGGCGATCGCCGAATACTGGCGCGCGATCGGCCTGCCCTACCCGGGAGGCTACGTCGAGCGCTACGGCTGCGACATGTTCCTGCGCAAGGCGACGGTCGAATACCTGGGCTCCGCCCAGTACGACGACGAGCTCGAGGTCCTGTGCCGCGCCTCGCGCCTCGGTCGCAGCAGCCTGACCTTCCTGTTCGAGGTATGGCGTGACCCCCAGTCGCTGTTGCTGACTGCCGAGCTGGTATACGTCAACGCCGACCCGGCGTCCAAGTCCTCGCGGCCGCTGCCGGAGGAGTTGCGCGGGCGCGTGCGGCGCTTCGAAAGAACGGAACCCATGTCATGACGCTGTATTGGGAGGACTTCAAGGTCGGTGAAACCGTGGTCATGGGAAGCCATACCTTCACCGAGAGCGAGATCATCGAGTTCGCGCGCCAATTCGATCCGCAGCCTTTCCACGTCGACCCCGAGGCGGCGAAGCAGTCCGCGTTCGGCGGACTGATTGCCAGCGGCTGGCACACCTGCGCGGTGTGCATGCGGCTCAATTGCGAGACGTACATCAATCGCACGCGGAGCCTGGGCTCGCCCGGGCTGGACAACATCCGCTGGCTCAAGCCGGTGCGGCCCGGCGACACGATCACGTACCGGCGCACGGTCCTCGAGTCGCGCGCGTCGCAAAGCCGCCCAGGGGTCGGCCTGCTCCGCTCGCGCACCGAGGCGCTGAACGAGGCCGGCGAGATCGTGATGACGATGGAAGGCTGGGGCATGTTCGGCCGGCGGCCCGCGCCATGAGCGGCGCGCGCATCGACCTCAATCACCGGATCCACGTGCTCACGCGCAAGGAGGAGCTCGACAGCGAGCGAGCGCGCGGCAAGGTGGTGATCGTGCTCGATATCCTGTTCGCCACGACGACGATGGTCGCGGCGCTCGCCGAAGGCGCCACCGATGTGCTGCCGGTGGCGGACGAAGCGGCGGCCCGCGCCGCAGGCGCCGCGCTCGTGCCCGGCAGCTACGTGCTTTCCGGCGAGCTCTATGCCGATACGCTTCCAGGATTCGCGCCGCCCGTCCCTCTCGCGCTCCTGTCCCACGGCGTGCGCGGCAAGACGCTGGTGTATTCGACGACCAACGGCACCGTCGCGGTGCTCGGGTCGGCGGGCGCCCGGCGCGTGTACTGCGGCTCGCTGCTCAATGCGCGAGCAGTGGCCGAGCGGGTTGCCGCCGACCATGCCCGCGACACGATCCTCATCCTTTGCGCGGGCTCGGGCGGAAACTTCAATCTGGAGGACTTCTTCGGCGCGGGCTGCCTCGTCGAGCGCCTCGCCGCAGTCCTCGGCGTGGATGCGGACCTGTCGGACTCGGCGCGCGCCGCCCTCGCCCTGTATCGAGGCACGCATGCGCCGCAGGCGCTGCTGGATTGCCGCGTGGGACGCATGATGGTGCGCCGCGGAATGGCGCACGAAGTCGACTTCGCCTGCCGGCTCGATGCCTATCCGGTCGTGCCTTGGCTGGACGGCGATCGCCTGCGCATCGCCTGAGGCGCCCGGCCGGCTAGCGGTACCGCTCGGCGCCGGCGAACGCGAGCAACACGCGCATGAGGACGACCGCCGCGCGAAAGCGCAGGCGGCGCCACCACGGCAGCCGCCGCCACGCCTCGTGCGTGATTCGCTCGGCGCCCGTGTGCATTTCCTCCAGCAGGCTCGCACGCAGCGTCGCCGTGAACCCGGTATCGTCGACGAAGACATTGGACTCTCGCGCAAGCAGCAGGCTGTAGGGATCGAGGTTCGACGAGCCCACGCACGCCACGCGACCGTCGAACGTGGCGACCTTCGCATGCAAGAAGCTGCGCCGGTATTCCCAGATCTCCACGCCCGCGGCCAGAAGCCGCTCGTAGGTTGCCCGCGAGGCCAGATGCAGCAGCAGGTACTCGAACTGTCCCTGGAGCACGAGCGCGACACGCACGCCGCGGCGCGCCGCACGCTGGAGCGCAAGCCGCAGCCCCCGGCGGGGCAGGAAGTAGGCGTTGGCGATGATCACTTCCTTGCTCGCGCGGTCGATGAGGGCGCGATATGCGCGCTCGATATCGCGTCGATGGCGCAAGCTGTCGCGCACCAGGAGCGCCGCGCGCGCGCCGTCGGCTCGGGGGCCGGGGGCCGGGCCGGGCGGGGGCGGAACAGGCGCGCGACGGCCGGCGGTGAGGCGCGTCCAGAGTCGCGCGGCTTCCGCGCGCACGCGTCCGCTGAGGGGTCCCTCGACCCGGACTGCGTAGTCGAATCGGGGCGGACCGGGCCGTCCCCGCTCGACGTCGTCGACGATGTTGATGCCGCCGACGAAGGCGACGGCGTTGTCGATGCACGCCGTCTTCCGGTGCAGTCGGCGCAAGCCCTCGCGCCACGGACCCCAGAAGCGCACTGGCCGATAGAACCGCAAGTCCGCGCCGCTCTCTGCGAGCATGCGCCGAAGCCGCGCGGAAAAGCCGATCGATCCGAAGCCGTCGACCAGCACGCGCACGCGGACGCCCCGCCCGGCCGCGCGTGCGAGCGCCCAGGCCACCTTCTCGCCGACGCCGTCGTCGGCGAAGATGTACGTTTCGAGGTGAACCTCGTCGCGCGCGCCGTCGATCGCCGCACACAGCGCCGGGAAG
>DATJXV010000019.1:0-7199 GCA_035499955.1 Casimicrobiaceae bacterium
GAGGACCTCGCTCCGTCCGTGGTTGCCGGTCTGCAGCGGTCGATCGCCGATGCGCCGGTACCGGCGGATTACGCCGGAAGGCCCGAGCTCGCGGCCTGGATCAACGAAATGTCGCGCCGCATCGCGCACAAGGTGGCGGACGAGCGCGAGCGCCGCGAACTCCTGGCCACGGTGCATTACGAGGCCACGCGCGCGGGGTTGGACCCGCAGCTCGCGCTCGGCGTCATCTACCACGAGAGCGGCTTCAAGAAGTACGCGGTGTCCACCGCAGGCGCACGCGGCTACATGCAGGTCATGCCGTTCTGGGTGAAGCAGATCGGCTCGCCCGACCAGAACCTGTTCAACCTGCGCACCAACCTTCGCTACGGCACGGTGATCCTGCGCTACTACCTCGACCTCGAGAACGGCGACTACTACCGCGCGCTCGGGCGCTACAACGGAAGCCTCGGACTCGCCGACTACCCGATGGCGGTCATGGCAGCGATGAACCGCCACTTCGCGTACACGCCGCTGCCGGCCACGGCCGTCAACACCGTCGCGGTGCCGACGCCGCGGTGAGCGGCGCCCGCGGGCGCTTCGCGCCCTCGCCTACCGGTCCCTTGCATTTCGGCTCGCTGGTCGCGGCGCTCGCGAGCTACTGCGACGCGCGGGCGAGCGGGCGGGAGTGGCTCGTTCGCATCGAGGACGTCGACGAGCCGCGCAGCCGCACCGACGCCGAGCGGGCGATTCTCGCCGCGCTCACGCGCTACGGCTTGCGCTGGGACGGCGAGATCGTGCGGCAATCGGAGCGCACGGCGATCTACGAAAGCGCGCTCGACCGCCTGCGCGGCAGCGGCCTCGTCTACGCATGCGCCTGCACGCGGCGCGACATGGACCGCGCGCCGATGAACGCGAGCGGCGAGCGCATCTACCAGGGCACGTGCCGCGACGGCATCCCGCCGCCACGCGCCGCAGCGGGGCACGCCGCCATCCGCCTGCGCGTGGGCGACGCCGTCGTGTCGTACGTCGACGCCGTGCAGGGTCCGCAGCGGCAGGACCTCGCGCGCGAGGTCGGCGACTTTATCGTGCGCCGTGCGGACGGCTTGTTCGCGTACCAGCTCGCCGTCGTGGTCGACGACGCGCTTCAAGGGGTCGACTCGATCGTGCGCGGCGCGGATCTCCTGCCCTCCACGCCGCGCCAGATCCACCTGCAGCGGTGCCTGGACGTCGCCACGCCCGAGTATCTGCACGTGCCGGTCGCGATCAACGCGAGCGGCGAGAAGCTCTCGAAGCAGACGGGCGCCGCGGCGCTGCCGGACGATCCGCTGCCCGCGCTGCTGCTCGCGTGGCGCTTCCTCGACCAGGCGATGCCGCCGCACGCGCCGCAGTCTGCGCAAGCGTTCATGTCGTACGCCATCGGCGCGTGGTCGCGCACGCGGCTGCCACCAACCGTGATGCTGCCGGCGCCGCGGGTATAATTGCAAGCTGCGCTGAACCGTACCCGCCGGCGGCATGCGGCTCGTTGCTTCGCGGGCACCGTGGCGGCGGGCCGGTTAGCTTGACGGCATCGACGCCTTCCACGCCTGCTTTGAGCATCGCTCCATGACCACGCTAGTCGTCGTCCGCAAAGAGGACGACATCGTCATCGCAGCAGATTCCCTCACCACGTTCGGCGACACGCGCCTTGCGGCCGAGCACGATCGCACGTCCGACAAGATCGTGCACTTCCGCGGCACCTACATCGGCCTGTGCGGCTCGGCCGCTCACCAGCTCGTGTTCGAGAGCCTGCTGCGCAGCCACGAGAAGCTCGACTTCTCCGACAAGTTTGCGATCTTCGAGACCTTCCGCAAGCTGCACCCGATCCTCAAGGAGCAGCACTTCCTCAATCCGAAGGAGGAAGAGGACGACCCGTACGAATCGACACAGATGACAGCGCTCATCGCGAACGCGCACGGCATCTTCGGCGTGTACTCGATGCGCGAAGTCTTCGAGTACACGCGTTTCTGGGCCGCCGGCACGGGCCGCGAATTCGCGCTCGGCGCGATGCACGCGCTCTACGCGCGCCTGCCCACCGCAGAGGCGGTCGCGCGCGCGGGCATCGAGGCGGGCGCCCTGTTCGACAAGAACTCGGCGCTGCCGATGACGCTTTACACGGTCAAGTACAGGCCGTCGTGACGGTGAGTTCGCAGTCGTCGGGCGACGCACTCACGCGCTTCGTCCTCGAGCACGCCGCCGTGCGCGGCGCCCACGTCGCGCTGCCCGACACGGCGCGCTCGGTGCTCGCCTGCCACCCTTACCCGCCGGCGCTCGCGCGCGCGCTGGGCGAGCTGCTGGCCGCCTGCGCGCTGCTCGCCTCCACGCTCAAGTTCACCGGCAGTCTGATCGTGCAGCTGTCCGGCGACGGGCCCGTGCGTCTTCTTGTCGTCGAATGCACCGAAGCGCTGGCCTTGCGCGCGATGGCGCAGTGGGACGCGGAGCGCGCCCAATCACTGGGCGCCGACGCGACGCTCTCGGACCTCGCGGGAGGCGCGCAGCACGGCCGGCTCGTGCTCACGCTCGATCCCAAGGGGGCCGGCACCGTCTACCAGGGCATCGTCGCGCTCGAAGCGCGCTCGGTCGCGGGGCTCATCGAGCACTACCTCGCCACCTCCGAGCAGCTCGCGAGCCGCCTGGTGCTCGCCTCGGGCGACGACGGCGCGGCCGGAATGCTCGTCCAGCGGCTGCCCGGCGCCACCGAGGAGGACGACGCCACGTGGCAGCGCGTGCTCGCCGCACTGTCGGCCGTCGAGCCGCACACCCTGGCGGCGGGCGCGCCGGCCACCGGGATCATCGCCGCCGCATTTCCCGAAGAGGACGTGCGCGTGTTCCGCCCGCGTCCCGTGTCGTTTGCGTGCTCGTGCTCGCGGGCGCGCGTGGAGAACGCGCTGCGCATTGCGGGCGCGGCGGAAGTCGAATCGATCCTCGCCGAGCGCGGCAACGTCGAGGTCACCTGCGAATTCTGCAACCGCCGCTACGTATTCGCGCCGGACGAGGCGCGCGGCGTGTTCGCCGCCGCGACGCGGCATTGAGGGGACTTCATGAGCCTTTACAACCCGTCGCACTTCGCCAACGCCGACCGTGCGGCGATGCTCGCGATCATCCGCGATCATCCGTTCGCAACGCTGGTGACGCCGTACGAGGGCGAGCCCGCCATTTCGCACGTGCCCCTCCTGCACGTCGAAGACGGCAGCGAGCACGGTGCGCTGATCGGTCACTTCGCGCGCGCCAATCCGCACGGTCCGCGCGCTGCGGCGGCCGAGTCGATCGCCGTGTTCCACGGGCCGCACGCTTACGTGTCGCCTTCGTGGTACGAGCAGCCCGACCGCATGGTGCCCACGTGGAACTACATCGTGGTGCACGCGCAGGGCACGCTCGAGCCCGCGGCCGACGCCACGCAGGTGCTCGACGCGCTGGTGCAGCGCTTCGAATCCGGGCGCACGCGGCCGTGGCGGTTCGCGATGGCCGAGCCGCAGCGAAGCGCGATGATCAAGGCCATCACCGCGTTTCGGATGCCCATTCGCACGCTCACAGGCAAATTCAAGCTGTCGCAGAACAGGAGTGCCGCCGACCAGGAGCGCGTGGCCGCAGCGTTGCGGCAGGAAGGCTATCCGGAAGCCGCCGCGACCGCGACGTGGATGGACCGCACCCGCTGAAATAGGGTCAGACCCCATTTCAAGGCGTTGCCGTGGACGAGGCGAAAGTCCGGTTCGACAAGTGGCTCTGGGCGGCGCGCTTCTACAAGACGCGCACGCTCGCCTCGCAGGCGATCGAGGCGGGGCAGGCACGCGTGGGCGGGGAACGCGTCAAGGCCGCGCACGGCGTGCGGATCGGTGAAGCGGTCTCGATCCGCAAGAGCGGCGGCTTCGCGTGGGAGGTGACGGTCACGGCCCTGTCCGACCGCCGCGGCGGCGCGGCGGAGGCTGCGCTGCTCTATCGCGAGAGCGAGGAAAGCATCGCGGCGCGAGAAGAACTCGCGCGCCAGAAGCGCGCGGCGTTCGAGGCCAATCCTCGCTATACGGGCCGCCCTACGAAGAGGCAGCGGCGCAAGCTCGAGGATTTCCTCAACGAGCCATAGGACCTGCGATGGCACTCGCCTGCGGCAGTCGGCCGGCATGGGCGCGCTACCTAGCGACCGCGTAGTGTCCGCGAACAGCGCGCTTCGTGAAGTTTCTCAGCACTTGACGAAGGGCCGCTCCGGAGCGGCGAGCGACCATCGCACATCGACCCCAAGCGGTCGGTGGATTCTCCGGAAAGCTGACGCTCGTCTTTGGGGTAGTGGACCGTCGATGGACGAGTTTCGAAGGAAAAACACGGAGACTGATGCGGGCCGATCAGCGACCCACCGCCCAACGGCATTACCGGGCCATCCGCCTCAAATCAATTTTCGTCGATGCAGCTCGACGATCGCGCCTGGAGATCGAGTGTTCATGTCAGACGATCGCCGCAGGTATCAGGCAGAAGGCTCCAGTGTCAGACCGGTTCCGGTGCCGGTCACGCTCTCCACGAACAACCGCGCAACGACTGCCGCCGGCAGGCCTTGTGACGGGTCCATCTTGAGGGCTTGCAGGGTTTCCGATACCCACGGTGGGCTGACCGCATTGACGCGAATGCCTCGTGGCGCCTCAAGTGCCGCTGCCCTGACGAATCCCTCAATGCCTGCATTCACGAGGCTGATGGCGGCGCTGCCAAGCATCGGAGACCGCGCCAGGATGCCGGTCGTTAGCGTGAACGAGCCACGGTCTGCGACGTGCTCGAACCCGAACCGCACCAAGTTGACCTGACCCATCAGCTTGTTGTCGAGGCAGAAGCGAAAGTCTGCATCGCTCAACTGGGCGAGCGGAGCGAATTTCGCTTGCCCGGCGGCACACGCGACTGCATCGACCGTCCCGATCGAACGGTACATCTCCCTTATGCTAGCCGGGTCCGCAAGATCCACGGTGACGGCGCTGCTTTGGCGGCTGGCGGCGACGATCTCATTGCCGGCAGACAGAGCGGCGACAACGGCGCGCCCAATGGTGCCCGTGGCGCCAACGACGAGGATACGCATGGAATTGCCTCCTTGCTGAAGCCGGTGTACTGAGCCAGCCGACGACGGCGTCGCGCGAGTGCGAGCGCGGGTTTCGATTTTACACAGCAGTGGAGCTGCACCGAGGTTCTCTGCTTGATGCGATGGCTACGGTCCGCCATTGGCTGGCCGGCGACCGTCACACGACCGTCGCGAACCCACCCGAAGCGGTCCGTCCTGCGATCAGAAAGCGGACGTTCGCGCGAAGTCTTCCAAGATCGAACCACGCCTCGCTCGCGTGCGATTATTGCGGCGCGCACATGGCCACTAGATCCGGACCGTCACCCTCTGCCACCCATCCCTTTGCAACCATCCGGTCTCTGACGGCCCTGTCGGTGGTGTAGCGATGATTCGCGTCGGCGCGATTGCTGAAAACGCGATAGACAGGGACCGTGCTCGCCGGGCAAATTCCATTTGATGGCAATACCACGTTCATGAATTGGGAATCTTCCAAGATAAAATTCGGATGTTGCTGCGCTGTTGCCGTGCACTCCGCGGCCCCGCGGCCAAAGAAATGAGAATCGCCATACTGGGGCGGAATGTAGAAGCGACATACCGCAGAAGAGTTATCTTGAGCTTCGGCGAAGGAGTTGAACGAAAATCCCGTTGGCACCCACGGCGTTGGAGTCTTCCGCAGATAGAGATTCGCGCGCTCGACAGGAAGCCACGTAATGAAATAGTGGTCAAGAGAGGCATTGTAGAACTCGACAACGGGCATTAACCGGGCCTTGTCAGTGCGCAAATCCACGAGGCGATCAGCAAACTGCAAGAGTTCTATGTTCGACAGGGTGTCGATGCCATCGTTGCCCACGTTGTCCTGCACGGTGTAACCGCTCGTGATCTTCGTGATCGTATAGTCGGCAAACTTGCCCGAGTAAACCGCCACATCGACCCCTGTACCCCCGTCAATCGTGTCATTGCCAGGCCCACCCACGATGATGTCGTTGTCGGTCGTTGCGCCGAAAAACAGATTCTGATGCTCTGTGACGTCCTGAGTCAGAGACGTGCCCGACCACATGATCGACCAAGCACCATCCCCGGAAGTGTTGCTGGTACTCGTGCCATCGCCTTCGGATAGCGGGTAGCCATTGACACTGATGCCGGCGATATAGACAGCGCGATTAACGCCCGCCGAGAATTCCGGGTCGGGCATGGATTGGATGACGAAACTGTCGATGTGAGAGTACGAGGTGATGGTCACGGTGTACGCAATGCTTTGTGGTGATGATGCACCGCGTGCCGCTGTCACCTCGATCCAATCACCCACAGGTTGGCCATTCAGCACCAGCTTGATATGAGGCCCGCCGCTTGCTGTGACGTCGCCGGTCGCGCTGACGACAATCGCGGCCGACGACGCGGGCGACAGGGTCGCCGGCCCAGCAACAATTACGTCGTCGCCACCGCCGCCCACGATGAAATCATCGCCGGGGCCGCCCATGATCGAATCGTTCGCGTAGCTGCCGAACAAGAGATCACCCGCGATCCCACCGGTGAATGACGGATCAGAGTAGGTAACTTTGCCAGTGAAATAGCTTTGGATGACCCCGGCCGCCGGCTTGCCGTTGGTCATGTAGCCTTGCGTGTATCCCCAGCTAGTTTGGTTCGCCGGGTCGAAGTCAGGGGGGTACACCCCCCAAATGCTTACGCCGAGAAACCAGTCACCCTGGTACTTGCCGAGCGTATCCAGATATGAAGCAAACCCACGTGACTGAACGTCATTGTCGACCGGGCGTCCTTCCCCCACGGGCCCGACGTCGTAGAGTCCGCCCATGATGCTTTGGTAGCCGCCTTCCAGCGCCATCACCGGCTTGTTGTACTTCAGCGACAGCGAATGCAGGAACTCGACGATGTCACCAATGGTTCCATAGGGATTCGTATGCCAGTCTGCGTTTAACTCCTGCAGAGACGCTTGATCGTTCTTGCTCAATGCGACATAAAGGGACAGTCCGATGATGTCGACGGCATCCCAGAAACAGACGTTGGTGACTCGGCTGGCGTCGTCCACGACGAAAGCGGCGTCGTAAGCGATCTTGCCTCCGAACACCCCTCGAATGTTTGCAATCAAGGCGAGCCACTGCGGACGATTCGCAGAATCCAACCCGATGTTCTCTGTTCC
>DATJXV010000020.1:0-33987 GCA_035499955.1 Casimicrobiaceae bacterium
CGCGAGCCGGCATTCGTGGCGATCGTCGCATGGCGCGCATTGTAGCTTCGCCCGTCTGCTACGATGGCGGCCATGGACGTCACCGCATCGCGCGCGACCGACCCGGCGATCCTCGCGGAGCAAGTCGCCTACTACCGCAAGCGTGCGGGAGAGTACGACGAGTGGTGGTTCCGGACGGGCCGCTACGACCGCGGGGAGGAACTCAACGCAGCATGGAACGCCGACGTCGCCGAGGTCGAGTCGGCCTTGTGCGCATGGCTCGACGCACGTCGCCCGCGCCGGGCGCTCGAGCTCGCGTGCGGCACCGGGCTGTTCACGCGCTGGGTTGCGCCGCGCGTAGGCACGCTGCTCGCGCTCGACGCGTCGCCCGAAGTGCAGGCGATCAACCGCGCTCGCGTCGGCGGCGGCAACGTCGAGTATGCCGTCGCCGACCTGTTTGCCTGGGAGCCCGCGGCACGCTACGACCTCGTGTTCATGAGCTTCTGGCTCTCGCACGTGCCCGACGACCGCTTCGACGCGTTCTGGGCCAAGGTGCGCGCGTCGCTCGCCGACGGCGGCAGTGCCTACGTGATCGACTCCGGGTGGGACATGACGTCGACTGCGAAAGACCATGTGCGCCCCGACCGCGAGGGCGGTGTCGCGGAGCGCAAGTTGAACGACGGCAGCGAGTACCGCATCGTGAAGATCTTCCATGATCCCGGCGCGCTCGCGCAAAGGCTCGGTGCGCTCGGCTTCGTATCGAACATCGTGCACACGCCGCGCTACTTCATCCACGGGCCGGTGGGACCGCGATGAGCGAGGACGTCAAGCGCGAGATCGCGCCGTCCGGGACGCTGCGCGCGGCGATCAACTTCGGCAATCCGGTGCTTGCCCAGAAGGATCCGGCGAGCGGCGCGCCGCGCGGCGTGTCGGTCGACATCGCGAACGAGCTCGGCCGCCGCCTCGGCCTGCCGATCGCGTTCGTCGCCTTCGACGCCGCGGGCAAGGTGTTCGAGGCGCTCTCGCGGGATGCGTGGGACGTCGCCTTCCTCGCGATCGATCCCAAGCGCGCCACCGAGATCGACTTCACGCCGCCGTACGTCATCATCGAGGGCTCGTACATGGTGCCGGCAGACTCGCCGTTGAAGGTCGTCGACGACGTGGACCGACCCGGCGTGCGCATCGCCGTAGGCAACGGCAGCGCCTACGAGCTCTACCTTTCGCGCACGATCAAGCACGCCCGGATCGTGCGCGCGCCGACCGGCAACGAAGCGATCGCGATGTTCGAGCGCGACAAGCTCGATGCGGTGGCCGGTGTCAAATCGCCGCTGGAACGCTTCGCGCAGTCGCGCCCGGACTTGCGCGTGATGGACGGCCGCTTCATGGTCATCGAGCAGGCGATCGGCGTGCCGAAGGGCCGCACCGAGGCCGTGCGCTACCTGCGCTCGATGATCGAGGAACTCAAGGCGAGGGGCTTCGTCGCCGAGGGTCTTGCGCGCAGCGGGCAGCGCGACGCCTTGGTCGCGCCGGCGGCAGGCTAGGGACTAATCCTTGCCGTAGACGTACGCCTCTTGGGGCACTTGGCGCTCGTCCATGCGCCGCCGCTCGGAGAGGTCCTGGGGAGTCTTGTCCCACCAGATCTCGCGCCCTTCCTCCTGCTTCTTCGCGAGGTCCGGCTGCTGCTTGAGGAGCTCGCGGATGAACTGCGTGTGATCCGACACGTAGAGGCGGGAAGGCAGCATCGGCATGGCGAAGCTCGTGCGCGTTGGGGGTGCGCTATTCTAGCGCAATGCAGGCAGCCGCCCAGGCCTTCGTCCTGAACGATGGACGTACCGTCGACGTCTTCCTCGGCGGAGACAGCGGCGGATTCGCGCTCGTGATGCATCACGGCACGCCCTCGGACGCGACCACGTTCTCGGACTGGGACGGCGCGTGCCGCGATCGGGCGCTGCGCCTGGTCTGCGCGAGCCGCCCCGGCTACGCCGCGTCCACGCGCAATCCCGGCCGCGACGTCGCGAGCGCGGCGCGCGACAGCGCGGAGATCCTCGACCGGCTCGGCCACCGCGCGTTCGCGACCGCGGGCTGGTCCGGCGGCGGTCCGCACGCGCTCGCCTGCGCGGCGCTCCTCCCCGATCGCTGCCGCGCCGTCGCAACGCTGGCCGGCGTGGGACCCAACGCGCAACCCGATCTCGACTTCACGGCCGGCATGGGTCCTGAGAACGTCGAGGAGTTCGGCGCCGCCATGGCTGGCGAGACAGCTCTGCGCACATGGATGGAGCGCAACGGCGAGCCGATGCGTGAGGTGACCGGCGCCACGCTCGTCGAGGCGTTCGGCGGTCTTGTGCCGCCGGTCGACAAGGACGTTCTGGTCGGCGGCTTTGCCGACCATATGGCCGCGGTGATGCGGCGCGCGCTCGAGCAGGGGCTCGACGGCTGGATCGACGACGACCTCGCGTTCGCACGCCCGTGGGGATTCGACGTGGCCGCCGTGCGCGCGGCGGTGACCGTCTGGCAGGGCGACCTCGACTTGATGGTCCCTTTCGCGCACGGCCGCTGGCTCGCGCGGCGGCTTCCGAACGCGCGCGCGCACATGGCGCCCGGACACGGCCACCTCTCGCTCGTAACGCGCTACCGCGGCGAGATCCTCGACGATCTCGTCGCTCGATCAGGTCCGCGCTGAGCCGCTCACCATCGGGAACTCGAAGAGCCGGCATTCGAGCGCGCCGTTGAACAGCGGTGTCTTGCGCTCGACCCGGAGGCGGATCAGCTTGGGTAGCCGCAGGTCGCCCGTGAACAGATACGCGGTCCAGCCGGCGAAGCGCTGCTTGAGCGCGTCGCCGATGCGGGGGTAGAGCTTCGCGAGCGCGTCCAGGTCGGCGAGCCGCACGCCGTACGGCGGATTGGCGAGCAGGACGCCGTGCGAGGCGGGTGCGGCGCGCGCCAGGAAGTCGGCTTGCTCCACGCGCACGAACGCCTCGACTTGCGCCGCGCGCAGGTTCGATTGCGTCTTGGCCACGGCGCCTGGCGCGATGTCGCTCGCAAAGACGAACGGCGCGCGCGGCGCCGGGTTGACCCGGTCGCGCGCCGCCTGTTTCATGCGCTGCCACGGCGGGCCTTCGAACCAGGCGAGCTTCTGGAAGCCGAACGTACGCGCGAGGCCCGGCGCACGGTCCGCCGCAATGAGCGCCGCTTCGGCGGCGATGGTGCCGCTCCCGCACATGGGATCGAGCAGCGCATCGCCGGGCCTCCATCCGGTCAGCGCGACAAGGCCGGCGGCCAGGTTCTCGCGCAGCGGCGCCTCCTCGGCATCGCGGCGGTAGCCGCGCTTGAACAGCGGCTCGCCCGACGTGTCGACGTAGATGGTAGCCTCGCGCTCGGTGAGGTAGGCGTGGACGCGCACGTCGGGTGCCCGCTTGTCGATCGAGGGACGCACGTTCACGTCGGCGCGGAAGCGGTCGCATACGGCATCCTTCACGCGAAGCGTCGCGAACTCGAGGCTCGTCAGCGGCGAGCGCGTGGCCGCGACATCCACCCGCAGCGTGCGGGTGGCGGCGAACAGGCGCTTCCAGTCGATGCCCTTGACGAGGTCGTAGAGCCCTTGCTCGTCTCCGTACGGGCCGGCGCCGACGCGCCACAGCACGCGGCTTGCCGTGCGCAGCTCGAGGTTGGCGCGCATCGCGAGCGCGAGCGGTCCCGCGAAGCCGAGCCCGCCTTCGGCTGCGACCACCGCCTCCGCGCCGAGGCTCTTCAATTCCGCGGCGAGCACGCCTTCGAGGCCGCGCGGGCAGGGCGCGAAGAAGCGCTCGTTCATCGATGGATCAAAACGGCTTCATCACGACCAGGAACACGACCAGCACGAGCACCGGGAGCGCGGGAATCTCGTTGACCCATCGATAGAAGCGGTCGCCGTGCGTGTTGCGGTCCGCGGCGAAGTCGGCGGCGAGCTTGCCCAGCCACATGTGATGCGCGACCAGGATCGCGACCAGCACGAGCTTGACGTGCAGCCAGCCGCCGGTGATGCCGTAGCCCAGCCACAGCCAGAGGCCGAACGCGATCGTCAGCACGGCGCTCGGGGTCATGATGCCGCGATAGAGCCTGCGCTCCATCACCTTGAAGCGCTCGATGCTGACGGCGTCGGTCGCGAGGGCGTGGTACACGAAGAGCCGCGGCAGGTAGAAGAGCCCCGCGAACCACGAGACCATGAAGATGATGTGAAGCGACTTGACGGCGAGCATGGGGCCGCTCTGCTACTTGAGAAGGCGCCGCCGCGTCAGCACGAGTGCAGCGTAGTACGCGACCGCCGCATAGAAGAGCAGCACGGCGACGTGGAAGGGCACCTGCTCGGGAATGCGCCCGAGCATGAGCGGCCGCGCGAGGTCGATCGCGTGCTTGAGCGGAAGGAACTGCGTGACGTTCGCGAGCCATGTCGGCATCTGGTCGACCGGGAAGTACACGCCCGAGAGAAGCAGCATCGGCGTCAGCACGAGCGTGAAGAAGTAGGTGAAGAAATCGTAGTTCGGCGCGAGCGCGTTCATCACGAGCCCGGCGGCGCCGAAGCACAGCCCGACCATGAGCCCCACCGGCAGCACCCACAGCGCAAGCCAGGTGTGGCCGTAGCCGAGCACGACGATGACGAGCAGGATCGCCGCGGTCGAGATCACCGACTTCGAGGCGCACCACAGCCATTCCGCCATCACGACGTCTTCGAGCGCGATGGGCGCGTTGATGATGCCCTCCCACGTGCGCTGCACGTGCATGCGCGAGAAGGCGGAGTACATCGCCTCGAAGCTCGCCGTGAACATGGCGCTCTGGCAGACCATGCCGGTGCCGATGAACTCGATGTAGCTCATGCCGCTCACGTTGCCGACGAGGGAGCCGATGCCGTAGCCCAGCGCCAGCATGTACAGGAGCGGGTCGGCGATGTTGCCGAGCACGCTCGCGATGGCGAGCTTGCGCCACACGAGGAGGTTGCGCCGCCACACCGGCGCGAAGCGCGGCGAGAAGGTGGGGGGCGCAAGCAGTTTCGCAGCGTAAGCCATGGCTAATCGCGCAATTCGCGCCCGGTCAGCTTGATGAACAGGTCCTCGAGGTTGGCGGGGCGGTGCAGATACCGCACGCCCGCGCGGTTGGCGAGGTCGGCCAGCATCGGCTGCGGGTCGTAGGCGTAGCAGAACGCGGTCTCGCCGGCGAGCTCGAGTCGCTTGGCGAGCCGCCGGCCGTGGATGTCGGCCCACGCCTTGGCTTCGTCGCCGTACACCTCGATGACTTCGGGCTCCACGTGCTTGGCGAGGAGGTTGCGCGGCGAGTCGCTCGCGATCAGCATGCCGTGGTCGATGACGGCCACGCGGGTCGCGAGCCGTTCCGCCTCGTCCATGAAGTGCGTCGTGAGGAGGATGGTCTTGCCTTGCGACAGGAGCTGCCGCAAGCCGTCCCAGATGAGGTGTCGCGCCTGCGGATCGAGCCCCGTGGTCGGCTCATCGAGGATCAGCAGCTCCGGATCGTTGACGAGCGCGCGGGCGAGCGTCAGCCGGCGCTTCATGCCGCCCGACAGCGTGCGGATGCCGACGTCGCGCTTGCTCGCGAGCCCCGCGAATTCGAGGAGGCTGGGGATGCGATCCTCGAGCACGGCGCGCGACAGCCCGAAGTAGCTGCCGTAGATCAGGAGGTTCTCGCGCACGGTGAAATCGGGGTCGAGGTTATCCATCTGCGGCACGACACCCACGCGAACGCGCGCTTCGCGCGCCGCCTTGGGCACGGGCTCGCCGACCATCTCGATCGTCCCTGCGTCGGGCTCGATGAGGCCGAGGCAGCAGCGAAGCGTGGTCGTCTTGCCCGCGCCGTTGGGACCGAGGAGCCCGAAGCAATCGCCGCGACGGATGGTGAACGAGAGACCGCGCACGACTTCGTGCTCGCCGTAGCGCTTGCGCAAGCCGTCGACGCGCAGAACCACATCCCCCCTGCGCGCGACGTCCTCTCCGCCCTCGCGGGCAGACGGTTGGGATGGGGGGCTATCGAGCGCCATCGCCCCACATCCCGGTGATCACCCGCTGCAACTGCGCGAGTCGCCCGTGGAAGAAGTGGCTGCACCCCGGGAATACGACGATCGGCAATTCCTGCGGCCGCGCCCACGCGAGCACGGCGGCGAGCGACACCACTTCGTCCTCCTCGCCGTGGATCACGATGGTGTCCGCGCGTACCGCCGCGACGTCGAAGCGGCCCACGGCGGGTCCGACCAGCACGAGCCGCTGCGCGTGCACGCGTTGCGCGACGCGCGTCTGCACGTACGAGCCGAACGAGAAGCCCGCAAGGACGACCGGAAGCTCGGCGCCGAAGTCGTCTCGCGCACGGGCGAGGGCGGCGAGCGCGTCTTCCGTCTCGCCTTCGCCGTCGTCGAACGTCCCCGCCGACTTGCCCACGCCGCGGAAGTTGAAGCGAACCGCGGCGTAGCCCAGCGCGTAGAACGTCTTGGCGAGCGTCTGCACGACCTTGTTGTCGAGCGTGCCGCCGTGCGTGGGCAGGGGATGCGCGATCAGCGCGAGGCCTCGCGGCGCGGCCTGCGGAACGTTGTAGACGATCTCGAGCGGCCCGGCGGGGCCGTCGACGACAAGGCGTCGCGTGGTCGAGGGCGTCAAATCAGCAGCCGCTCGACGATCTCGCCCTTGACGATGTGACGGTCGATGATCTCGTCGATGTCTTCGCGGTCGACGTAGGTGTACCAGACCGCGTCGGGGTAGACCACGACGCAAGGGCCTTCCTCGCAGCGGTCGAGGCACCCGGCCTTGTTGATGCGCACGCTGCCCTTGCCGTTGAGGCCGAGCGCCTTGATGCGGCCCTTCGCGTAGGCCTGCATGTCCTGCGCGCCGGCGTCCGCGCAGCATTTCTCCGGCGGATCGCGCTTGTTGCAGCAGAAGAAGACGTGGCGCTTGTAGTAGCTCATCGGGGCATGAAGTATACGTCAGGCGTCATTCGGGGCTTCCCCAGCGCGGGCGGCCGGCGAGCACGAACAGCCACGCCGCGGCCGCGAAGGGCCACGCGAGCAGCACCGACTGCGTGAGCCCGTTGAAGTTGAGCAGATGCCCGTAGCGCCAGTTGAAGAGCGTGAGCGGCGCGCGCGCGGAAGGGAGGTCGACGCCGACGAGCGGGAGGAGGAGCGAGGCGAGGAGCGCGATCGCGCACGCGGCGACCTGCGCGGCCCGCGGCAGGAACACGACGACCAGGAAGATCAGAAGGCCCGCGGTCATTCCGATCGACACGCCCGGCTTGAGCCACGTCTCCCAGACCTGAGGCTTGAGCATGGCCATCGCCGCCGCGCCCTTGGCGAGCAGCGCGAGGCCGACCAGCACGAGCACGGCGCCGCCGATGAACCGGCGCTCGCGCAGGAGCAGAACGAGGAAGAGGCAGACGCCCAGCAGCTGGAATGCGGATTCGGCCGCCTCGATCAGGATCAGCGCGAAATCCGGCCCCGACGAGACCGCCGGCACGCCGTTGACGAGCACTCGCTCCGCGTCGAACGTCACCGCGAAGAGCGGGATGCCGGGATTGGTCTGCGCCACCAGCCACAGTGCCAGCAGCGCGAGGCCGAAGTCGCCGAGCTTACCGCCGAGGAACACGCGGTCGCGCGCGGCCGACAGCGTGTGGCGAAGGCGCTCGGCGCGCACGAGCGAGCTCGCGGCGAGGCCGCCGATCACCGCGCCTGCGGTGTTCGACGCGAGGTCGACGAGGCTCGCGTCGCGCGGCGGCAGGAACATCTGCAGCGTCTCCATTGCGAACGACAGCGTGAGCCCGGCCGCGAACGCCAGCGCGGCACGCGCCCGCGGCGCGGCGCGGCGCGGGATGAGCGCGACGAACATGCCGAAGGGGACGTAGGCGATCAGGTTGATCGCGACGTCGGAGCGTGTGTAGCGCAGCGGCCAGGGAGCGAACGGCCAAAACGCCGTGTCCGGCTCCGGCGCGATCCATGGCGAGAACGGCTGCAGGCTCGCGAAGACGATCGCGATCGCGTACAGCACCGCCATCGCATGGGGCAGCAGCGTGCGGTGCCGGCCGGCGGTCAACGCAACGCCTTGCGCAGTACCGTCACGTTCTCGTGCGCGGCGATGGCAGTGAAGCCGGCGGCCGTGAACATCGGCAGCGCGCCGTGGTAGAAGTCGGTGGCCTTGGCGTCGCCGGCGCCGACGTTCCACGGAAAGGCGTCCACGAGCGCGATGCCGCGTTGCGTGAAGTCGGCGAGGCCGGCGGCGAGCAGCGCGCGCGAGATCCCCTGGCGGCGTCGCGCCGGGGCGACCACGAAGCACACGATCGCCGCGGCCTCGTGCGGCGGCACCGGCAGGTCGGGCTGCGGGATGCGCATGCGGGGGCAGGCGAAGCGCAGCTTGTGATACGGCTGCGCGTTCATCCAGCCGACGACCTCGCCGCCGTCGTAGGCGAGAAATCCCTCCATCTCGCCGGTGTCGATTCGCGCGGCCATCGCCCGCCGGTTCATGTCGCCGTCGAAGGCGCCCCACTTAAGCGACGTGGGCACCTCGTAGTAGTGGCAGTAGCACGTCGCCCACTCGGGGTTATCGGCGAATGCGGGGCCTTTCTCGTGGTCGAAGAAGTGCAAGTAATCGGCGGCGCGCGCAGGCGTCAGCCGCTCGATCGCGATCTGGGTCACGTGCGACCTACTTCCCGGCCTTGATCTCCGTCCACATGCGGTTGCGCAAGCGCCGCTGTGCCGCGGTGAGGTCTTGCAGCTGCTCGAGCTTCGCCTGCACGTCTTTGGGCGGGAACACCGCGGGCAGCGCCTTCAACTCGGGCTTGATGTACTTCGCGGCGTCCATGTTCGGATTGCCCGAGCCGATGAGGTTCGTGAGCTCCGCCGAGTTCTTCCCGTCGAGCATGAAGTTGATGAACAGGTTGGCGAGATCGGGCCGCGGCGCGTCCTTGTGAATCACCATGTTGTCGACGGCGAGCACCGCGCCCTCCTTCGGCATGCCCTGCAGGATCTGGAACGGCCGGCCCGCGGCCTTGGCGTCCTGGTTGGCTTGGAAGATGTCGTTGCTGTAGCCGTGCACGAGCCAGATGTTGCCGACCGTGAGCTCCTTGATGTAGGAGGACGCGTTGAACGCGGCCCAGTAAGGCTTCGCTTTCTTGATGAGGTCGGCGGCTTCCTTCCAGTGCTTCTCGTCGGTGTCGTTGGCCGAGTAGCCCAGGTACTTGAGCGCGGCGGCGAAAAGCTCGTTGCTGCTGTCGAGCACCGTGACGCGGCCCTTCACCTTCTCGAGGTACTTGGGTTCGAAGATGACCGCCCAGGTGTCGGTCGGCAGTCCGAGCTCCTTCATCTTCTGCTCGTTGTAGCCGATGATCGTCGTCGACATCGCGTACGGGACCGAGTACTTGTTGCCCGGGTCGAACTTGGTGTTGAGGTATTGCGGGTCGACGTTCTTCATGTTCGGCAGCTTGCTCTGGTCGAGCGGCCGGAGCTGGTTGCCGCGGATCAGCGCCTGCACCGCGTTGCTGGTCGGCACCAGCACGTCGTAGCCCTTCGCGCCGGCGGCGAGCTTGGCCAGCAGCTCCTCGTTGTCGGAGTAGTAGGTCTGGACCACCTCGCATTTGCAGTAGTCCTCGAAGCGCTTGACCGTCTCCGGCGCGATGTAGTTGTTCCAGTTGTAGAGGTGGAGCTGGTCCTTGGCGGCGAGCGCCGGGACCGTCGCAACGAGCAATACGACAGCGAGAAGCCTTTTCATGGATGTTCTCCTAGTCGGCGCGCAGAAGGGTCGGGCTCACCTTCGACGCGATCACGATCAACATCAACGTGAGCAGCATAAGCAGCGTTGACACCGCGTTCACCTCCGGCGTCACCGCGATCTTGATCATGGAGTAGATCTGCAGCGGCAGCGTCACGGTACCCGCCCCCGCCGTGAAGAAGGTGATCACGAAATCGTCGATCGAAAGCGTGAACGCCATGAGCGCCCCGGCGATGACGCCCGGCATGATGAGCGGCAGCGTCACGTAGGCGAACGCCTTCCACGGCGTCGCGCCGCAGTCGCGCGCCGCCTCCACCAGGCTTTCGTCCATGCCGGCGAGACGAGCGCGCACCACGATGGCGACGAAGCCGATGCAGAACGCGATGTGGGCGAGCGCCACGGAGACGAGGCCCAGGGTGAAGTTGAGCATCACGAAGAAGATGAGCAGCGACACGCCCATGAGGATCTCGGGAATGGCGATGGGGGTCAGCACCAGGATCGGCAGCAGGCGAAGACGATAACGATACATCGCAACGCCGGCCATGGTCCCCAGCACGGTCGACACGAGGCTCGCGACGAACGCGATCATGAGCGAGTTGCCGGCCGCGAGCAGCATCTCGTTGTTCTCGGCGAGCTTGCGGTACCAGTCCAGCGTGAAGCCGACCCATTCGGCGTTGAGCCTCGAGTCGTTGAACGAGTAGACGACGACGATCACGAGGGGCAGGTACAGGAAGGCGTAGGCGAAGATCGCCGCCGCCCAGAGCGAGACCGGTCGCTTACGCATGGAACCTCGGACTATGCATCGCCGCCCGCCAGTCGTCCGACGCTGCGCCGCCCCACCCAGGCCGCCAGCGCCGCGAGGAGCAGCGCCAACAGCGTCAGCACGATCGACAACACGCTGCCGAAGGGCCAGTCGCGCGTCTCGAGGAACTGCTGCTTGATCACGTTGCCGATCAGGCTGTCGTCCGGGCCGCCCAGGATGTCCGGGATGGCGAAGATGCCGAACGCCGGGATGAAGACGAGTGCTGCGCCCGCGTAAACGCCCGGCAGCGACAGCGGGAAGGTGATGCGCCAGAAGCGCTGCCACGCGTTGGCGCCCAGGTCCTGCGCGGCGTCGAGGAGCGTCTGGTCGTGCTTCTCGAGGTTCGCGTACAGCGGCAGCACCATGAACGGGAGGTGGACGTAGACGAGGCACACGAGCACCGCGAAGGCGCTGAACAGGAGCGGCACGGGCTCGGCCCCGAACAGCGCCAGCACCCCGTTGACGGTGCGCGCGAGGGCGGCGTTGGGCCCGAGGATGATCATCCATGCGTAGACGCGGATCAGGAAGTTGCTCCAGAACGGCAAGATCACGAGGAGCAGCAGCAGATCGCGGTGCCGCTTGTCGCTGCGCGCGATGAGGGCGGCGAGCGGGTACGCCAGGACCAGGCAGATGAGCGTGGTGGCGAGCGCGTACCAGAACGACTTGAGGAAGATGCCCCAGTACAGGGGCTCGCCGAAGAACCGCGCGTAGCTTTCGAGGTTGAGGTCGAGGTGGCCGGCGGAGTCGCGCAGCGGGGCGAGGCCGCCGAACTCGCCCGGTGAGCGGAACGACGCGAGCACCATGATGAGCGACGGCGCCGCGAAGAAGACGATGAGGTACAGGAGCGGCGGTCCGCTCACGAGCCACTTGCCGATGCGGTCTTTCAAGGCCTACCTGTCGATGAAGTGCCCGGCGTCGGCCGGCCACGAAAGCTCCACCGCATCGCCCACTTCGAAGAATCGGGCGAGCCCGGAGGCGGAGTTCGCGAGCAGCGCCTCGAGCGCGTGGCCCTGCTCGGTGCGCACCATGTACACGGTCACATCGCCCTGGTAGAGCAGGCCCGTGACCTTGCCCGCGAAGCGGTTCCCGCCCGTGCCGCCGTTGCCGGCCGCGGCGATGCGGATCTTCTCCGGGCGCAGCGCGATGGCGCCGTCGCTTTGCAACGCGGGTTGCGCCTCGCTGCCCACGCGCACCGGCCCGAGGTCGGCAACACGAATCGTCACGGCTCCGCCGGAGGCTTCCATCACCGGGCCGGTGAGAAGGTTGCACGTGCCGATGAAGTCCGCGACGAATCGGGTCCTGGGCAGCCCGTACAGGCGGTCGGGCGCGTCGACCTGCTCCACGCGGCCGCGGTTCATCACCGCTATGCGATGCGACAGCGCGAGCGCCTCGGTCTGGTCGTGCGTCACGTACACGAACGTGATGCCGATTTCCTTCTGCATGTTGATGAGCTCGATCTGCATCTCCTCGCGCAGCTTGGCGTCGAGGGCGGCGAGCGGCTCGTCGAGCAGCAGCACGGCGGGGTGCGTGACGAGGGCGCGGGCGATGGCGACCCGCTGCCGCTGCCCGCCCGAGAGCTCGTGCGGAAAGCGGTGGTTGAACCCGGTCAGGCGGACGTCGGCAAGCGCTTCGGCGATCTTGGCCGCCGCCTCGGCGGCGGGCGTCTTGGCCATGCGCAGGGGGAAGGCGACGTTGCCCTGCACCGTCATGTGAGGGAAGAGGGCGTAGCTCTGGAACACGGTCCGCACCGGCCGGACCTCCGGCGGCCGGCCGGCCAGGTCCTGCCCGTCGAGCACGATCCGGCCGCCGTCGGGCAGGTCGAAGCCGGCGACCATGCGCAGGAGCGTGGTCTTGCCGCAACCGGACGGCCCGAGCAAGGTGAAGAACTCGCCCGCCTCGATCGAGAGGCTGACGCCGTCGACCGCCACAAAATCACCGAAGCGGCGCGTCACATCCTCAATATCGAGTAGCGCCATGTGGCAAGCGGTCGGGCGGAAACGCAAACAGCGAGGGATTGTACGGCATCGGCCGCTCCCGCCGGAGCGGGGTCGTCCGAAGCGCCGCGGGCGGGCAGTCGCGGTGACGCTTTAGGACGCTCACGCAGGTTCGTCCGAACGGCCGATTTCCCTCGGCGGGTGGAGGCGCGCAACATCCGGGGCACGAGCTTTGCATCCGGCTCGTTCGGGCGCCACAAAGTACGCTGAACTGCTCATGCTATTGTCATGGAACGCGGTCGGGGGACCGCAATACGACGCATGAAGACCTCCGCCAAGGCCGACTCATTCACGCCGTCGCTGCTCGACCAGCTGCGGGAGAAGTCCGCCGTGCTGCGGGCCCGGGGCGAGGCCGCCCGCAAGCCAATGGAGGAGGCGCTCAAGGAAATCGACCGCACCCTTTGGCGCACCTTCCGCTGGCTCGACGAGGCGCTCGGCCATTTGGGTGTGATCCGCCCATGCGTCAACCACGTGTTCCACCTGGGCACCGTCCTGGCCATCGAGCGCCCGCGCTTCGACCGCGGCTTCGTCTCGTTCCGGCGGCGCGCCCTCGCCGGGCTCGAGGTACTCGAGCACGTCGAGATGTTCTACCGCCTCGAGGGCAGCAAGGCGATTGCGCTGCGCATGAACCCGATGGCTTCCCTCGCCGTTGAGGAGCGCCTGCGCGGCTCGACGCTGCCTTACCAATACCAGACCGAGCAGGACGAAAAGCGTGTGGTCCGCTATGGCCTCTTCCAGGTACAGCCGCACATCTCCGCGTCGGCCCGCTTTGAAGCCGACTACCACCACCAGCTCATTCAAGTCACGCTGCGCAACGTCGACCGCTTCGAGTCGGTCTCGCTCGACTTCCCTCCCGACAAACTCGTCGAGGCCGCGCTGGAGGACCTCGTGAAGCTCATGATGGGAGAACCGAACGGCTTCTTGCGCCGCGCGCCGCTCGCGCTCATCCGAGGCAGCCAGGACGCCGTGACTCCGGCGCCGCAGAAAGCGTGATCCCCTAGGATCAGGCCGCTAGAGCGCGCGGCGAAGCAGCAGCACCGCAACGATCACCAGCAGCACCGCCACCAGCGCGAGCCATCGGTTGCGCGTGCGCTGCGCCGCGGCGAGCGCCATGAGCGCGGTGTCGGACGCCGCCGCGGGCGCGAGCAGCCTCTGGTGCAGCAGCCGCGGAATCTCCGGAAGCGCCGCAACGATGTAAGGCGCCTCGGCGAGCAACCGCCGCTGCAGCGCGGGCAGCCCGATCTGATCGCGCATCCAGCGCTCGAGAAACGGCTTCGCCGTCACCCAGAGGTCGAGGTCCGGATCGAGCTGGCGGCCCAGGCCCTCCACGGCGAGCAGCGTCTTCTGCAGCAGCGTGAGCTGCGGCTGGATCTGGACGTTGAAGCGGCGCGACGCGCGGAACAGCGAGACCAGCACCTTGCCGAGCGAAATCTCCTTCAGCGGCCGGTCGAAGATCGGCTCGAGCACGACGCGGATCTCCGCTTCGAGCTCGTCCACGCGGGTATCCGCGGGCACCCAGCCCGATTCGAGGTGAGCTGTGGCGACACGGTGGTAATCGCGGCGGAAGAAGGCCAGGAAGTTCTGCGCGAGATAGCTCTTGTCGGTCTCCGACAGCGTGCCCATGATGCCGAAGTCGAGCGCGATGTATTTGCCGTGGTTGCCGGGGTCGACGGCGACGAAGATGTTGCCGGGGTGCATGTCGGCGTGGAAGTAGCCGTCGCGGAAGACCTGCGTGAAGAAGATCTCGACTCCCGCGCGGGCGAGGCGCTTCAGATCGATCCCCGCGCGCGTGAGCTCGTCCACGCGGGCGATCGGAATGCCGCTCATGCGCTCCATGACCAGCACTTCCTCGTTTGTGTAGTCCCAATAGATCTCGGGCACGAGGAGGAGCGGCGAGTGGCGGAAGTTGCGCCGCAGCTGCGAGCAGTTGGCGGCCTCGCGCGTGAGGTCGAGCTCGTCGCGGATCGTCTTCTCGAATTCCTTGACCACTTCGCGCGGCCTCAAACGGCGTGCGTCGGCCGACACCCGCTCGACCAAGCTGGCCGCGGTGTCGAGCAGCGCCAGGTCATGCGCGATGACGGCGTCGATGCCGGGGCGCAGCACCTTCACCGCCACCGGCGTGCCGTCGGGAAGCTGCGCGAAGTGCACTTGCGCCACCGAGGCGCTCGCCGTGGGCTCGCGGTCGAAGCTCGCGAACACCTGCTCGACGGGCTTTCGGTAGCAGCGCGTGAGCGTGGCGATCACTTCCTCGGCCGGAAACGGCGGCACGCGATCCTGCAGCTTGGCGAGCTCGTCGGCGATATCGGTCGGCAGCAGGTCGCGCCTGGTCGACAGCATCTGCCCGAACTTTACGAATATCGGGCCCAGCGCTTCGAGCGCGAGGCGAAGTCGGACCGCGCGCGGCGTGGAAAGGTCGCGCCAGAACAGGAGGCGGTTCACCCACGGCCGCAGCCAGCGCAGCCGCTCGTGCGACAGCACGATGTCGTCGAGGCCGAAACGCAGCGCGACCCACTGAATGCGAAGGAAGCGCAGGATTCTCATCCTTCACATTGTACGTGGCCGGTTTTTGCGGCCTTTCGCCGGAATGGTGCCACGCCTTGAAATGGGGTCAGACCCCATTACACGGCCTGGCACCATTTTTCTTGCGGGTCAGAACACGAACTTGGCGCGGCGTCGTTTGGCGCCGGCGGCAGGCGGCGCCGTCGAGGGTTTGGGCGCCTCACGCGGCGTGTCGTCCTCGGTTCGCATCGCGCGTACCCGCGGCACCGGCAGCGCCGCCGGCGCGACGCCCTCGCGCGGCGGCCGTTTCGGCGCGCTCATTTCGGGGCGGAGGGAAATTGCGCATAGGGACCCTTGGGTGTCTCGCCGGGCGGCAGGTACGCAGGCGCCTGCGTACCGACCGGCCCCAGCGATTTCACGAAGCGATAGAACGCGCGCAGGTCGGCCTCGTGCATTTCGTTGAGCGTGAAGTAAGGCATCGGCGGCCGCGCCTTGAGCGTGCGCGCGCTCTTGACCCACTGGTCCTCGCTGATGTTGGCCATGTACATGCGAAGGTTGGGCGCGTACGTCGTGCCCCAGTCGCCGCGCCAGCCGAAGGAATCGCCCATCAGCCAGTCCTTCTCCGCCACCTTGCCGGCGCCCACGAGATAACCCGCGGTATGGCAGTCGTTGCAGCCGGCGATCTTGGCGATGTAGCGGCCGCGCTCGAGGCTTTGCGCATCCGCCTTGGATGCCGCCGATGCGTGGGAGATGGCGAATGCTGCCGCTGCGAACAGTGCGGCGTAGAGGATGCTGCGCAGGATCGACATGGTGGGTCCCTCGTGAAGGTTGAAATGATAACGTTGCCGAGCCGTTCTACGCAGCGTGGGCGATGTGTTCCCGCCATTCGCGGCCGGTGAGCGCGAGCGCGCCGATGGCCGGGTGCACGTCGCGCGCGAGCAGGCGGCCGAGTTCGTGGTCGGCGTCGCGCTCGCGCCGGGCGAGGTCGAACCAGCGCGTAAGCGGCGCGTCCTGCTCGTCCGCATAGGCCGCGTACGCGGCGCGGGTGAGCGCGAGCTGCACGAGCACCGCCTCGAACGGCGTGAGCTTCGCGTCGCAGGCGCCGAGCGCGGTGACGTCGCGCGTGATCCCGCCCAGCGGGCGCGTGGCTTCGGCCAGCGCGCCCAGCCTATGCAGGCCGGCGTGGTCGGTCTCGCCGAGCACGGCGATGAGCGCGTAGTTGGCGAACGCATCCTTCATCCAGGGCAGCGCGAAATTCGCGCGCGCCTGATCGGCGACCACGCGCGCGAGCTCGTGCGCCACGAGCGACTCGGCCACGGCGCTTAAATCCGGCGCGTCGCGATGCACGCGGTGGGCGCCATGCGCCTTGATGAGCGTGCGCAGCGAAGGCGCCGGCAGGCGCGACGCGAGCTCGCGGCTGATGTCGTCCCACGCGTCGGCGGTCTCGCTGCCCACGACGAGATGGCCGCCCTCGGTGAAGTGCGCGATGCCGTACATTGCGACCTCGGCGTGCTTCGCCCAGTCGGCGCGGTCGAGCACGAGCAGCCGGAAGCGCGGCGTGAAGCGCAGGCGCTTGCGCAAATGCCAATAGGCGCGCTCGGTGCGCTGCGCGATGCGCATGGCGGCGGGGACGGCGCTGCGGCTCGCCGCGACGGTGAACGGGAACCAGGGCAGCGGCGTAAGGCCGCTCTGCGGCCAGGAAAAGGGCGCGGCCAGCGCCTTGGCGAGTGCGCTGTCGGCGGGTCCGAAGTAGTCTAGAGGCTTCACGGCGATCTCCACGAGCGGGTTTTCCAAGGAGCGCATCATGAAAGCTCGGCGCTGGCGGATGGCTGACAGATGGTGGGATGCGCGCGGACGCGCGTGTTTCGCTTAAGCCATTGAATATAAATATATTATGACCGTGACGAGGCGCCGTGCCGGCCGCCGCCTCGAACGCCCGCCCGCCCTGACACATGGCTGACAACCGCCTTACAGCGACTGGCGAACCGCTTCGGTCTCGGGCGAGGGGGTGCGCCCCAGCACGATCGACAGGAGCTCGCGGCACCGCCGGTAAGCGGTGAGCGCCCCGGACGGATTGCCTTCCTCGCGCAGGCACACCATGAGCCGGCGGTAGATGGCCTCCGCCAGGTTGTCGACCTCGAGCGTGCGCTCGTAGAGCGAGCGCGCCCGTGACCACTCACCCTGGCGCTCGAGCGCGTCGCCGGCGGCGAGCACCGCGCGCACGAGCTTGGCCTGCAGGCGGTCGCGCGCGGGCAGCGTCCACGGCTGCGGCGCATCCAGCGCGAGGAAGTGGCCGCGGTAGAGCTCGAGCGCGGCGCCGACGTTGCCGGCGTCGAGCGCGGCTTCGAACGCCCACACGTCAAGCCACACGAGCTCCGGATTGAGCGAGAGCTTCCCGTCCGCGAGCTGGAGCACGCCCTCGAGGTCGATGAGCTTGCGCAGGCGGTAGAGGTTGCTGTCGAACGAGGTCTTGGCGTCGTCGCCTTCGGCATCGGGCCACACCAGCGCCGTCAGCATCGTGGCATCCACGCCGCGCCCGCCGTGCGTGACGAGCGCCTTCAGGAGCTCGAGCGGTTTCTTCTGCGCCTTGCCCTTCGACACGAGCGGCTCGCCGTCGCGCGCGATCGAGAACTCGCCGAACGTGCGCAGCGCAACGGGCCACGGCCAGTCGGTGACGTCGGGACCCGGCGGCGAGAGCTTGCGCTTGCGGATGAGGGTTCGTACGTAATCCTTCTCGACCGCGTGCGTGAGCGCGAGGGCGAGGATCGGGGCGAGCACGTCCGACGGCAGGCGCAAGAAACCGAAGTAGCCGGAGGCGCGGCAGTCGGCGAGCAACGCGGCAGCGGACGCGAGCGCGCCTTCCCCGTCGCCCTCCGCGAGGAGTCGATGCGCGTCGAGCAGCCGGCGGTGCAGTTCGAAATTGCGGCGATCGGCGCCGGTGGCGAGCGCTATCGCCTGGTCGTAGAGCGCAAGCGCGCGCGCGATCTCGCCCAAGTGCACGTGGCACAGCGCGTTGCGCACCAGGAAGTGCGGGATCTGCATCGCGGGCAGGCCGCTCGCGCGGCCGACCTCGACCGCGTCCGCCGCCGCCGCGGTGGCGTCGCGCACGCGCCCCTGGAGCATCAGCACACCCGCCTCCTGGTAGCGGAAGTACGCAAGGTCCATCCGTCGCGACGGCGACAGCGCCGCGCGCAGCTTGGCGAGCGCCGCGGCGGCGCCCTCGACGTCCTCGCTCGCGACGAGCGCCGTGACCTCCGCGTGGTAGATCTCCACCTGCACCCACTTCAATCCGTGCGAGGCCGCGAACGCCTCGGTGTCCTTCATGATCTTTTGCGAGCGCGCGTAGTGGCCGCGGATCTGCTCGTTGAACGCGCGGTGCACCTGCCACCACACGCGGTTCACCGCGGTCACTTCCGGGTCGGCGAGCCACGGCTCGGCGCGCGCGATGAGGGTGTCGGCGCTCGTTCCCTTCGTCTTCCAGTTCTGGTAGTTGAACAGGATCGACGCGGCGTTGACGCGGTCGTTGACCGGCACCGAGAGGATGTCGGGCGCCTCGAGCAGCGCCTCGACCGTGCGCGCCGCGTCGTCGATGCGCTCGTTGTCCGGCTGGCGGAAGAGCAGCGCGATCAAGAGGGCGCCCCGGATACGCAATCCGTCGGCGGTGGACAGAAACGGCGGGCCCTTGTCGAGGAGCGAAGTCAGGACGTCGATCCAGCGATCGAGCGGCGCGAAGTCGGCCCACTCGAAGTAGTGGCAGTCGACCGCGGCCGCGGCGGTGAGCAGCTGCCGGCGCACGTCGTTGCGCGCGACGAAGCCCTCGTAGGCGCGCTCGAGCAGCGCCTTGCAGCGTGCGGGCTCGTCGTACATCACGGCGTAGGCCTCGCCCAGGGCGAGCCGAGGCTCCGATTCGCGCACCTCGGCGGGCATCGCCGCGAGCCACTTCACGAGCGCCTTGCGCCGACCCTCCGCCAGCAGCGAGCGACCCGCGTGCAGCGTGAGGCCCACCAGCGCGGGCCATTGCCGTGCTTCGATGTAGAGCGCCGCCGCGGCGTCGAAATCGGCGCGCGAGACGAGCTGCCCCGCGGCGCGGTCGAGCGCCGCCTGCCGTTCCTCGGCGGAGAGCCGGCGCCGGCCTTCCGCGAGCAGGAACTCGCGGAACAGCGCGTGGAACTGGTAGACGGGCTGGTCGCCGATGCGGCGGCGGTCGGTGAAGAGATGGCGCCGGAACACGTAGTCGAGCACGAGCGGCGCCTCCGGGTTGCCGGAGATCGCTTCGGCGTCGGCGGGCGTTACCGAAGGAAGGAGTGCGGCGAGCATGAGCACGCGCTGGTTTTCGCTGCGCGCGCGGCCGAAGATCTCGCCGGTGAAATACTGGAACACCGCCTCCTTGCCTTCGGGCAGCAGCGCCTCGGGGGCCATCCCCTCGTTGCGCAGGAAGTGCTCGCGCATGAGCACGATGCCGGCGGCCCAGCCGTCGCTCGCCTTGTAGATGGCGCGCGAAAGCGCATCCGACATCGGCCCGCCCGAGGTGAGCGACTCGGTTTCCTCGGCGGTGAAGCGCAGCGCCTCCCACTCGATGCGCGTGATGCGCTGCTCGCCGACGAGGCGCGCCATCTCCGGAACGGGCGGCTCGCGCGACAGGAAGACGATGTTCAGGCCCTGCGGGATCTCGCGCAGGCCTTCGGCGAACGCGAAGCGCCACGACGGCTCGGCCTTGGGCTCGTGGAAGTTGTCCACGACGAGCACCGACCCGGGCGGGAAGAGGGCAAAGAGCTCGCGCATGAAGCGCCGCGTGAACGCGGGAAGGTCGCCTGCGTATTCGGCGCTGAACATCGGCAGCGCGGCGGCTTCGCGCGTGGGCTTGCCGGGAATCTCGGCCGCGCCGAGGCGCACGTAATGGAAGAACGTCGCGGGGTCGGCGTCGCCGGGATCGGCCTGGAACCACATGCCCGGCAGCCTGCGCGATTCGATGTAGCTTGCAATCAGCGTCGACTTGCCCGCGCCGGGCGGACCCGCGATCCAAATGATCGGGTGGTGCGCGCGCCGCTCGTCCAGGAGCTTGAACAGCCGCTCGCGCTTGTGGACGTTGAAAAGGCGCGGCCGGCTGAACTTGGCGAGGGTTGCGACCGGCGGCGTGCGGCGGGCGGCCCGTGCCATCAGGTCGGACGAATCGGGCGCACCCGCGGGGCGAGGGCATCGATGCGCGAGGCGAGCGCATCGACGCGCGCGGCGACCTCTTCGATGCCCTCTCGCAGTAGTCGGAACTCGCGGCCGCGCGCGAGCAGCCCCGCCTCGTCGCGCGCGTAGCTCGCGGCGCTCTCCGCGAAGCGCTGCGAGGCGTATTCGGGAAAGGCGAGGAGTCGCCGCCCGGCGTCCGCGACGCGTTGCCCTGCCACGGGCCCCAAGGCCTTGGCGAACGTCTCCTCGACGAACCACGGCATGGTGCGCGCGAGCTCCTTCAGCACGCCCCCGAGCGCGCCGTCGCCTTCCTCGCGCACGAATTCGTTCCAGCGCGACGGATCGGCGAGGAACGAGGGCAGCGAGAAGGGCGACAGGGTGAGCCGAAGGTCGGACGCCGCGCCGCGCGGCGCGGACGCGAGCGAGCCGTCGGCGGCGATCGCCCACGTCGCCGACACGGGCCCGACTGCAAGCGTGAACACGCGCCCGCTCATGGTCGCGAGCTTCTCGCGCGCCCACGCCTGGTCCGCCAGCATGCTGTTGGCGAGACGCGCGGGCGCGGCGGCGGGGTCAGGCCACTTCATGCGCCTGCTGGATGCCGGCGAGCAGCCAGCCCGAAGAGTCGTCGACCGGCTTGACGAGGTTCCACACTTCCTCGAATCCCTTGGGCAGCACGGTGCCGTCTTCGCGCAGAAGGCCCGTGAAGCGCACGCTCATCCAGTGCTCGCGCCCCTCGGTGGCCACGTCGAGGATCGTGGCGTCGAGGCGCATCACCTCGGTGGGTTCGTGAGGGCCTCGCTCCGCGAGATCGCGCGAGACCTCCGCGAGCATCTCGGGCGTCATCATCTCGGCGAGGGTCTGGCGATCGGCCGCGTCGTAAGCCGCCTGCATCTTGCGAAACGAAAGCTTCGCCTGCTCGACGAAGGGCGCGGGATCGAACCCCGGCGGAGAGCGGCCTTGCGGCGGTGCGCTCGCGACAGGCTCGGGCGGTCCGCCGGCGCTGCCCAGATGCGGCTCGACGCGTTCGGCCGGTCCGCCCGCGTAGGCTAGCGGCGATGCCGGTGCGCTGCGCCTTGCGAGCAGCATGCGCACGAGCACGATTCCGCCGCCCGCCAGGAGCAGCAGCAGAAGCAGGCTCGCGAACGATTCCGACAGGCCGAAGTGCGACAGCAGCGCAGCGAGCCCCAATCCCGCGGCGAGGCCCGCGAGCGGCCCGAGCCAGCGCGATGCGCCCGAGGCCGCGGGCGCCGGCGCAGTCCTGGGCGCAGCCTGCGCTGGCGCGGGCGTGCTAGGCGAAGCGCTCGGAGCGCTTGGCGCAGGTGACGGAGCGGGTGTGATCTGGCGCTGCGAGCCGAAGCTGCGGCTGCCGCCGAGACGCTTGGCGTCGGCGACGTCGGAGGCCGTCCACGCGGTGAGCGCCAGGGCGATGGCCGCCAGTGCTGCGAGTCGGTTCATTCGTTGCATCCCCCTGACAAATCTTCCAAGTTGGCGTGAATATGGCGCTTGCCGGCGCGGCGATCAATACACACGGCCCACGTGCACCGCGACCACCCCGGCCGTAAGGTTGTGGAATTCGACCTTGTCGAAGCCCGCCTGTTCCATCATCGCCGCAAGCGCCGCCTGGTCGGGGTGCACGCGGATCGATTCGGCGAGGTAGCGATAGCTCGCGTCATCGTGCGCGACGAGCTTGCCGAGACGCGGCAGCACGTTGAAGCTGTACCAGTCGTAGATCGGCGCGAGCGGCTCCGCGACGCGCGAGAACTCGAGCACCAGCGCCGCGCCGCCCGGCCGCAGCACGCGCCGCATCTCCGCGAGCGCGCGGTCCTTGCGCGTGACGTTGCGCAGGCCGAACGCGATCGAGACGACGTCGAACGTGCGCTCGGCGAACGGCAGGGCTTCGGCATTGCATTGCAGCGTCGGCAGCGCGAGGCCTCGGTCGATGAGCTTGTCGCGGCCCGCGGCGAGCATCGCATGGTTGATGTCGGAGTGGACCACCGTGCCCCTGGCGCCGACCTTGGCCGCGAAAAGGCGAGCGAGGTCGCCGGTCCCGCCCGCGAGGTCGAGCACGCGCTGGCCGGGCCGCGGGGCGACGGAGTCGACCGCGAAGCGCTTCCACAGCCGATGCAGGCCCACCGACATCAAGTCGTTCATCACGTCGTACTTGTCGGCGACCGAATCGAACACGCCGCGCACCCGGCGCGTCTTCTCCTCCGGCGTGACGGTCTCGTAGCCGAACTGCGCGCGGTCGTCGGTCATGGCGGCGACGGCACGGGGTCGCGGCTCGCGCCGGCCGCGTGCAGCCGCGACAGGTATTCCTGCCAGAGCGCGGACTGTCGCATACCGAGATCGTGCAGGTAGTCCCAGGAGTAGATGCCCGTGTCGTGGCCGTCGGAAAACCGCGGCCGGATCGCGTAGTGCCCGACCTGCTCGACCTCGGCGATCGTCACGTCGCGCTTGCCGGCCTGCAGCGTCTCCTGGCCGGGGCCATGCCCGCGCACCTCGGCCGACGGCGAGTACACGCGCAGGAACTCGTACGGGAGTTTGAACGTGTGTCCATCCTCGAAGGAAAGCTCGAGGAGCCGCGATCGGTTATGCAAGACGATGTTGGTCGGGATCAAGGCGAAGAGCCGGCTTTGCGAACGCCTATTCTGCCACCAACCTGGGGATTACGCTGGAACGCTCGCATATACGCGCTGTCGCAGCGAGCTGCGGTAGCGGCGGCGAACGGCGCGCTACGTGGAATCGACCCGTTGAAACCTGCGGGGTAGCCTCACCCGCAATCTTCAAATGACGTTATTCGGCTGCTGCTCCGGCACGATATCCATGTTCCCGATGCCGGCGAACACGTTGCGGTTCTTCGCTTCCTTGCCGTGCAGCTTGATCTCGAGGCGCAGGTCGTTGAGCGAGTCGGCGTTGCGCAGCGCGTCCTCGTACGTGATGAGGCCCGCCTCGTAGAGGTCGAACAGCGACTGGTCGAAGGTCTGCATGCCGAGCTCGCGCGACTTCTTCATGATGTCCTTGATGCCCGACACGTCGCCCTTGAAGATCAGGTCGGAGATGAGCGGCGAGTTGAGCATGACCTCCACCGCCGGGACGCGTCCCCGTCCGTCGCGGCGCGGGATCAGGCGCTGCGCGACGAACGCCCGCACGTTGAGCGAAAGGTCCATCAGCAGCTGCGCGCGCCGCTCTTCCGGGAAGAAGTTGATGATGCGGTCCATCGCCTGGTTCGTGCTGTTGGCGTGCAGCGTGGCGAGCAGCAGGTGGCCGGTTTCGGCAAAGGCGATCGCGTAGTCCATCGTCTGCCGCTCGCGCACCTCGCCGATCAGGATCACGTCGGGCGCCTGCCGCATCGAGTTGCGCAGCGCGATCTCCCAGCCCTCCGTGTCGACCCCGACCTCGCGCTGCGTGACGATGCAGTTGCGGTGATCGTGCACGAACTCGATCGGGTCCTCGATCGTGATGATGTGGCCGTAGCTGTTCTCGTTGCGGTACCCCAGCAGCGAGGCCATCGACGTCGACTTGCCCGCGCCGGTGGCGCCGATGAACATCATGATGCCGCGCTTCGACATGATGACGTCCTTCAGCACGGGCGGCAGGCCGAGCTCCTCGAACTTCGGGATGTTCGTGGTGATGGTCCGCAGCACCATCCCGACGCGGCCCTGCTGCACGAACGCGTTGACGCGGAAGCGGCCGATGCCGGGCGGGCTGATCGCGAAGTTGCATTCCTTGGTGCCTTCGAACTCGGAGGCCTGCTTGTCGTTCATCACGCTGCGCACGAGCTCGATCGTGTGTTGGGGCGAGAGCTGCGTCTTCGATACCGGCGTGATCTTGCCGTCGACCTTGAGCGCGGGCGGGAATCCCGCCGTGATGAAGAGGTCGGAGCCATTCTGCTTGACCAGCAGGTCGAGCAGCTCGTGGATGAATTTCGTGGCGCGTTCTCGTTCCATGTGTCGGTATCCTCGGTCCCGTCAGTCCCGAAGGGCCGCCCCGAGGGACTGACCGGCCCCCTCGGGGGGCAGCGAGCGAAGCGAGCGTGGCGGGATCATTTCAGCCACCCATGAAGAGGTCTTTGTTCACGGCCCGATTGCGCGCCTCGGCGACGTTGATCATGTTGCGGCGGACGAGCTCTACGAGGCACTGGTCGAGCGTCTGCATGCCGACGGCCTGCGAGGTCTGGATCGCCGAGTACATCTGGGCGACCTTGTTCTCGCGGATCAGGTTGCGGATGGCCGGGGTGCCGATCATGATCTCGTGCGCCGCGAGCCGGCCCTGACCGTCCTTCGTCTTGAGCAGCGTCTGCGAGATCACCGACACCAGCGACTCGGACAGCATCGCGCGCACCATCTCCTTCTCCGCCGCGGGGAACACGTCGATGATGCGGTCGATGGTCTTCGCCGCCGAGCTCGTGTGCAGCGTGCCGAACACGAGGTGGCCGGTTTCCGCGGCGGTCAGCGCGAGGCGGATGGTCTCCAAGTCGCGCATCTCGCCGACCAGGATGTAGTCGGGGTCCTCGCGCAGCGCCGCGCGCAGCGCGTTGGGGAACGACAGCGTGTGCGGCCCGAGCTCGCGCTGGTTGACCAGGCACTTCTTCGACTCGTGCAGGAACTCGATCGGGTCCTCGATCGTGAGGATGTGGCCGTACTCGTTCTCGTTCACGTGGTTGCACATCGCAGCCAGCGTGGTCGACTTGCCGGAGCCGGTCGGACCCGTGCACAGGATCAGGCCGCGCGGCCGGTTCGTCATCTCCGCGAACACCTTGGGCGCGTTCAGCTCCTCGAGCGAGAGCACCTTGGCCGGAATGGTCCGGAACGCGGCGGCGGCGCCGCGCTGCTGCACGAAGGCGTTGACGCGGAAGCGCGCGAGGTTCGGCACCGCGAAGCTGAAGTCGCATTCGAGGTTTTCCTCGTACGTCTTGCGCTGCGCGTCGCTCATGATGTCGTACACCATGGCGTGGACATCCTCGTGCTCCATCGGCGGCAGGTTGATGCGCCGGATGTCGCCGTGCACGCGGATCATCGGCGGCATTCCCGCCGACAGGTGCAGGTCGGACGCCTTGTTCTTGACCGCAAACGCGAGGAGCTCGGTGATGTCCATCTATAATCCGGCCGACGATGGGTACCGCGACCTGCTGTAGCACGCAAGTCGCGTGCCATTAAGGCAGCGCAGCACAGGTCGAGTCGATTATGAGCCACTACGAGAAGGCGTGGCAAGCCGTGCTGCAGCGCATCGAGACGGCCGCCCAGGCCTGCGGCCGCGCCCCTTCCGACGTGCGCCTGCTTGCGGTGTCCAAGACCTTTCCCGCCGACGCCGTGCGCGCCGTGCACGCCGCCGGCCAGCGCGCGTTCGGCGAGAACTACGTGCAGGAGGCCGCGGCCAAGCGTGCCGCGCTGGCGGACCTTGCTGACGTGGAGTGGCACTTGATCGGACCGCTCCAGAGCAACAAGACGGCACAGGCGGCGGCGGCCTTCGATTGGGTGGAGACGGTCGACCGCGCGAAGATCGCGCAGCGCCTGTCGGCGCAGCGGCCGGCGGAAATGCCGCCGCTTTCCCTATGCATCGAGGTGAACGTGAGCGGCGAGGCATCGAAGAGCGGCGTGCAGCCCGCCGAGGTGCTGCCGCTCGCGCGCGCGATCGCGGCGCTGCCGAACCTGAGGCTGCGCGGCATCATGGGCATTCCCGCGCCGAGCGACGACGCATCGCTCGTGCGCTCGCAGTTCCGCGCGCTTCGCGCCTGCTTCGAGGCATGCCGCGCCGCGGGGCTCGCGGTCGACACGCTTTCGATGGGCATGTCGGCCGACCTCGAGCTCGCGGTCGCCGAAGGCGCGACCGAGGTGCGCGTGGGCACCGCGATCTTCGGGGCAAGGCGCACGGCACGCGCCGTATAGAATCCGCCGCATGAACGTCACTTTCGTGGGCGGCGGCAACATGGCCACTGCCCTCATCGGGGGACTCGTGACGCGCGGCGCCGACACGCGGGGCTTCCGCGTGGTCGAGCCGCTTCCCGCGCAACAGGACAAGCTGCGCGCCCGCTTCCCCGGCGTGGGCATCTTCGGCGAGCCTGCGCCCGGCGCCGTCGAGGGCGCCGATCTGGTCGTCGTCGCGGTCAAGCCGCAGCAGATGAAGGAGGCCGCGCGGGCGCTGGCACTGCACATCGGCGACGTTCCGGTCGTGATGACGATCGCGGCGGGAACCCGGATCGGCGACCTCGCGCGCTGGCTCGGCGGCTACTCGCGCATCGTGCGGGCGATGCCCAACACGCCCGCGCTCGTCGGCGCCGGCATCAGCGGTGTCTATGCGCCGCCGGCGGTCGACGCGGCGAGCCGCGACCTCGCGGAGCGCGTGCTGGCATCCGTCGGCGCGGTGCTCTGGGTCGAGCGCGAGGACATGCTCGACGCGGTGACCGGGGTGTCCGGCAGCGGACCCGCCTATGCGTTCTACTTCCTCGAGGGGCTCGAGCAGGCGGCGCGCGATCTGGGCTTCTCGGACGCGAACGCGCGCAAGCTCGCTTACGCGACCTTCGCCGGCGCGATCAAGCTCGCGCAGGCCTCCGACGACCCGCCCGCCACGCTGCGCGCGCAAGTCACGTCGAAGGGCGGCACGACGGAGCGGGCGCTTGCCTATCTCGACGAGCACGCGGTGAAGGCGAGGTTCGTCGCCGCGGTGAAGGCCGCGGCGGCGCGCGCGAAAGAGCTTGGCGACGAGCTTTCATCCGACTAGGCCACTATGGCAGACCAGGTCGTCCGCTACCTGCTCGACGTCGTCTTCGGGCTGTTCACCTACGCGCTGCTGCTTCGCTTCGCGATGCAGACGCTGCGCGCGCCGTTCCGCAATCCGATCGGCCAGGCGGATATCGCGCTGACGGATTGGATCGTGAAGCCGCTGCGCCGCGTGCTGCCCGGCTTCAAAGGCATCGACTGGGCGTCGCTGGTCGCGACGGTGCTGTTCCAGTTCCTGTGGCTCCTGTCGTACGCGCTCGTCTTCGGCAGCTTCAGCCTGGCGGGGGCGGGTATCCCGTTCCTCCTCGTCGCGACGGCGATCGCGCTGCTGCGGGCGATCCTCTGGCTCCTGATCGTCGTCGTCATCGTGCAAGCGGTGCTGTCGTGGGCCGCGCCCGACGGCCCGCTGGCGGGCCTTCTCAACGCGCTCACGTTTCCGTTCCTGCGTCCGATACGCAGGGTGCTGCCGCTGATCGGCGGGACCCTCGATCTGTCGCCGCTCGTGGTCATCGTGATCGCGCAGCTCTTGCTCATGATGCTGCCGTATCTCGAAGGGTCGCTCACCGCGGCGTTCCTGTCGCCTTGAGCCGCGAGCTCCCGTGGCTGCGCGAGGAGGACGGCGCGCTCGTGCTCACGCTGCACGCCCAGCCCGGGGCGTCGCGCACCGAAGTGGCCGGGACGCACGGCGACGCTCTCAAGGTGAGGCTCGCGGCGCCGGCGATCGAAGGTCGCGCCAACGCCGCGCTCGTCCGGTTCCTCGCCGAAGCTTTCGCCGTCCCGCAGCGTCAGGTTGCCATCGTTCGAGGCGAGATCTCGCGGCGCAAGGTCGTTCGCGTAACGGCGCCGGCGCGGCGGCCTGAATGGCTTATTTGAGGGTCAGCATGAACGCCTTCGAGCCCTTCCTGCCGGCGCTGTCGGTGACGACGACGGTGAAGGTAAACGTTCCGTGCACCCTGAACGCCACCGTTCCGCTCAGCACGCCCGTGCTCGCGTCGAGCGAGAGCACCAGCGGCGGTGCCGGGGAGACCGTCCAGCTCACGTAAGGCGGCGTGCCGCCGGTGGCCGCCAGCGCGATGCTGTAGAAGGTCCCGCTGAAGCCGTCGGGCAGCGGCGAGGCGGTGGTGATGCTCGGCGTCGGCCCCGGCGGCTGGATGAAGACCCCGGCCCCGAACGGCACCTCACCGACCGGCACGATCGAGATCTCCGCCTCGGTCGCCGTGCTGATCGCCGACACGAGGTTGCTGGATGAGCCGGTCGCGTACATGCGGGTGCCGTCGGGCGTTACCGAGACACCGCTCACGCCGGACCCGAGTGTGAGCGGGATGGTCGCGACGTTGGCGAAGTCGGAGGCTCGCGTGACGGTGACGGTGCCGTCGCCGCCGTTGGTGTTGTAGACGTACGCGCTGTCCGGGGTCACCGCCACGCCATCGGGCAGGTTGCCGAGCGGGACCGTGGTGATGACCGTGTTGGTCGCGGTCGCGATGACGGTCATCGAGTTGTCGGTGAGGTTGGTCACGTAGACGCGCGCGCCGTCGGGCGAGACGACCAGGCCGCGGGCGTTGGCACCGACGGGAACGGTGGCGATCACGCTGTTGGCGGCGGCGTCGATGACCGAGACGTCCTTGCTTGCATTGTCGACGACGTACACCCGGCTGCCGTCGAGCGAGACGCCGATGGCAGTCGGGCCCTTGCCGACGGGTATCGTGGCTAAAGCCGTGTCGGTCGCGGTCGCGATCGCGGTCACCGTGTTGTCGGCGTTGTTGGCGACGTACAGTCGCGTGCCGTCGGGCGAAACCGCCACGTGGGCGGGTGTGTTGCCTACGGAGATCGTGGCGATCACCGCGCGCGTCGCGGTATCGATCACCGACACGCTGCTGCTCCCGGAGTTGCCGATGTAGACGCGCGTACCGTCGTACGCGTACGCCGCACCGATCGGAAACTTGCCGACGGAGATCGTGTCGATCACGATGTTCTGCGCCACGTCGATCACGGAAACCGTGCCGTCGAGGTAGTTCGTGATGTAGGCGAACGGCGCCGCGCACGCGGCGCCTGCGATCGCGAAGAAGAGTGCGGCAAGCAGGCAATGTGAGCGCATTAGGGTTCTCCCTCGGGCGCGTCGGTGATCGCGTTGCTCAGCGTAGCAAAACTCGCAACCGAAAGCATCTCGCCGCGGGCGCCGGGGTCAACCCCTGCACTTACGAGCAGCGCCGGCTCGCACAGTGCAGCGAGCGCATTGCGGAGCGTCTTACGCCGCTGCGCGAAGGCAGCCGCGACGACGCGCGCGAACAGCGCGCGGTCGGCGATGCGAGGCTTCGACTCGCGAAGCGGCACGAGGCGCGCGACCGCCGACTCCACCTTGGGCACCGGGCGGAACGCACCGGCGGGGACCACGAACAGTCGCTCGATGCGAAACGTCGCCTGCAGCATCACGCTCAACCGCCCGTAGTCGGAAGTGGACGGCGCGGCGGCCATGCGCGCGACGACTTCCTTCTGCAGCATGACGTGGGCATCGCGCAGCGTCGCTTCGCATTCGACCAGCCGGAACAGGAGCGGCGAGCTGATGTTGTAGGGCAAGTTGCCGACCACGCGCAGATCCGCCCCGAGGCAGGCGTAGTCAAAGTCGAGCGCGTCGGCTTCGTGGAGCGCCAACTCCGCGGGCGCGAAGCGTGCGCGCAACCGAGCCGCCAGGTCGCGATCGATCTCGATGGCCGCGATGTGCCCGGCGCGCGCGACGAGCTCGGCCGTGAGCGCAGCGAGGCCGGGGCCGATCTCCACGATGTTGTCGCCGGGCACTGGGTCGACCGCGTCGACGATGCGGCGCACGAAGTGCGGGTCGGCGAGGAAGTTTTGTCCAAACCGCTTGCGCGCGCGATGACCGTGCATTCGGGTGTCAGCTTCGCGCCGCGCAGAGCGCGATCGCGAGCTCGACGGCCGCGACGAGGCTTCCCGCGTCCGCGCTCCGGGCGAGCGCCGGGTCCGCTGCGAGGTCGAGCGCGGTGCCGTGATCGACCGAGGTGCGTACGAACGGCAGGCCGAGCGTGACGTTCACGCCTTGTCCGAAGCTCGCCGCCTTGAGCACCGGCAATCCCTGGTCGTGGTACATCGCGACGATCGCGTCGTAGCGTCGCGCGTGCTCCGGCACGAACACCGTGTCGGCCGGCAGCGGGCCGGCGTAGCGCGCGATGCCGTCGCGTCCGGCGTCGGCGATCGCCGGCGCGATGACGTCGATTTCCTCGCGGCCGAGGTGGCCGCCTTCGCCGGCGTGCGGATTGAGGCCGCACACGGCGATGCGAGGCTCGGCGATGCCGAACCGCGCGCGCAGCTCGCGCGCAGTGATGGCGAGCGTCTCGTGCACTGCGCCGCGCGTGATCGCGGCGGGGACTGCGGCCAGGGGGAGGTGCGTCGTGACGAGGGCGACGCGAAGCGGCGCCTCGCTTGCGCCGCCGACCAGCATCATGACCACGCGCGGCGTGTGCGTGCGCTCCGCGAAGTACTCCGTGTGGCCGGTGAACGGGATGCCGGCGTCCATCATCGCGCTCTTTTGCACGGGCGCGGTCACGAGCGCGGCGAAGGCGCCGGTGGCGCACGCGTCGGCCGCGTTCTGCAGTATGGTCAGCACGCTGTGCGCGTTGGTCGGGTCGGGATGCCCCGGCGTCGCCGGCGCAGCGAGCGGATGGTCCCAGACTTCGACCACTCCGCCGGCGGGCGCGTAAGCGATGGGATCGTATTCCGCGTAACGCGGCGCAAGTCCGATGCGCTTGGCACGCGACGCCAGGAGGTCGCGGTCGCCGAGGATCACGAGTCGCGCCGGGAACGCGGATTGCGCGTGCCGCACCGCGAGCATCGCGCAGAGCTCGGGGCCGATGCCCGCGGGCTCGCCCGAGGTCAAGGCGAGCGTGGGCTTCTCGATCATCAGAGCGCGCCGACGGCGAGGCCTGCCGCGTCGCCCCACAGCTCCGGAGTCACGCCGGGGGCGACGCGAATCGCGAAGTGCCCGCCCTCCGCCGGCTCGATGCGAACCTGCGGATGCGCGAGCGCCGCCGCGGGCGTGCCGAATACCCACAAGAGCTCGATCGGGTTGGCAGCGTCGATCTCGTCGGTATACTGCACCGCGCGGCCGAGCGGCAACGCGTGTCCCTCGCGCGCGAACACGGGGAATTGATCGAGCTTCGCGCGGTAGCGCACGACCTGGCGCCCCGGCACGCGTTGCCGCGTGTTCAGATCGAACCAGGCGCCGGGCGGCAGCGCGATCTCGACGTCGCCGCCGGCGCGCACGACCGGTGCCACGAGGAGCGTGTCTCCACACATGAATTGCGACTCGTAGGCGCGCACCAGGGGATTGTTGGGAAACGCGAGCGGCATGGCGCGCATGACGGGCATGCCCGTCTCGCACGCCTGCGCGATCACCGACTCGAGATACGGGATGAGGCGGTAGCGGAACGCGAGCCACTTGCGGCACACCGCCTCGGCCTCCGCGCCGAACGCCCACGGCTCGCGCTCGCCGATGCCGTGCACGCGCATGTGGGAGAAGAACACCGAGGCCTGGAGCCAGCGGACGTAGAGCTCCGGGGTCGGCTGCGAGGAACCGTAGAAGCCGCCGATGTCGCTGCTGTGGTAGGGATTGCCGGTCATCCCCCACGACAGTCCGCCGCGGATGGACGCGGCAAGCCCTTCCCAATCGCTCTGCGGATCGCCGCCCCACCCGACCGGATAACGCTGGCTTCCGGTCCACGCCGCGCGGCTCCAGACGATGGGCGGCGCATCGCCTTCCGGCTGGAACTTCTCGGTCGCCTCGAAGACGCAGCGGTTGTACAGGAGCGGGTAGACATTGTGCAGCCTTCGCCCCCAGTCGCCGCTGTGCGCGACCGCGTCGTCTGGCACATGCTCGCCGAAGTCGCTCTTGATCACGTCGACTCCGTCGGCGAACAGCCCCTCGTGCGCATCGCGCCACCAGGCGTACGCATCGGGATTGGTGAAGTCGACGATGCCGCTGTCGGGCAGCGGCGTCAGCACTTCGCCGAACGGGCTCGTCGCGGGCGAGCGGTCCCAGCCGATCACGTAGGGCTCGCCGCTCGCGGTGCGCAGCAGATAGCCGCGCGCCGCGAGCTCGCGAAACAGCCGCGCGTGCACCGACACGTAGGGGTATTCCCATACGCACACGCGAAAGTTGCGGGCATGGATCGCGTCCAGCGCGCTGCGCGGGTCGGCGAAGCGGTCGGGATCCCACTCGAAGTTGAAGCGCGTCTCCACCTTCCATGCAGCGCGCCCGTCGAGCGTGAGCACATCGCACGGAATACGCCGCTCCCGGAGCTTCTGCGCAACCGCGATCGCCTCGGCCGGCGTCTTGTAATAGGCGCGCGACACCCACAGCCCGAGGCTCCAACGCGGGACGGGCGCGGGGCGCCCGGTGAGCGATGTATAGGCATCGAGGATGCCGGCGGGCGCGTCGGCGGCGAAGAAGAAGAGGTCGAGCGCCTCGTCGTCGACCACGACGGCGTAGCTTCGATGCGACCAGTCGGGATGGCCGACGCCGTGCGTGACCATGCCCGGTGTGTGAACGAGCACGCCCCAGGCGCCGGCGCCGCTGCCCGGTCCCCACGCGAACGGCGTGTTCTTGTAGGCGAGGCCGGTGTTGACGCCCAGCGCGTCCTCGACCTGCGAATGAATGAGCTGGCCGCGCTTGTCGAGCGAGCCGAACTTCTCGCCCAGCCCATACACCGCTTCTCCCGACTCGAGCGCGAAGGCTGCGGTCCACAATCCGCCGCGCGGCGCGCGGCCGAACGTCGGCAGGCGGCTCCAGCCGCGGAAGTGCTCGTCCGTGATCGACGTGAGCACGGGCGTGCCCTTGTACAGAAGGCGCATGCGAAGCGGCGCGCCCGCGAGCTCGAGCGTCGCGTCGCCGCTCGCGAACGACCAAAGCTTCGGGCCGGGCTGCGAGGTCGTGCACGAGCGCGTGCGTCCGACGATCAGGCCGTAGTCGGGACGCGTGTTGGGACCGAGGCGCACGCGGAACGCGCCGTTCGCATAGGCCGTGACCTCCAGCATGTCGCCGGTGGACGTCGCGAACGACGCGCCGGTGCTGGTCGCGCCGAGGCTGCCCTCGATCTCGAGGCGCAGGTACGCGGCGGGATCGAGCAGCACGACGTCTTCTTAACCCGCGAACGACGGCTCGGGCAGGCCCGGCACGTCGACCGTCATGGCGAAGATGCCTCCGGAGTACGGCAGGCGCGCGAGCTCGGCGGCTTCGCGGTTGCCGCGCGCGGTCGTGACGAACAGCGTGCGAAGGTCCGGGCCACCGAAAGCGCACATCGTCGGGCACATGGCAGGGACCGGGTATTCGGCGATCGTCCTGCCCGAAGGCGAGACCTTGACTACCTTGCCGCCGCGGAAGAACGCGCTCCAGTAGTTGCCTTCGCTGTCGATGGCGCAGCCGTCGGGGCGGTCGGTCTCGCCGCGCCACTGCACGAAGACGCGCGGGCGCGACGGCGCGCCGGCGGAGACGTCGTAATCGAACGCGCGCACGGTGTGCGTGGGCGTGTCGGCGTGGTACATCGTGCGGCCGTCCGGGCTCCACGCAAGTCCGTTGCTGATCATGATGTCGGAGAAGACCTCGGTCATCCTGCCGTCGGGATCGATGCGCATGAGCGCCGCGGAATTGGCGTCGCGCTTCTCGTTCATGTAGCCGACGAAGAAGCGGCCCGCCGGATCGCAGCGGCCGTCGTTGAAGCGGTGGTGCGCCGGATCGTAGGGCGCCGCGAGGATCCGGCGCTCGAGCGAGCCGCCGGAGTCGGCGAGCCAGATTCCGCTGCGCAGCGCGACGATGAATCCGGCGGGCTTGCGCAACGCGAAGCTGCCGATCGATTCGGGCATCGGCATGACGAAGTTCTCGCCGGTCGCGGGATCGAAGCGATTGAGCGACGGCGCGTCGATGTCGACCCAGTACAGTGCCCTGTCACGCGTCGACCAGACCGGGCATTCGCCGAGCTTAGCCCTGACACCGAGCACGCATCGCAACTCCGGCATCAGTAGGGTCCTCGGGTGGCAGCGAGCCATGCATCTTCGCGAGCGTGGGGGCTCGCATTCGCGCCGAAGGG
>DATJXV010000021.1:0-3890 GCA_035499955.1 Casimicrobiaceae bacterium
CCGCCACCGCCCCAACCGCCGCCACCACCGCGATGCCGGCCACCTCCGCCGCCACCGCCATTCGGGCGAGACGCCTGCATGATCTTCATCGGATCGTCCGAGTTCTTCTGATCGAACATCCAGATGCCATCGATCGAAGCCGCCGCGGTGCTCGCCGCCATACCCGAAGCCGGCGCGATCGTGCTCGGGGCCGCCGCCGGAGCCGGCGCCGCGGGCTGTGCCTGCGATGCGTCCGGGGTCTTCTCGTCGGCGCGGGCCTGCGTCGTGGCGAACGTCACCGCCACCGACGCGATTACGAGCCCGGCGGCGGCAGCGATTCCTGCCCTCCTGCCTCTCATCGTCGTGCGCCTCCAAAGCTTCTCGTGGGGCAGTCACGGCCACATCGTGTGCGAGGAGAGACGTCCGACCGGAGCGCGGGGTTCCCGGCCGGGATGCGGTCGGCCGCGAATTGACGGATCGGTCACGCGCAGCCGCCGCGTGAAGTCGCCCTCTGCGAGAGGGTTGTGAGCCGGGCCCGGCATCCGCCGGCGGCACCGGAGGCGGGCCCGGCGCAATCTAGAGGTAGCGGCTGACCGCCATCAGCAGCGTCGCGACGACGAGCAGCAGCGCGCCGCGGCGCCCGGTGCGGATCAGCTTCGCCTGCAGCGCGGCGAACTGCTGCCACTGCTCCGACGTCGGCGGCCATCCGCTCGTGGCGACCGCGCGGCCGATCGTTCCCATGCGGCGCGCGGTCGGGCTCAGGACGATCTGGCCTTCGATCGCGACGAGCAGCGCGATCGCGGCGCCGACCGAGAGCGTGACACCGCGCGGCGAGGCCATCCAGCCCGGATCGAAGTGCCCGGAGGCAGGCACGTAGATCGCGATGCCGGCGAGCACGCTCGCGACGGCGGCGACGTTGATCGCGATCGGCAGGCCGCTCCTGCCGGCGAGCACCTGCATGAAGCGCCCGCTCTCGGGCTGCGTGCTCACGACCGACGGGAAGACGAAGCCGTACAGCACCCAGCTGCCGCCCGCCCAGAAGATGCCGCCCACGATGTGGATCGTGCGCAACACGGTGAACCAGACGCCCATCGGATCCTCCGGAGATCGCGTCGCGTCGAGCACCTCGCGCGCTCCCCGCGCGCGGCCGCGCAGTATAGCGCGCGCGTCGCGGAGCGTTGACACCCGGCGGGGCCACTCCTAGCTTCGGCCTCTTATGGACGAGCACATCCCTCCTCGCGCAGGCTCCGGCTGGATCGAAGTCATCGTCGGGAGCATGTACAGCGGCAAGACCGAGGAGCTGATCCGGCGTCTGCGGCGTGCGCAGATCGCGCGCCAGCGCGTCGAGATCTTCAAGCCGGTGATCGACGACCGCTACGCGCGCGACCACATCGTCTCGCACTCCGAGCTCCGCATCCCCTCGCGCGCGATCCGCAAGGCCGAGGACATCCTGCGCTGGGCCCACGAGGCACAGGTCATCGGCATCGACGAGGGCCAGTTCCTCGGCGAGAAGCTGCTCGAGGTGTGCGAGAAGCTCGCACGCCAGGGCAAGCGCGTCATCGTGGCGGGGCTCGACCAGGACTACATGGGCCGGCCCTTCGAGCCGATGCCGCAGCTCCTCGCGGTCGCCGAGTTCATCACCAAGACGCTCGCCATCTGCATGGTGTGCGGCGCGCCCGCGAATCGCACGTACCGCAAGGTCGCGCGCGGGGGCCGCGTCGTGGTGGGCGGCGCCGATCTTTACGAGGCTCGCTGTCGTCGCTGCTTCGAGCTGGGCCAGCGTGCGAAGGCCGCCGATCCGGCGGCGCCGCTGGTCCCGGACGCCTTCCCCGAGGAGAGCCATGAGAGCCCGAAATCCGCTCGTCGCACTCGCGCTGCTCGCACTGCCCGTCCTCGCCGCCGGGTGCGGTAGCGGCTCGAAGTCCGCCGCGCAGTCGCACGCGGGGGGCGCGCCCGAATCGCTGACGGTGGGGCTCGTCTTCGACGTCGGCGGGCGCGGCGACAAATCCTTCAACGACGCCGCCTACGCCGGGCTCGAGCGCGCGCAGAAGGAGCTGGGGGTGCCGTTCACGACGCTCGAGACGAGCGGCGACGGCTCGGACCGCGAGGCTCAGCTCCGGCAGCTCGCCACGGGGCCGGCGCAGCTGATCTTCGGCGTGGGGTTTCTCTTCACCGACGACATCAAGGCGCTCGCGAAGGAATTCCCCGAGAAGCACTTCGCGTGCATCGACTACACGGTGAACCCCGGCGACTCGCTGCCGCCCAACCTGGTCGCTCTCAAGTTCAAGGAGGAGGAGGGCTCCTACCTCGTGGGCGCGCTCGCCGCGCTCACGTCGAAGACGCACGAGGTCGGCTTCGTCGGCGGCATGGAGATTCCGCTCATCCGCAAGTTCCAGGCGGGCTACGTGGCCGGCGTGCACGCGATCGATCCGAAGGACGAGGTGCTGGTCAAGTACGCGGGCAACACGGGCACGGCGTTCCGCGACCCGACGAAGGGCAAGGAGCTCGCGCTCGCCGAATACCACGCAGGCGCGGACATCATCTTCCACGCCTCGGGCTCGACCGGGCTCGGCGTCTTCGAGGCGGCGCGCGAGCTCAAGAAGCTGGCGATCGGCGTGGACTCGGACCAGTACGACGAAGCACCGGGCTTCATCCTCACGTCGATGGTGAAGCGCGTCGACACGGCGGTGGTGGAGACGATCCGCGCCGAGCAGCAGCACCGCTTCGTGGGCGGCGTGCGCACGTTCGGCCTCGCCGAGGATGGCGTGAAATGGGTCTACGACGCCCGCAACCAGGCGCTCGTTCCGCCGGCGGTCAAGGCGCGCGTCGACTCGCTGCAGGCGCTGATCGTCGCGGGCAAGATCGTCGTGCCGACGGAGCCGTAAGGGCGGAAGTGCTGATCGTCGCGGGCGGGATCGTCGCGAGAACGGAGCCGCAGGGGCTGGAGCTCGGCCGCGGGTTTCGACGGGTCGTGCGGAAGCTGGTGCCCGGCGAGCGACCGATCTTCAAGGCTCTCGCGCGTGGCCGACACCGTCACGCGTCGCAGGGCAAGGCCCGGCGTCTCAGGCTGGGGCGATCCGGCGTGCGCTCGGCGGTCCGAGCTGCTGGACGGCTCGCAGGATGCGCGCGTCCAGACTGCGGGCGCACCGCACCTCCGGACGCTCGGCGATGCGGCGGGCCTCGTCGATGCTGCAGCCCAGCTTGCGCAGCGAGGAGATCACGTCGCGATGCAGCGCGGCCTCTTCGGCATCGATCACGACGTGTGAGCTTCGGCGCTTCGCATCCATGAAGCCCTTGCCGAACGCACGCTCGGCCGCGAACTGGTTGTGAGCCCGGCAACGCAACCGGAGGTTCGCGACGGTCGTCTGGCCGCCGCGGGCCACGGGCTCGACGTGGTCGAACTCGAGGCGCGTGCGCGCTTCACAGCGATGGCCTGATTCGCCGACGAACGTGCAGCGGCCGCCATCGCGCCGCCAGACGTGCCTGCGAATGTGCGCCGGGATGTGGCGCGGGTTGTTCGAAGCGCGGGCGCGGTGGGGCCGGTCCGTCGCCGCGCTCTTGCGCTTCTCTTCCTGCTGCACGAGCACGCGAAGTGCGCGAGCCAGGATCTGCGTCATGTCGCCACCGGGGACCGCGTGGCCGAGCAGCTCCTGCGCGCGCTGCAGGTCGTCCTGCATCTGCTGCGTGGCCGTGAGCTGCCAAGCGTAGCGCTGCGGCGAGAGCGGTTCGATTCGAGGTCGCGGCACCATGGGTCGCGGACCTGACAACTCCTCAACCCGCAGTGCTGCGGGTTTCGTTTCGTCGTGCCGAACTCGCGATTCAAGCGGTGCGCTCTGCGCCGGCAGGTCGAGCTTGGGCGCATGCTCAACGAGCAGCGTCTCGATCTCGAACCAGCTCTTGCGCGCTGCAGC
>DATJXV010000022.1:0-6068 GCA_035499955.1 Casimicrobiaceae bacterium
CACGCGCAGCTCGCGCGAGCCGGCGCGCGCGCGGGCGGCGCGACCGTGTTCGCCTACCCGGTCGCCGATCCCGAGCGCTACGGTGTCGCCGAGCTCGATGCGGACGGCCGCGTGCTGTCGCTCGAGGAGAAGCCCGCGAAGCCGAAGTCGCGCTACGCGGTGACCGGCCTGTACTTCTACGACAACCGCGTGCTCGACATCGCGTCGGGGCTGAGGCCGTCGGCACGCGGCGAGCTCGAGATCACCGACGTCAACCGCGCCTATCTCGCGCAGGGCGCGCTGTCGTGCGAGATCCTGGGCCGCGGCATGGCTTGGCTAGACACGGGCACCAACGAATCGCTGCTCGAAGCCGCGCAATACATCGCCACCCTCGAGCGCCGGCAGGGCCTCAAGATCGCGTGCCCGGAGGAGATCGCGTGGCGGATGGGCTACATCGATTCCGCCGCGCTCGAGGCGCAGGGCCGCTCGCTTCAGAAGAGCGGCTACGGCCAGTACCTCCTCGCGCTGCTGCGCGACGGCATCCGCTAGGGAAGGTCCTCTGGGGTGAAGGTCACGCCGCTCGCATTGCCCGAGGTGCTGCTCATCGAGCCGCGCGTATTCGGCGACGAGCGCGGATTCTTCTACGAAAGCTGGAACCGCCGCACGTTCGAGGAGGCGGGGCTCGATCTCGACTTCGTGCAGGACAACCATTCGCGCTCGCGCCGCGGCGTGCTGCGCGGGCTGCACTACCAGATCGAGCACGCGCAAGGCAAGCTCGTGCGCGCGATCGCGGGCGAGGTGTTCGACGTTGCGGTCGACCTGCGCAGGAGCTCGCCGCGCTTCGGAAAGTCGGTCGCGGTGGCGCTTTCGGCCGCGAACAGGCACATGCTCTGGATCCCGCCAGGCTTCGCCCACGGCTTCGTCGTCGTTTCCGACGAGGCGGAGTTCCTCTACAAGACCACCGACTTCTGGTACCCCGAGCACGAGCGCACGCTGCTTTGGAGCGACCCTGCGCTCGGCATCGCGTGGCCGCTTTCCGAAGAGCCTACGCTCGCTGCGAAGGATGCTGCGGGCGTTCCGCTGGCGTCCGCCGACACATACCCGTAAGAGACCCCGCATGCGCATCCTCGTCACGGGGGCCGGTGGCCAGGTCGGCAGCGCGCTCGCCCGGGTTCTTCCCGCGCACGGCGAAGTGATCGCCTTCGACCGCGCATCGCTCGATCTCGCGCGGCCCGACGCTATCGTCGCCGCGATGCGCGAAGCCGCACCCGACCTCGTGGTCAACGCCGGCGCCTATACGGCCGTCGACCTCGCCGAGCGCGAGCGCGATGCCGCGTTCGCGGTCAACGCGCGCGCTCCGCAGGTGCTCGCGGAGGAGGTCAAGCGCCGTGGCGCGCTGCTCCTTCACTACTCGACCGACTACGTCTTCGACGGCACCGCGACCGCGCCCTACGACGAAGATGCGGCGACCGGCCCGCTCAACGTCTACGGCGAGAGCAAGCTCGCCGGCGAGCGCGCCGTCGCGGCGTCCGGCGCGCACGCGCTCGTGCTGCGCACGAGCTGGGTGTACGGTCTCACCGGCAAGAACTTCTTCCTCACGGTGAGAAGGCTCGCTGCCGAGCGCCCCGAGCTTCGCATCGTCGCGGACCAGACCGGTACGCCGAACTACGCCCGCACGCTGGCCGACGCCACGGCTGCGCTCGTGGCGCAGGGGCTGCCGCGGCTTCGCGAGCGCGCGGGCCTGTATCACTTCTCGTGCACGGGATCGACGACCTGGCATGGCTTCGCATGCGCGATCGTCGGCGACGCGCCCGTGCCGCGCGTCACCGCGATCACCACCGCCGAATATCCCACTCCCGCCCGCCGTCCTGCCTACGGCGTGCTCGACACCGGCCGCTTTCGCTCAGCATTCGGCTTCTCGCTGCCCGACTGGCGGGAGGCGCTCGCCGCTTGCTTTCGCGCCGAAGCGGCGGGTCTTTCGTGAAGATCGGCGCCGCACGCTGCATGCTGCTCGCCCTCGCCGCGCTCGCGGCACGCGGCCATGCCGCTCCGATCGAGGTGACGTCCGCCGGGCCGTTCGACGTGCGCGAGGGAGCGGTCCCCGCGCGCGCAACATTGGTCGCGCCTTCGATCGCGGCGCACCGTATCGCGCTCACCGCCCCGTCGGCCGACGAGCTCGCGAGCGTCCCCGCGCAGGACGCCGCAGGCATGGGCAAGGCCCAACCGCTCGCCATCGGCATCGGGCGCGCGTTGCCGCGAGGATCGCGCACCATCACGCTCGATAGCCTCGCCTGGGTTTCGATCGCGGGCGGCGCGCGCGTGGCGCATGTGGAAGTCGCCTCGCCGGGTGCCGCGGCGCTGCGCGTCGCGGTGCAGGCGAGCGCTGCCGTCGACGGCCTGTCGATGCGCTTCGCGGGCAGCGACGGCAACGCACTCGGTGCCGTCGAGGCGCGAGCGGTGGAGCAGGCGACGGCCAAACGCGATCAATATTGGTCGCCGGTGCTCGCCGGCGACGTGGCGATCATCGAGCTCACGGCTGCGCCCGGCGCGGCGATCGACGGTGTCTGGCTTCGCATCCCGCGGCTCTCCCATCTGCTCGTCGACGGCGTGCAGCTCCTGTCGCCGGCGGGTCCGATCGCGCGCGCCACCGGCGTCGGCGCGGCCGGCGCATGCGAGACCGACGTCGCGTGCATCGCGCCGATGAATGCAGCGGCGGCCGACCTCGCAAGGTCCGTCGCCAAGCTGAACTTCGTCGGCGAGGACGGCCGCTCGTACCTGTGTTCGGGAACGCTCATCGCCGACACCGCGCACTCGAACACGCCGTTTCTCCTGAGCGCCAACCATTGCCTCAAGTCGGATGCCATCGCGCAAACGCTCAACACGTACTGGTTCTACGCCGCCACCGCGTGCAACAGCAAGACGGCGGCGCCGTTCGTCCATCTCACGGGAGGCGCGCGCATGCTCGGGCGCAGCCAGGACAACGACTGGTCGATCGTGCGCCTCAACGAGACGCCGCCGGCAGGCACGATGTTCGCCGCGTGGCGCGCCGAGGCCATCGCTGCGGGCGCGGCGGTCGTGACGATCCACCATCCCGAGGGCGACCTCGCGAAGTTCAGCCAGGGCCAGGTGACCGGCACGCTTGCAATTGCCGACGACTACGTGGACGGCACGTTCACCCAGGTCGTGTGGAGCCAGGGCGTGACCGAGCCCGGCTCGAGCGGCAGCCTCGTCGCAACGCTGGCCGCCGGCGGCAGCCACTACGAGGTGCGCGGCGCGCTATACGCGGGCGCGTCCTCGTGCTCCTCTCCGCACGCTCCCGACTATTTCTCTCGCCTCGAGACCGCGCTTCCGGTGATGCGGCAGTACTTGACCCCCGGCGCGGCGAATCCCAACGGAGAGGTCGTCGCCGTCGAGTTCTACAATGCGAGCCTCGACCATTATTTCCTCTCCACCGACCCGGTGGAGATCGGCAACCTCGACAGCGGGCGCACGGTCGGCTGGGTGCGCACGGGATTGCGCTTCCTCGTCTACGACCACCCGGCCCCGAACACGAGCCCCGTGTGCCGCTTCTACCGCACGCCGGGATACGGCGACTCGCACTTCTACTCGGCGAGCCCGCAGGAGTGCGCGCAGACCGCGGCGGCGCATCCGGACGATTGGATCTACGAAAGCCCGAGCGTCTTCTACGCGCAGCTTCCCGATATGGCCAGGGGCGCGTGCCCGGGCGGCACCGCGGCGGTCTACCGGTTCTTCAACGCGTCGACCACGAACCACCGCTACACCGTGGAGCTGTTCTTGCGCGATCAGATGGAGGCGTCCCCGCTCTGGACGCCGGAAGGCTACGGGCCCGGGCCGCATTACCCGGTGATGTGCGCGGCGGTGCAGTAGCGCTCAGAAGCGGTACTCGACCGTCGCCTCGGCGCCGACCTCGATCGTGCCGGCGGCGCCGTCGGTCACCACGGCGTTCATGCCGAAAGTGACACCGTCGAAACGCGTGTCCATGCGAAACTCGCCCAGCGTGCGCAGGGGCTCGATGCCGACGCGCGCGGTGGCCTGGTCCGTGGCCGTCACGTTGCAGCGCGTACAGGGCTTGACGCACTTCAGGGTGACGCCGCCCACGGTGATCGTGTCGACGTGATCCTCGGCGAACGCCGGCAGCCCCGAGAGTACGACGTTGGGACGGAAGCGGTTCATCGGCAGGGGACGCTCGCGCCTCGATTCGAGGCGAGCATTCAGGTCCGACAGTGAAGCCGTGCTCGCGACCAGAATGGGATACCCGTCGGCGAAGAGCGTGTGCGCGCCGGTGGAGCCTGCGTAGTCGCGATTGCAGAATCGGGTGACCGAACGGTCGAAGCGGACGAGCCTCGCGGGTGCGGCGAGCCAGTCGGACAGCCAGGACGCGGCGGGGTCGCCCTGGTCGATCCCGCGCACCTCGCTGCGCCAGACGACGACGTCGTATGCGGCGCCGCTCGCCGCCAGCCGGACGTCGCAGGGGGGCATGTGCGGTGCGGTCAGGCGCAGGCGGTCGGCGAGCAGCTCCACCGTCACGAGCGCGAGCCGCGGCAGCTCGCGTTGGGTGAGGAAGCGGCCGTCATCGCCGACCAGCATCCACTCGCGATCGCCCGCGCCGGCGCAGGCGAGGCCCGTGACGTCGACTCGGGCGGCCGGAAGGTCGATGCCGCGGCAGCCCTTGACGGGATAAAGATGCAGCGACGCGACGTGGGCGTCGCTCAATTGCCTAGCGCAACCCGGATGTGTAGTCCGCGAGCGCCTTCATCTGCGTGTCGGTCATCCGCGACGCCACCGATGCCATGATGCGGCCGTCGTTGTCCTTGCCGTTCGGGTCAGCGCCGCGCTCGCCGGCCTTGAAGGCTTTGAGCTGCGCATAGGTGTAGTCGGAATACTGCCCGGCCAGGCGCGGAAAGTTCTTCGGGATGCCCACGCCGTTCGGCGAGTGGCACGCCGCGCAAGCCGGCAGGCCAGTGGCGGCGTCCCCCGCGCGGAAGAGTGTCTGGCCCGCCGCGGCCAGCTTCGGATCCTTGGCCGCCCCGCCCTTTGGCTTCTGTTGCGAGAAGTAGAGGCCGAGCGCGACCATGTCATCGGACGACAGGGGCGCTGCCATGCCCTGCATGACCGGGTTGACGCGGACGCCCGCCTTGAAATTCGCGAGCTGCCGGCTGATATACTCCGCGCCCTGCCCGGCGAGGTTCGGGTTGCTTGGAACGGCGCTGTTGCCGTCGGCCCCGTGGCAGGCGACGCAGATCGTCTCAGCGGTCTGCTTCGCCTTGGCAAGATCGGGTTTGGCAGTACCCTGGGCAACGGCGGGCGGCGAGCCGGCGGCCACGGCCGCAAGTAAAAGCACCGCCAGCAACGACGTGCGATCCATATCCTGTGTGCTCCCCGATTGCGGTCCGGCCACGTAGCCCATGCCCGGCGTGAAAAAGCGTGCCATTGTAGCGGACTCGCGCCCCCCGGCCAAAGCCGGCGCTATACGGCAGGCCGCGAAGGCGCCGCGCCCCTTGCGGGGGGCGCGCTTCGTCGCCGGCGTTGCGCAGGCCTCGCAGCTGCCGGCGGAGGGCGCGCCCGAAATCGCATTTGCCGGCCGCTCGAACTCCGGCAAGTCGAGCGCGATCAACGCGCTCGCCGATCATTCCGGCCTTGCTTACGCGAGCCGGACTCCCGGGCGTACGCAGCAGATCAATTTCTTCGCGCTGCGCGGCGGCGCCCTGGTCGCCGACCTGCCGGGCTACGGTTACGCCGCGGTCGCGAAGACGCTGAAGCGCGATTGGCAGGAATTTCTGTGGCGCTATCTCACGACGCGCGACAATCTCGTCGCCCTCGTGCTGCTCGTCGACGCGCGCCGCGGCCTGACCGACTACGATGCCGCCGTGCTCGCCGCGTTCGTCCCGTCCGGGCGACCCGTGCTGATCCTGGCCACGAAGGCGGACAAACTCGGCAGCGCCGCACAACGCGAGGCGCTCGCGACCATCGTCGAGCAACTGCAGGGGGTCCTGCCGATCGGTGCCGCGAACGTGAGCGCGCAACTCTTTTCCGCGGCGACGCGCCTCGGTGTCGCGCAGGCGGAAACC
>DATJXV010000023.1:0-6184 GCA_035499955.1 Casimicrobiaceae bacterium
GAAACGCTGGCCTGCGTACACGGCCTCGACGCGGGCGCGGGTCTACGCGTCCCGCCCCGCCGATGATCGTTCCTGCGAGCCCCGAGAACATCGATCGTGCTGCCTCCTTGCTGCGCGAGGGGCAACTCGTCTCGTTCCCGACCGAAACCGTCTACGGGCTCGGCGCCGACGCGCGCAACCGCGAAGCTGTGGCCCGTCTGTTCGCCGCCAAACGGCGTCCGGTCGAGCATCCGCTGATCGTTCATCTTGCCGGCGTTGGCGCGCTCAGGCGCTGGGCCCGCACGATTCCGTCGGGCGCGCAGGCGCTCGCCGACGCGTTCTGGCCTGGGCCGCTGACGCTTGTCCTGCCGCGCGCAGCCGACGTCCCCGACACCGTGACCGGCGGACAGGACAGCGTGGGGCTGCGCGTGCCGGGCCACCCGGTCGCGCACGCCTTGCTGGAACGATTCGAGGCGCTGGGCGGAGACGGCGTAGCCGCTCCGTCGGCGAATCGCTTCGGGCGGGTCAGCGCGACCACGGCGCAGCACGTCGCGGAGGATTTTGGCGCCGAGCTGGCGCTGATCCTCGACGGAGGAGCGTGCCGGCACGGCATCGAATCGACGATCGTGGCGTTCACGCGTGCCGAGCCCGAGTTGCTGCGCGTCGGCGCCATTGACGTCCAAGCGCTGGCGCGCGTTCTCGGCCGCGAGCCTGGAACCGCCGGCGCCGGCGCGCCCCGGGCGCCGGGAACGCTGGCGACGCATTACGCGCCGCAAACGCCTGCGCGCCTCCTACAGCGCGACGACCTTCTCGCTGCGCTCGCCCGCATGAGTCGCTCGACCGGGCACATCGCCGTGCTCGCGCACTCCGTCGCGCAGCCGCCGCTGTTCGAGGGCACCTGGTTCGACGCGCCCGCTCACGGCGCCGCGTATGCACACGAGTTGTACGCCAACCTGCGCGCGCTCGACGCACGCGCGGCGAACGAAATCTGGATCGAAGCACCGCCCGATGGTCCCGAGTGGAGCGCCGTGCGCGACCGCCTGCGGCGTGCGACGCATCGGGACTGAATAGCCAACGATGCTCGCGGCAGCGCCCATCGTCGTTCTCGCGCCGAACTCGTTCAAGGGCTCGGTCGCCGCCGTTGCCGCGGCCGCGGCGATCGCCGAGGGCTTGTCGCGCGTGTGGCCGGACGGCGAGCGCCGCATCTGCCCGATGGCGGACGGCGGCGAGGGAACGCTCGACGCCGTGCTTTCTCGCGGCGGACGGCGCGGTACGGCGCGCGTGTCCGGCGCATCCAGCGTGCCTGTGGAAGCTGCCTTCGGCCTGATCGAGAACGACGCGACGGCGGTGATCGAGATCGCGCAAGTGGTGGGTCTCACCGATGCGAGCGGCACCGCAATCGCGGTCGAGCAGCGGAGCACGCGCGGCGTGGGCGAGCTGATGCGCTCGCTACTCGACGCGGGGCTGCGCAACTTCATGGTTGGCCTCGGCGGAAGCAGCACCAACGATGCCGGCGCGGGTCTTCTCGCGGCGCTCGGATTGAAGCTCGTCGACGCGAAGGGGCGCGACGTCGAGCCCACGCCGCTCGGCCTGGCATCGCTCGCACACGTCGACGCGAGCCAGCTCGATCTGCGCCTGCCCTCGACCCGAATCACCATCATGTCGGACGTGACCAATCCGCTGTGCGGCGAGCGCGGGGCGACCGCGATCTTCGGCGCGCAGAAAGGCGTGGGTGTGGAGCGTGTCGCCGAGATCGACGCCTCGCTCGCGCGCTTCGCCGCGCTCGCCGAGCGCGCGATCGGCCGCAGCGCGAAGAGCGAGCCCGGAGCAGGTGCTGCCGGAGGGCTCGGCTTCGCGCTGCAGCTCCTCGGCGGCGAGACGCGCTCCGGCGCGGAGGTCGTCGCCGAGCTCAACGGGCTCGACGCCGCGCTCGAAGGCGCGCAATGGCTCATCACCGGCGAGGGCCGCACCGACCGGCAAACGCTGCTCGGCAAGGCACCGCTCATCGCCGCGCAACACGCCGGCGCTAGGGGCGTCCCGGCGACGCTCGTTTCCGGAAGCATCGATCGGACGGCGCTGCCGGAGCTGGCAGCCCACTTCGCGAGCTGCCACGCGCTCGGCTTCGGACCGGCCACGCTCGAGGAATGCGTCGCGAACGCTGCGGGTCTGCTCGCGGATACCGCGGAGCAGCTCGCGCGATTGTTTCAGGCGCGCGCCGAGTGAATTCGCGGCTGTGAAGGCGAATGCCAGCGCGTCACTCGGTGTCGTAGCCGCGCATCGCGGGCATCGTGCCGCCGGCGCTCACGCGCACGGCGCAATACTTGAACTCGGGAATCTTGCCGAACGGATCGAGGACCGGGTTGGTAAGCAGATTCGCCGCCGCTTCGTAATAGCAGAACGGGATAAACACCGCGCCCTGCGGCGTACCGTCGTCGGCGCGCGCCACGAGCGAGATGCTGCCGCGGCGCGAGGCCACCGAGATGATGCCGCCGGGCTGGGCGCCGAGCGCGGCGAGATCGGCCGAATGCATCGAGGCGACCGGCACCGGCTCGATCGAGTCGAGCACTTCCGCGCGCCGCGTCATGCTCCCCGTGTGCCAGTGCTCGAGCTGACGTCCGGTGATGAGCACGAAGGGATAGTTCGCATCCGGCTGCTCCGCGGCGGGGATGATCTTCGCGGGAACGAGCTTCGCCTTGCCGGAAGGCGTCGGGAACTGCTCGGTGAACACGACGCGCTCGCCCGGATCGCCTTCCTTCTCGCACGGATAGGTCACCGCGGAGTCGCGCTCGAGGCGCTCCCAGGTGATGCCTGCGATCGAAGGCATCGCGCGGCGCATTTCCGCGAAGACGTCGCGGGGGTGCGCGTAGGTCCATTCGAGGCCTAGCCGCTTCGCCATCTCGACGATGATCCAGAGATCCTGCCGCGCATCTCCCGGCGGATCGAGCGCCTGCCGGCCGAGCTGGACCGCGCGGTCGGTATTGGTGAACGTTCCCGTCTTCTCGGGAAACGCCGAGGCCGGAAGGATCACGTCGGCGAGGTAACCGGTCTCGGTGAGGAAGATGTCCTGCACGACAAGCATCTTCAACTCGGCGAGCGCCTGGCGTGCGTGCTGTACGTCGGGGTCGGACATGGCCGGGTTTTCGCCCATGATGTACATGCCGCGGATCTCGCCCGCGTGCACGGCGTTCATGATCTCGACGACGGTCAACCCCGGCTTCGGATCGAGCGTCTTGTGCCACAGCGCCTCGAATTTGCTGCGGGCATCCGTCGCGTCGACGCGCCGGTAGTCGGGATACATCATGGGGATCAGGCCGACGTCGCTCGCGCCCTGCACGTTGTTCTGTCCGCGCAGCGGATGCAGACCCGTGCCCGGCCGCCCGACCTGTCCGGTCATCATGGCGAGCGCGATCAGGCAGCGCGCGTTGTCGGTGCCGTGGATGTGCTGCGAGATGCCCATGCCCCAGAGGATCATCGAGGCGCGCGACGAGGCATACATTCGCGCCACTTCGCGGATGGTCGACGCCGGGACGCCGCACACCGGCGCCATCGCTTCCGGACTGTAGCCGGCGAGGTTGCGCTTGAATTCCTCGTACTCGCTCACGCGATCGGCGACAAAGCTTTGCGCGACGAGACCCTCCTCGACGATCGTGTGCAGCATCGCATTGAGGAGCGCCACGTCGGTGTCCGCCTTGAACTGCAGGTAGTGCGTCGCGTGGCGCGCCAGCTCCGAGCGCCGCGGGTCGACGAGGATCAGCTTCGTGCCGCGCTTTACCGCGTTCTTCATCCAGGTCGCCGCGACCGGGTGATTGACGACCGGGTTTGCCCCGATCAGCAATACGACTTCCGCCTGGGTGACGTCCATCACCGGATTCGATACCGCGCCGGAGCCGATGCCTTCGAGCAGCGCCGCCACGCTCGAGGCATGACAGAGCCGCGTGCAATGATCGACGTTGTTGGAGCCGAACCCGGTGCGCACGAGCTTCTGGAACAGGTAAGCCTCTTCGTTCGAGCCCTTGGCCGAACCGAATCCGGCGAGCGCGTGCGCGCCGTGTTGGTCGCGGATTCGCTCGAGTGCACCCGCCGCGAGGTCGACCGCCTCGTCCCAGCTCGCTTCGCGAAACACCGAGAGCGGATTCGCCGGATCCATGACGAAGTCCGCGGACTTCGGGAAGCCGGCCTTCCGTATCAGCGGCTTCGTCAATCGCTGCCGATGATGGACGTAGTCGAAGCCAAAGCGTCCCTTCACGCACAATCGCTCGTGATTGGCCGGACCGTCGCGACCTTCGACGCGGACGATGCGGTTGTCGGCGACGTGATAGCTGAGCTGGCAGCCCACGCCGCAATACGGGCACACCGATGCGACGGTGCGCTCGACCTTCGCGAGGTAGGAATCGTGCGCCGGCGCGAGCGCGCCGGTGGGACAGGCTTGCACGCACTCGCCGCAGGCCACACAGGTCGACTCTCCCATCGGGTCGTCGAGGTCGAACACGATCTTCGAATGCGCACCGCGGAGAGCGTAGCCGATCACGTCGTTGACCTGCTCCTCGCGGCAGGCGCGCACGCAGCGCGTGCACTGGATGCAGGCATCGAGATTGACCGCCATCGCCGGATGCGAGAGGTCGGCCGTGGGCTGCGTCCGCGCAGCGAAGCGCGGGTTCGTGATGCCGAGCTTCTCCTGCCAGAAGGCAAGCTCGGAGTCGTTGCGATACGCCTTCGCCGGCATGTCGCTCGCGAGAAGCTCCACGATCATCTTTTGCGCGTGGATCGCGCGCTCGCTCGCGCTCGTGACCTCCATCCCGGCCGTGGGCCGCCGGCAACAAGACGGAGCGAGGAGCCGCTCGCCCTTGATCTCGACCATGCAGGCGCGGCAGTTGCCGTCCGGACGATAGCCGGGCTTGTAGCACAGTCGCGGAATCTGCACGCCCAGGCGGTCGGCCGCCTGGATGATCGTTTCCCCCCCGAGCGCCGTGACGCTCCGCCCGTCGAGCATGAATGCAACGGAGCCGCCGACTTCTCTCGGATCCATCTTCATCGGATCTCGTCCGGGAAATATTTGATCACGCAGCGGATCGGGTTTGGCGCCGCCTGCCCGAGCCCGCAGATCGAAGCGTCGGCCATCGCCTGCGACAACTCGCCGAGCAATGCGGTATCCCATCGCTTTTCGCCCAGGAGGCCGACCGCCTTCTCGGTGCCGACCCGGCACGGCGTGCACTGCCCACAGGATTCGTCAGCGAAGAAGTGCATCAGGTTCAACGCCGCGTCGCGCGCCCGATCGTGCTGCGAGAGGATGATGACCGCCGCCGAGCCGATGAAGCAGTCGTAGGGTTGCAGCGTGTCGAAATCCAGCGGGATATCGCCCATCGCCGCGGGCAGAATGCCTCCCGACGCGCCGCCCGGCAGATAAGCATAGAAATCGTGGCCCGGCAGCATGCCGCCGCAATGCTCTTCGATCAGCTCGCGCGCGGTGATGCCCGCCGGGGCGAGATGAACGCCCGGCTTGTTCACGCGTCCCGACACAGAGAATGAGCGCAGGCCCTTGCGGCCGTGACGGCCCTGCTCCGCGAACCACCCGGCGCCTTTTTCGAGGATGTCGCGCACCCAGTAGAGCGTTTCCATGTTGTGCTCGAGCGTGGGCCGCCCGAACACGCCTACCTGCGCGACGTAAGGCGGGCGCAAGCGCGGCATGCCGCGCTTGCCTTCGATCGATTCGATCATCGCGGACTCCTCGCCGCAGATGTACGCACCCGCCCCGCGGCGCAGCTCGATCGCCGGAAGCTTGCACGGCGGGGCGGCGGCGAGCGCAGCGAGCTCCTTCGCGAGGATCGCGCGACAGCCTGCGTATTCGTCGCGCAGATAGATATAGACCACGTCGATGCCCACGGCCCACGCGGCGATCAGCATGCCTTCGAGGAAGCGGTGCGGGTCGCGCTCGAGGTAGTAGCGGTCCTTGAACGTGCCGGGCTCGCCCTCGTCGATATTGACCGCCATCAGCCGCGGCGCGGGTTCGGCGCGCACGATCTTCCACTTGCGGCCTGCGGGAAATCCCGCGCCGCCGAGGCCGCGCAGGGCGGAGCTTTCGAGCTCTGAGATCACGGAGTCGACGGAACGCGCTCCGTTCACGCAGGCAGCGAGCATTCGATAGCCGCCTTCGCCTCGATAGCGCGCGAGATCGATATGGGACACGGATGGGGGTTCCGTTGCGCCC
>DATJXV010000024.1:0-10557 GCA_035499955.1 Casimicrobiaceae bacterium
GCACGCGCCGGGCTTTTTTTGTCCGGCCAAGCACCCACGCGAAAGGCAAACATGGAAAGGCAGAAAAGGCGCTTGCCCGCCGCGCTTGCCGGAGTCGCGATCGCGCTTGTCGCGGCGTGGGCTTACGCACAAGAGCATCAGCATCTGCCCGCTCGAGCGACTCAGGGCAGCGATTCCAGGGAGCTCGTGACGTTCCCGGAGCCCATGCGTCTGCACACGATCGCCAACATGCGCGATCACGTGCTCGCGCTGCAGGAAATCGACGTGGCGCTGTCAAGGAGCGAGTTCGACAAGGCGAGCAACATCGCGGAGACCCGGCTCGGCATGAGCTCGCTCGAGGCCCATGGGGCGGCTCACCTCGCGCCCTACATGCCGCCCGGCATGCAGGAGATCGGGTCCGGCATGCACAGGGCGGCGAGCCGCTTCGCCGTCGCAGCACAAGATGCCGGCGTGAGCAACGACGTGCGTCCGGCGCTCGCCGCTCTTGGCGGCGTGATGCAGCAATGCGTGGCGCGCCACGCGGCTTACCGCCTGCACTGACGGAGTCAGCGACGGGGGACGCGCTCCTTGAAATCCTCGACCGTCAGCGACACTTCCTTGGACAACGCAAGCCCGTGCGCGAAGACGTGGGCTTCGACGGTCCGTTCGATCTCGAGCCGCCGCTCGTGCAGCGCCTCGCGCACGGCGTCCGCGTCGTTGGCGCGGGGCCCGAGCCACCGCTCGATGACCGGCCATTCGATGGCGACCCACACTTTCGTGCCGTCGACCGCCATCGCTTGCTCGACGGGAAAGGGCGGCTTGATCCGCAGCTGGCTCGGGAGGACGTGAACGGTCATGACACTTTGATGCGCGCAGGAATGCGCAGGTTCCGCTATCTACGCTCTATATACCACTGCATGCCTACGGCCACGAGCACGAAGGCGAGGAGTGGGAAAACCGCGGAGAAGAACGGCGCCCAGTCGTTGAGGACACCGAGGTAGGAGAAGAGCCGCTCGATCAGCCAGAAGGCGAGTCCCAGCATGGTCCCCGCGAAGATGCGGAAGCCGACCCCGCCCTGGCGGCGCTGGAACTGCGCGAAGGGCAGCGCGAGCATCATCATCACGAGCACGGCGGCCGGATACAGAAGCTTCGACCATAGCGCGATCTCGAAGCGCGACGTCTTCTGGGCGCCGGTGCCCAGCACCCGGATGTTGTCGTACAGGGTGCTCAGCGCGAGCCGCTCCGGCGCCACCTGGTACACCGTCAGGATGGACGGCTGCAGCACCGACTGCCACATCCAGGTCGGCTGCGAGGAGACCTTGGCCGAGTCGCGCCCGATCTCGGTGACCTTCACCTGCTCGAGCTTCCATTGTCCGTCGCCGGCGAAGCGGCCGGATTCCGCGCTGCGCACCGTGGTGAGGCGGAGGTCGCGGTCGAACTCGTAGATGCGCACGCCGACGAGCGTCGCGTCCGAAAGCACGGTGCGGATGTTGACGAAGGTGAGGTCCTGCTTGAACCAGAAGCCGCTCTCGAATTGCTGCGCCACGACGCCAGTCGCATTGCCGAGCGCCGCCGCGCGCAGGGTCTGCGCGAGCCGCTCGGAAGGCGGCGCCACGTACTCGCCCGCGAGGAAGGTCGCGATGGCGAGCGGGATGCCGACGCGCACCACGGCCCAGCCGACCTGCGTGATCGACGCGCCGGAGGCGCGCATCACCGTGAACTCGGAATTCGCCACGAGCTGCGAGATCGCGAACAGCGTGCCGATCAGCGCGGCGACCGGAAAGAGCTCGTAGATGCGCGAAGGGACGTGCAGCGCGACGTAAAGGACCGCATTGGCGAGCGTGTAGTTGCCGCGCCCCACGTCGCGCATCTCGTTGATGAGGTCGAAGAACGTGAACAGGCCCGTCAGCGCGACGAAGATCAGCAGGATCGACAGGAGGACGTCGCGTCCGATGTAGCGGGTGAGGGTGCGCATCGCGGACGTGCCGTCTAGGCTGCTCGGGGGACCCGGCGGAAGAGGCCGGTGATCGACAGCTGGTGTCGGAACAACAACAGCACGACGATAAGCGCCGCTGCGTGCGGGATGAGGAGGCCGGTCCACAGGTCGATCGTCCCCTGGGCGATCATGCTCTGCACGATGTTGATGCAGTTGGTGTAGAGCATGTAGAGGAACGCCGCCGCGACGAGGTTGAACGAGCGCCCCATGCGAGGGTTCACGTACGAAAGGGGAATCGCGAGCAGCGTGAGCACCACCGCGAGGATCGGCACCGACAAGCGCCAGAAGAGCTCGGCGCGCGCGGTCCGGCCGTCGGCCACCAGCAGCGCCGCGGTCGGGATCGCCTTATCCGATGCCGGCAGCGCCCGCGCTTCCGCGGGCTCGATGCGACGCCCGAGCTTGTCGAACTCGATCAGCCGAAAATCGGCCGATCCCGGCTGGCCTTCGTAGCGGCGGCCGTCCTCGAGCACCACGAAGCGGTCGCCGTTGGGCTCCTCGACCAGCTTGCCCAGCCGCGCCACCGTCGTCGCGTCCTTCTTGTCGTCGACCGAGTGCAGGAACACGTTGCGGATCCTGCCGTCGACGGGATTGAGGCTTTCCACGTACACGACGATGCCCGCGCGGCGGAACTCGCGGAACAGCCCGGGCGAGAGCACCGTGATCTCGTCACGCGATTCGAGCTGCCGCTCGAACTCGATGCGCCGCTGCTCGGCCCACGGCGACAGGAACAGCGACAGCAGCACGATCGCGACCAGGAACGGCGCCGCGAACAGCATGATCGGCTTCAGGCATGCCGTGAGCGACTGCCCCGACGTGAACCACACCACCATCTCGCTGTCCCGGTACCAGCGGGAGAGCGTGAGCAGCACCGTAAGGAACAGCGCCACCGACAGGAGGAGGTTCAGGTAGAACATCGCCGTGAAGCCGATGAGCGCCAGCACCCCGTCGGCGGCCACCGCGCCGCCCGCGGCCCGGGCCAGGATGCGGATCACGGACTGGGTGAACAGGATCGCCAGGAGAACCACGAACAGGCCGATCGCCGTCGCGGTGAGCTCGCGTACAAGGCTACGCCGGAAAATCATGACGCGGGGAAAATTTTTGACTTTTTCGGGAAAACTTGCCGATAATGCGCGGCACGACGTGTAACCCTAACAAAACGTCCGAGCGGGAGGTGAGGGATCGCGATGGAATTTACCATAAAAAGCGGCAGTCCCGAGAAGCAGCGGAGCGCCTGCGTCGTCGTGGGTGTGTTCGATAACCGCAAGTTGTCGCTGTCCGCGGAGTTGATCGATCGGGCTAGCAACGGTTACATCAGCGAAATCATCCGCCGCGGCGACATGGAGGGCAAGCTCGGCGCAACCCTGCTGCTGCACAACGTACGGGGCACGCTCGCCGACCGCGTGTTGCTGGTCGGCCTGGGCAAGGAGCGCGACTTCCGCGACCGCGAATTCCGCTCGGCGATCCGCTCCGCCGTGAAGCTCCTCAACGAGACGGGCTCGTACGAGGCCGTGCTGTACCTCACCGAGGAGAAGGTCAAGCGGCGCGAGGTCGTGTGGCGCGTCGAGCACGCCGTCGTCGTCGCGATGGAGGCGGTCTATCGCTTCGAGCAGATGAAGAGCCAGCCGACGGAGGTGCGGCGCCCCCTGCGCAAGCTGACGCTGTCGGTGCCGCAGCGCTCCGATCTCGCCGCCGGCGAGAAGGCGGCGGCGCAGGGGCTCGCCATCGCCCACGGCATGGATCTCGCCCGCGACTTGGGCAACCTGCCCGGCAACGTCTGCACGCCCACGTATCTCGCCGAGCGCGCGAAGCAGCTCGGGAACGACTTTCCCGAGATCCAGGTCAAGGTGCTCGAGCGCAAGGAATGCGAGGAGCTCGGCATGGGGTCCTTCCTGTCGGTGACCAACGGCAGCGACCAGCCGCCGCGCTTCATCGTCCTCGAGTACATGCAGTCGCAGCGCAAGCAGGCCAGGCCGTCCGTGCTTGTCGGCAAGGGCATTACGTTCGATACCGGCGGGATCTCGCTCAAGCCGGGCCTCGACATGGATCAGATGAAGTTCGACATGTGCGGCGCGGCGTCGGTGCTGGGGACGTTCCGCGCCATCGCGGAGATGAAGGCGCAGGTCAACCTCGTCGGCCTCATCGCCGCGTGCGAGAACATGCCGTCGGGTCGCGCCACCAAGCCCGGCGACATCGTGACGAGCATGTCGGGCCAGACCATCGAGATCCTCAACACGGACGCCGAAGGCCGCCTCATCCTCGCCGACGCGCTCACCTATGCGGAGCGCTACGAGCCGGAGGCCGTGGTCGACATCGCCACCCTCACCGGCGCGATCGTGATCTCGCTGGGCCACGTCGCGAGCGGGCTTTTCAGCAACAACGAGACGCTCGCGCGTGCGCTGCTGACCGCGGGCGACGACGCCTACGATCGCGTATGGCAGCTGCCGATGTGGGAGGACTACCAGGACGCGCTCGCGAGCAACTTCGCCGATTTCGCGAACATCGGCGGGCGCCCGGCCGGCAGCATCACGGCCGCGTGCTTCCTGTCGCGGTTCACCAAGAAGTACGATTGGGCCCACCTCGACATCGCGGGTACGGCCTGGAAGGAAGGCAAGGAGAAGGGTGCCACGGGGCGGCCGGTGCCCCTGCTCACCACCTGGCTGCTCGCGCAGGAGAACCCCGCGGCATGAGGACATGACCACGATCGACTTCTACACGCACGTGGAAGATCGCCTGGCCGTCGCGGCGCGCCTCGTGGCGAAAGCCGCCGCCGCGCACGGCAGCGCACGCGTCCTGACGCCGGACGCCGCGACTACGGATGCCCTCGACCGGTTGCTCTGGATCCATCCGCCGACCGGCTTCCTGCCGCACTGCAGACTGGACAGCGCGCTCGCCGCGCAGACGCCGGTCTGGATCGATCACCGCCTCGAGCACAGCGGGCCGGCGGCGGTCCTCGTGAACTTGCACCCGGAGCCGCCGCCGTTCTTCAGCCGGTTCGAGCGGCTTGCCGAGATCGTCGGGCTGGACGACGCGGCGTCCGGGCGCGAGCGCTACAAGTTCTACCGCGAGCGAGGCTACGAATTGCGCGCGCACGACATGCGAGAGCGGTAAGGGGGCTCGGATGCCCACGGCTAGGGAGCTTTTGGAGCAGGCCGACGCGCTGATGCGGCGCAACCGCTCGGCGATGATCGACGACATCCCGGTGCTCACCGATTCGGTACCCGCGCCCGCCGTGCCGCGTGCGCTGCGCCCGAGGGTACCGGCCGCTCGCGCGACCGCGGCGCCCCCGCCGCGCGCCGCCGATCCTATCCCCACGCTCACGGAACGCGTCTCGCCCGGTCCGCCGCCCGAGAAGGACGCGGTGGTCGAAGAAGGCGAGCCATCCGACTGGCTGCAGCTCGGGGCAGGCGAGCCCTCGGTCATCGGCGAGGCGCCGGACTCGATCGCGATCGTGCCGGCGCTGCCGCACGCACCGCCGCTCACCGAAGAGATCGTCTTGAAGGCGCCGCCGGAGGCTGAGAGGGCATTCGACGAGGAGCTCGCCTCGCGTAGGGCGCCCGCCGCGCCGCCTCCCTTGGAGGCCCCGCAAGCCGCGAGCAGGGAGGTGCCGCCTTCGGCCGCGTCGCTCGCGGCCGCGTTCGAGCACGTCGAGGCGCCTTCGGAGGGTCCATTCGTCGAGGATGAGAGCCTGCTGGGTGAGCCGACGATCACCACGGCGGAAGATGATGAGGCGGCGAGCGACGCGCTGGAAGAGGATGCCGCCGGCGCCCGGGAAGAGGGGGTCGAGTCCTCCGGGTGGGGCGAGGCGGAAGGCGCGGACGTTGAAGCTTCCGCGGTGGAGATTGCCGGCGAGCCGGCGGCGGAGCCGCAAGCGCCGCAGCGCGCGCCCGAGCCCTTCGAGGACGCGCTGCTCGGAGCACCGCTCGAAACGACAGCCACGCTCGTCGCCGCCGCCTCCGCGGAGAACGCCCGCTGGAGCTCGATGGCCGAGGAGATCCGCGTGCAGGTCCTGCAGCGTATCGACCTGTTCACCGACACGGGGCTGCGCGCGCAGCTCGGCGCGCGCCTGCAGCCGATCGTCGATCGCGCAAGCGCCGATCTCGTCGCCACCATCAACCAGCACGTCGGCGAGCTCCTGCGCGCCTACGTCGCCGAGGCGATCGAGCGCGAGATCGAGAGCTGGCGCCGCAACACTTCGAAATAGGGTCAGACCCCATTACAGGGCCTGTCCCCATTTTCCGCCGGAGCCGTGCTAGACTGCCCGTCATGAAGTCGCAAGTCCCCTCCGTCGCCGCGCGCGCTTTCGCGTTCGCGTTCTATTTCTGGTACGTGACAGAGGGGCCGGTGCGACCGTAGAAGTCCAGTTCAGCAAGCGGATTCCACGATTCGGGCGGCCCCAAAAGGGCCGCCCGATTTCTTTTGTGCATTCGATCGAAGAGAAAGGAGTGCTGCCATGATTGTCGTGATGCAACCGGACGCCGGCGAGACCCCGATCGCCGCCGTCGAAGCGAAGATCCGGGCGGAGGGCCTGGGCGTGCACGTCTCGCGAGGGACCGAGCGCACGCTCATCGGCGCGATCGGCGACGAGCGCAAGCTCTCGCCCGCGATGTTCGAGACGCTGCCGGGCGTCGAGCGCGCGATGCACATCCTCAAGCCGTACAAGCTCGTTGCGCGCGAATGGCACAAGGCGAGCACGATCGTTCGCGTGCGCGGCATCCCGATCGGCGGCGAGGCCGTCCAGATGATCGCCGGCCCGTGCTCGGTCGAGACGGAGCCGCAGATGCGCGCGGCGGCCGCAGCGGCGGCGGCGGGCGGTGCGCGTTTGATGCGCGGCGGCGCATTCAAGCCGCGCACGAGCCCCTACGCCTTCCAAGGCGCCGGTCTGGAAGGCCTCAAGCTGCTCAAGGACGCCGCCGCGCGCTACGGCCTGCCCATCGTGACCGAGCTCATGGACGTGCGGATGCTCGACACCTTTCTGCGCGAAGGCGTGGACGTCATCCAGATCGGCACGCGCAACATGCAGAACTTCGATCTGCTCAAAGAAGTCGGCAAGGTCGACGTGCCGGTCGTGCTCAAACGCGGGATGAGCGCGGCCATCGGCGAGTGGCTGATGGCCGCGGAATACATCGCCGCCGGCGGCAACCACCGCATCGTGCTGTGCGAGCGCGGCATTCGCACGTTCGAGACGGCGTACCGCAACGTGCTCGACGTCACCGCGATCCCGATGCTCAAGCGTGAGACGCATCTGCCGGTCATCGTCGACCCTTCGCACGCCGGCGGCAAAGCGTGGCTCGTGTCGGCGCTCGCGAGTGCCGCGGTCGCGGCCGGCGCGGATGGACTCCTGGTGGAGATCCACCCCAATCCGCCGCAAGCGTGGTGCGACGCCGACCAGGCGCTGACCCCGGCCGAGTTCGCCGCACTCATGCGCAAGCTTTCCGCGGTGGCCGAAGCGGTCGGACGCACGCTCGGCGGCGCGGAGGGGCCGCGGGTCGAGCCGGCGCAGCGCGAGGACCTGCCGATAGGTTAGATTGGAGCGATGTTCGAGCTCGTCGACGTAGTGCACCGCTACGGCCAGGTGCCCGCGGTGTCGGTACCGTAGTGGAAAGCCGGCGAGGGCGAAGCGTGGCTCCTCTCCGGACCATCCGGGAGCGGCAAGTCGACGGTGCTTCACCTCCTTGCGGGGCTGCTCGTCGCGACGCACGGTCTCGTGCGCGTTGCAGGGACGGACCTCGCCAGTCTTTCGGAGGGCGCACGCGATTGCTGGCGGGGCGCACGGTGGGTCTCGTGCCGCAGCGGTTGCATCTGGTCGGGCCGCTTTGCGTCCGCGATAACCTGCGGCTGGCGCAAGCGCTACCGGGACTGCCCGTCGACGACGCGAGGATCATCTCGCTGTGCGAAGCCGTGGGTGTGGCGGACCTGCTGCAGCGTTATCCGCGCGAGTGTTCGGGTTCGGCGTGGACCTCATGCGCGCGTTCGCGGTCGTGCTCGTGGCTGCGTCCGCGCTGATGCTGTTCGTGGCGCTCGCCCAGGCGCTCGAGGATCGCCGCTACGACCTCGCGATCCTGCGCACGCTCGGTGCTTCTCGCAGCCAGCTCGCGACCGTGCTCCTCGTCGAAAGCCTCATCCTTGCGGCGGCTGCACCGTGCTCGGCATCGTGCTCGCGCATCTCGGGGTGGTCGTGCTGAGCGCGCGCCTTCCGCAAGCATCGCCGTTCGCCGCGGCCGCCTACCGGTGGCTACCCGAGGAATGGGCGGTTGTCGCGCTGGCGCTCGGCGCAGGTATACTGGCCGCTTGTGGCCCGCGTGGCGCGCTGCGCCGCTCAACGTTGCCGCCACACTTGCGGATAGCTGACATGCAGATTCGACAGGCGATCGCGATCGTTGTGACCCTCGCATGGGGCGGGGCGGCGCTCGCGCTCAACACGTCCATTCCGGGCAGCGGCCTGCCCTCGGCCACCGATTTCTCGACCACGATGCTGCCCGAGCGGGCCGGAGTCGTGTCGTGGAAGACGCTCGCGCAGGTCGAACCGGTCAAGAAGGAGGGCAAGATGGTGCCCGAGTTCTCGCGCGAGATCCTCGCGCTCGACCGCGCCGACGTGAAGCTGCAGGGCTTCATGATCCCGCTCGACCTGGGCGACAAGCAGAGGCATTTCCTGATCTCCGCCGTGCCGCCGCACTGCCAGTTCTGCCTGCCCGCAGGTCCCGACGCGCTGGTCGAGGTCGAGGCCAAGACCGCCGTCAATTACACGTTCGATCCAATCGTCGTTACCGGCCGCTTCGCGGTCGTGAGGAATGATCCGTCAGGCGTCCTCTACCGCATGACCGGTGCAGGTCGCATCGACTAAGCGTCGACCTCGGAACGCGACGGGCCCCCGAGGCTTGTATCGTCGATTCCGCTATAATTTCAAGCTCTTAGATCAGACAGCGCGTTGACGCGCGCGAAGGCTGCATGGAACTCGCCAAGAGCTTCGAGCCGCACGCCATCGAGGCAAAGTGGTACCCGCGCTGGGAATCGGGCGGCCTATTCAAGCCGTCGATGGACAGGTCCGCGCCGGCCTACTGCATCCAGCTGCCGCCGCCGAACGTCACGGGCACGCTGCACATGGGCCATGCGTTCCAGCAGACGCTCATGGATCTCATGATCCGCTACCACCGCATGCGCGGCGACGACACGCTGTGGCAGGTGGGAACCGATCACGCCGGCATCGCCACACAGATCGTCGTCGAGCAGCAGCTCGCCGCCGAGGGCAAGAGCCGCCATGACTTGGGGCGCGCGAAATTCGTCGAGCGCGTGTGGGCATGGAAAGAAGAGTCGGGCTCGGCGATCACGCGCCAGATGCGCAGGCTGGGCGCGTCGGCGGATTGGACGCGCGAGCGCTTCACGATGGACGAAGGCCTGTCGGCGGCGGTGCTCGACACCTTCGCGCAGCTCTACGAGGACGGCCTCATCTACCGCGGCAAGCGACTCGTCAATTGGGACCCCACGCTCGGCACGGCGGTTTCCGATCTCGAGGTCGACAGCGAGGAGGAGCAGGGCAAGCTTTGGCACATCCGCTACCCGTTCGCCGACGGCAGCGGCTCCGTCGTCGTGGCCACCACGCGTCCCGAGACGATGCTGGGCGACGTCGCGGTCGCCGTGAATCCCGAGGACGAGCGCTACAAGGCGCTCATCGGCAAGGCCGTGACGCTGCCGCTGACGGGGCGCACGATTCCGCTCATCGCGGACGCCTACGTCGATCGCGAGTTCGGCACGGGCGCGGTGAAGATCACGCCGGCGCACGACTTCAACGACTACGAGATCGGCCAGCGTCACGGCCTTTCGCCGCTTTCGATCTTCAACCTCGACGCGACGGTGAACGCCAACGCACCCGAGAAGTACCGGGGCCTCGACCGCTACGCCGCGCGCAAGGCGGTGCTTGCGGATCTCGTTGCGCAAGGGCTCGTCGTGTCGGAAAAGCCGCACACGATGGTCGTGCCGCGCTGCGGGCGCACGGGCGAGATCGTCGAGCCGATGCTCACCGACCAGTGGTTCGTCGACATGAAGACGCCCACGCCGGCATCGCATCCGTTCTTCCCCGGCATGTCGATCCAGGCGCTGTGTCTGGCCGCGGTGAGCGAGGCGGGACTGCCGGCGGGCGCGCCGGGCGCGGGCGAGAACGTCCGCTTCGTCCCGGGCGAGTGGCTGTCGACCTATCTCAACTGGATCAACAACATCCAGGACTGGTGCATCTCGCGGCAGCTATGGTGGGGACATCAGATCCCGGCATGGTACGACGAGTCGGGCAACGTCTACGTGGCGCGCAGCGAAGACCAGGCCCGTGCGAAGGCGCGCGCGAAGCTCGGCCGCGATCCGCAGTCCTTCGCGCGCGACCCCGACGTGCTGGACACGTGGTTCTCCTCCGCGCTGTGGTGCCACTCCACCCTGGGTTGGCCCGAGAGGACGCCCGAGCTCGCGACCTTCCTGCCCTCGTCCGTGCTCGTCACCGGCTTCGACATCATCTTCTTCTGGGTCGCGCGCATGATCATGACGACGACCTACTTCACGGGCCACGTTCCCTTCCGCGACGTCTACATCAACGCGATCGT
>DATJXV010000025.1:0-6887 GCA_035499955.1 Casimicrobiaceae bacterium
GAAGAGGTTGGCCTTGAACGCGAACAGCAGGAGCAGCAGGAACGTCAGGATCGGGATGATCTTGGCGATCGTGACAATCTTGTTCAGCGCCGCCGCCTGCTGCGTGCCGCGCAGGATCATGACATGGAACAGCCAGATGCCGATCGACGCCACCACGATGGCGACGACCGTGGTGCCGTCGCCGAACACCGGGAAGAAGGCGCCGAGCGTCGACTTGATCAGCACCCAGTAGGAGACGTTGCCGATGCAGCTGCCGACCCAGTAGCCGAACGCGGACAGGAAGCCCGGATAGTCGCCGAAGCCCTCCTTGGCGTACGCGAACACGCCGGCATCGAGGTGCGGCTTGCGCTCGCCGAGGAACTGGAAAACCCGCGCCAGCATGTACATGCCGGTGCCGGCAATGATCCAGGCGATGACCGCGCCCACGGGGCCGGTAACGCCGCCGAACCTCCCCGGCAGCGAGAAGATGCCGGCGCCCACCATCCCGCCGACGACCATCGCGAGCAGGGCTGTTCGGGAGATCTTGTCGTCGGTCTGCGCCATGGTTGTTCCCTCCTTGTTGTCCGGTGGAATCCCAGCCTCGAGCGTATGCCGCCGCTACGGCCCCGCGAGGATGACGAGTGTGCGCTTGCGCCGGACAGCAGCCTCTCGTCCGCTCGCTGCCGGCCCTTGGGCTAAGCGTATTGGAAGGCCGGCGCGAGCGTCCAGTAAGCCAAAGTCGTACACGTCGCGGAAAGGGCGTCGGACCCCGTCACGGTCCGGCGACGACACCGCGCGCCTTGAGCTGGCCGATCACGAGGTCGGCGAACGCGGGAAGCTCGCGCTCGACCGACCGCGGGTTGAACGTGGTCGTCGTGGCAGCCCAGACGACCTGCTTCGTCTTTACGTCGAACATCTTGGTCTCGACGGTGGCGAGGTCGTACTGGGTGATCTGCTGTACGGGGACGCGGGTTGTCGCCGTGCCCCACCCGCCGCGGCCCCACGCGACGCCGCCCGGAACCATCGTCGTCGAGACCTGCGTGCGCGTATCGACGCCGAGCAGCCTCACGAACAGCAGACCCTGCGCGCCCGTGTTGACCACGGCAGTGACGAACGACGCATCGGAGGTCCCGTCATCGACGAGGCGGACCGTGTGCCCCGCGATCGCATCCACCCCGGCATCGCGGAGCTTCTGCGCGAACGCGTCTTCGAACGTCCGGTTGTCTGTCGTCGTCGGGAAGTCCGCGGTGACGACGACCTTGCGGAACGGGGGGCCCGCGAAATCGGTATCGAACCAGGCCGAGCGGATGGACGTCGTCTGACAGCCCGCAGCAAGCGCGGCGACAACGAGCAGCGTGCAAAGCGGGGCGAGCTTCATTCGACCTCCCTTCCGTGTCTCGTGAACCGGCGTTTCGCCGGCTTCAGGTTCCAGGGGTCGCTGCGGGCGGCACGAAGCCCGGCGTGCCCCATCCCTTCCAGCGATCGAGGCTCGCGAACCATCTTCGCGACCGGTAGTGTGCATCCCAGTATTCCGCGACCGAAAAGGTTACGGTCGGCGCATTGCGCACGCGCGCGGACTGCGAGAGGTCGTTCTGCGGCACCCAGCCCCGCGCGCGGCCCGACAGCACGTCGCACCAGCGCCGGCCGGCGGCCTCGGCGCAGCCGAAGACGTGGACGTTCGATCCGTTGGAAAGCCGCGCCACTTGCGGAAACGCGTCGTCCGGGCCTGCGCGCACGTCGACGGCGCGCCGCGTGTAGTCGAGCTGCGCGCTCGCCGCTTGCGACCATGCGAGGCAGCACGCCGCGAGCGCCGCCGCGAAGATTTGCCGAGCCAGGTGCGGTGCGTGCATTGACGCCGGCGAGCATACAAGGCGCAACCTTCGGCCGTCGAGTAAACCATAGGCGTACGGTCGAGGAGCGGACGCCGCGCCGTGGAAGAATGCGCGGAAGCGGATGACCCGATGAGCACAGAACCGCCAGTCCAACGCACGACGGCGCAACAACGCGCCGACGACGTCCTCGCCGCCCTTCCCGCCGTGGTGTGGGAGCTCGGCGCCGACGGCAACACGCAATTCGTCAGCGACAGTGCCGTGGCCATGCTCGGTTACCCGCTCGACGCGTGGCGCGTGTCGCCCGGGCTCTGGATCGAGATTGCCCATCCGGACGATCGCGCGCGTGCGGCCCGCGCGCTCGAGGACGTCGGGCGCTCCGGCAGGCGAAGCACCCTGGCGGTACGCTGGCGCGGCCGCGCGGGAAACACGTTGCACGTCGACGTCACGCTCGACGCGCTGCGCGACGCCTCGGGCACGGTGTCGGCGGTGCGCGGCTGCGCGGTCGACGTCACGCGAAGGCGTCAACTCGAAACCGAGGTCGCACGCTGTCGCGATCTGCTCGAGCAGGGCGCGCGCCGCGCAGTGCTGAACGACCTCGCGGGCGCGCTCGCGCACGAAATGAACCAGCCGTTGAACGCCATCATGAATCAGGCCGAGGCGGCGCGCATTCTCCTCTTCCAGAAGCCGACGCCCTTCGACGAACTGCGGGCAACGCTCGACGAAATCGTCGCAGCGGATAGACGCGCCGACGGCATCGTCGAACGCGCGCGCGGCCTCATCGACCCGGCGCGACGCCAATGGTGCGTCGTGGATATGGACGGCGTCGTGAACGAAGCGCTGGCGCTCATGGGAACGGATGCAATCCTGCGCGGCATGAGGCTCGCGGCGGATCCCGCCGGGGTGCCGCTTCGCGTGATGGGCGAGCCGCAACAGCTGCTGCAGGTCGTGCTCAATCTCGTCGGCAACGCGCTCGACGCTGCGGGGGAGGGCGGCCGGGTAGACGTGACCCTGGCGGCCGTCGGCGCGTCGAGCGTCGCCGTGGCCGTGACCGACGACGGCCCGGGCATCGCAGCGGGTCTGTTGCCGCACGCCTTCGAGGCGTTCGTGTCGACCAAGGAAGGCAGCCTCGGCCTCGGACTCGACATCGCGAGCTCGATCGTGCAAGCGCACGGCGGCGCCATGTGGGCAGCCAACGGGCGCGGCGGGGGCGCGTTGGTCGCTTTCGGGCTGCCCGCTGTGCCCGGCGGTCGCGAGGACGAATCGGCAGGCAGGGCGCCCCGCGAGGCGTGACGACCGAAGGGTTGTCCAGGAGGCCTTTCACGATTCCGCCTCGGAAATGTGGTAGGTTGACTTGAACAAGAACGAGAACAGGGCGGGGTTGCGAGAATGAGCCGCAAGGTCGTTTATGTCGTGGACGACGACGCGCTCGTCGTCAAGGGATTGGTCCGCGTGCTCGGAGTGCTCGGCTACGCCGTCGCCGCGTACGATTCCACCGACGCGTTCCTCGCGAAGGTGAGCCACGAGGCTCCCGCGTGCGTGCTGCTGGATGCGTTCATGCAGCCCAAGAGCGGTCTCGACGTGCTTGCCGAGCTCAAGCGGAAGGGCATCGACGTCCCCGTCATCTTCATCTCGGGTCACGCCGACGTCGCGAGCTGCGCGCGCGCCATGAAGCGCGGTGCCGTCGACTACCTGCTGAAGCCGCTTTCCATGCGCGAGCTGGAGCTTGCGATTGCCGAAGCGCATTCCATCAGCGCGATACGCCACCGCACGAGGTTCGAGGTCGAGCGGGCGCAGGCGCTGCTCGCGCGCCTCACCCAGCGCGAGCGGCAAGTGCTCAATCTCGTGCTCGCCGGCCGTCGCAACAAGGAGATCGCAAGCGCGCTCGCGAGCCAGGAGGCGACCGTCAAGGTTCACCGCTCACGCCTCATGCACAAGCTCGAAGTGAGAAGCATTCCGGAGCTCGTACAGCTCGCTTCGTTCGGCGGAAGCGACAACGCCGCGGCGACGAACGTCGTGGCGCTGGGGCTTCCCTCCCGCCGCGAGGTCAACGTCGCAGGCCGCCGCCGCGCCTTGCGGCGCGCAGCTGCCGACGGCTCCCGCGGCGATAACCCGTGGACCACGGCGACCGGCACATGGACCGCGTTCACCTGGCCGCGGCCGTAGAGCTCGCGTGCACCCAGCCGCGGTTGCGTCCGGATGCGACGTCGCACCATCGCCGGTCGCTGCTGCAGCCGAGTGCACGCACGGGCGTGTTCGCCGGGAGCCACGTGACCATGGGAAACACGCGGTCGGGGCCGGCGCGCACGCTGACGTTGCGATTGATGAACGTTTGCGCGAGGGCGGGTGGTCGTTGCGTGAGCAATGACGCGATGGTTTGCCTCGCGCGGCGGCGATGAGGCGGCGCGCCGCGTGGCTCATCGCCTTCACCGTGGCGTGCGCGCTCGCTGCGGTGCTGCTGCCGCGCGTGCCGCAGCCGGTCGGCTACCACGACTTTGCCGACCATCGCACGCTTTTCGGCATCGGCAACTTCCTGGACGTCGCCTCCAATCTGGGCTTTCTCCTCGCGGGAATCGCCGGGCTCCTCGTGGCCGCGGTTCGGCGGCGCGCGTTCGAGTTCCGGGCCGAGCGGTGGCCCTACGCTGCGTTCTTCCTGGGCCTGGTCCTGACGTCGATCGGCTCCGGCTACTACCACCTTGCTCCCGACAACGCGCGTCTGGTCTGGGACCGGCTGCCGATGACCATTGCCTTCGCCGGCCTCCTGTCGAGCCAAATCGTCGATCGAGTCAGCGTGCGCGCGGGGGTGGCGCTGCTCGTGCCGATGATCGCGATCGGAGCCGCCTCGGTGCTCTACTGGGGCTGGACCGAGCGCGCGGGGCAGGGCAACGTACTGCCCTACGCGATCCTCCAGGGGTACGCCGCGGTCGTCCTTTTGATGGTCACGATGCTCTTTTCGTCGCGATACACGCGCGGCCGCGACATCTACTACGTGCTCGGGTGGTACGTCGTGAGCAAGGCTCTCGAAGCGCTGGACGCGGGGATCTTCGACATCGGCCACGCCGTCAGCGGCCACACACTCAAGCACCTTGCCGCGGCCGCGTCGGGGTTCGTCGCCTGCTGGATGCTCGCAAGGCGCGAGCTCGTGCGGCCGAGCGTAGCGCCCGGTTGACGGTCACTTCACCGCAGCCGCGGCGCGGCCGGACACCTCGTCGATCCGTCCGATCACGTATGGGAAGAAGGGGTTGGACGACATGCGCAGCAGCGAGTCCATGCTCACGAGGAGCAGCCCCCGCTCCCCGCGCGCGGCCAGCGCGCCGAGGTGCACGCCGTAGTCCTCGCGCATGTCCGGCTGCGTGCCGTACAACGAGTCGTCCAGCGGAAAGGGCAGCGCGAGGTGCGAAAGCGAGAACACTTCGCTCGGATATCGCAGTCCGAGCGGGACGATCGTCTCCTGCGTGCTGCCCGCGGGCGTAATGCGCGCCACGACCTCCGCCGAATCCGGGCCGGCGTTGGTGACGACCGTGGTGGCGTAGGTCCGCGGCGCGGGCGGCAGCTGACGATTGAGCAGCGTGTCGGCAGTCACCGGCAGCAGCGGCCCGAAGCTTGCCGTGCGATTGATGTCGAACAGCACGAGCTCGCTTCCGTTCGCGGGGAGTTGCCCGTAGAGGGCATCGATGATCGCCCGCGTGCTCACGGTGAAGTCGACCACCGACTGGAAGGTCAGCACGGGCGCAAGCTGACCGAGGCGGCCGCGGCGCGCTTCGTCCGCGATCTGGCGTTGCAGCGCGCGCGACAGGAGCGAGGACTGCCGTGCGCCGTTGACCGGGAACGAGTTGTACTTGAACGGGTTGAACTCCGGCACGATGCCGAGCCACGCCGCCTTGGCGAAGGCGGGAAAGACGGCGGGCCACCCGAAGAAGCCGGCAAAGCGCGCGAGACTGGTCACGCCGATCATCGGAGAGAAGAGCACGATGCGTTCGGGCCGCGCGAGGCTCGGGTCTTCCATCGCGTCGAGCGCGTACTTCATCGCGAGCGCCCCGCCGTTGGAAAAGCCGACGATATGGAGCGGCCCGCTCGGGACCTTGCGTCGCGCTTCGCGCACGGCAAGGCGGGTTGCCTCCGACCATGCCTCCCACGCGACGTCCGTCAGCCCCGCTGGGACCGTGCCGTGCCCCGGCAGGCGGATCGCGATCGCGACGAACCCGTCCTCGGCGTAGCGGCGCGCGACGTGGCGGAGGCTGTACGGCGAGTCGGTGAGACCGTGCAGCAGCACGACCGCGCCCTTCGGCGCGCCTGCCGGCTCGATCTCGTACGAGCGATTCCAGTCGTTGGCGAGGCGCGGCGGATAGACCGGGCTCTGCGCGAAGTAGCGGTTCGACGGAACGCGCTCCTCCTCGTCGAGCTTTTGCGTGACGTTCAGGCGCACGTCCTCGAACAGCGCGTTCTCCTTCGCGAGGTAAGCGGCCCAGTCCGCGCCGGCGATCTCCTTGGCTGTCATTTCCGGCGGCACGTGGGTGTGCCAAGGCTCGAGCGGCGCGCCTTGCATGGACTGCCAGGCGCGAACGGCGAGCAGCGTCGTCAGGACGATCCCGACGAGCACCGCACCGCGCTTCAGAAGCTTGATGACGCCGGCTCGCATGGGTCGGGTTGATCTCGGGATCGCTTGAGGGACGCCGCCGGGGATGTTATCAGGCTGCCGCGGCCTGCTTGCGGATCTCCGCGATGAGCCGATCGGCCAGCGGCCGCCGCTCTCGGCCGCGCAGGGTCACCGCCGCGATTTTGCCGGTCACCGAAGACAGTTCGACCGGCAGCCGGACGAGAAGGTCCCTTACGGGCGAGATCGCGATCTGCGGGCGCGATCCGAAGGACAGCATCGATCCGTGCAGCACCATGCCGTACTGGATGTGGATGGAGGCCGATTCGACCACGTTCCGCGGCAGGGGCAAGTCGAGCCGGTCGAGCGCGCGCCGCACGTGCTGGAGGAAGAACGAGTCCGGCGGAGGCAGCACCCACCGTTCGGCGAGAAGCTCCCCCCACGTCAGGCGCGGGCGCTTGGCGAGCGGATGGTTGCGCCCGGCG
>DATJXV010000026.1:0-53013 GCA_035499955.1 Casimicrobiaceae bacterium
ATTCCGCTTCGACTCGCCGGCGAAGCCGCACCGGTCGGCACCACGCGCGTTCTCGAGTTGCGCGAGGCGCGTGCCACGTTCCGCTTCGCAGGCATTGCCAAGGTGCCGGTGCCTTCGCTCCTGCGCGGCTTTTCGGCGCCGGTAAGAGTCGACTTCCCGTACGCGGACGCCGAGCTCGCGTTCCTCGCCGCGCACGACAGCGACGCGGTGAGCCGCTGGGACGCCGCCCAGCAGTGCTATGCCCGGGCGATCCTCGCGCTCGCGCGCGACAGCGGCCACGGCCGCCCGCTCGCCGTGCCGCCCGCGCTCGCCGGCATCGTCGAGGCGCTGCTGGCCGATCGCGTGAGCGACCCGGCGCTCATCGCGCTCGCGCTCGCACCACCGGACGCGTGCTACGTCGCCGCGCTCGAGCCGATGCTCGACGCCGAGGGCGTGGTCACGGCGCGCGCGTACCTCGTGCGCGAGCTCGCCGTTGCGCTGCGCGAGTCGTTCGAGCACGTCTACCGCGAGCGGCGCGTCCACGCGCGTTACGCGCCGAGCAACGACCAGACGGGCCGGCGACGGCTCGCCAACCTTTGCTTGCGCTACCTGGGAAGCATCGACGACGCGTCCGCGCGGGCCGTCGCGGTGGCCCACTTCGACGCCGCCGACAACATGACCGATACGTTCGCGGCGCTGGTCGCCCTCAAGGACGGCATGACGCCCGAGCGCGACGCGCTGTTCTCGCGATTCGAGGCACGCTGGCGCGACGAGCCGCTCGTGCTCGACAAATGGTTCGCGCTCGAGGCGCAGGCCGAGCGCGCGGACACGCTGAACCGCGTGCAGGCGCTGCTCGCGCATCCGCGCTTCAACGCCCGCAACCCGAACCGCGTGCGATCGCTCGTCGGCACCTTCGCGCTGCGCAATTTCGCGCGCTTCCATGCGCGCGACGGCGGCGGCTACGCGTTCGCGGCCGACCAGGTCCTGGCGCTCGACGCCACCAACCCGCAGCTCGCCGCCACCGTCGCCGGCGCATTCAACCTCTGGAAGCGCTTCGGGGAGCCGCGGCGCGGTCTCATGCAGGCGGCGCTGCAGCGCATCGCCGCGGCGCCGGGCCTGTCGCCGGACGTCACCGAAGTCGTCACCCGGACGCTCACCGCTTAGCCTTTGCCGCCGGCCTCCGCTTCGCGGGCCTCGCCGCCGCCGCGCTCGCGCGAAACGTCATCGCAAGATCGAACGCCGCCTTGGTAAAGGCGAGCACGGCGTTGAACTCCTCGTCCGACATGCGCCGCGCGGCGTCGCTCGCGCGGTAGATGTTGGCGAACTCGCGCTCGCGCCCGGCCTGCATCACGAAGCGCCCGATGCCCAGGCTCTCGAGCGTCTTCCACACGTCCGGGTTGTAGGAGCGCGTGAAGCGCATCACGAACGAGATGGGATCGTTGCGCCCCAGCACCGAAGCCAGGCGCAGGATGATCTCGAACGGCAGCGCGACCTTGCCGCTCTCCACGAGATCGAGCAGCGCGGGGTCGTTGAGGTTGATCGCCTTGCCGACCTCGTCGATCGAGAGTCCTGCCGCCTCGCGCATGCCGCGCAGCACCTGCCCCGCCTTTTCGAGCGCGGCGCGCTGCTCGGGCTTGACCAGGATCGCCTTCGCGGCGCCGATCGACACGTCCGCCGCGGCGCCCGCGATGCCGAGCACCGAGTCCGACCACGACCGCACCTGGCGCGCAACGCTCAGGAGCGGCGATTCCTCCTTCGCTTCGCGTTCCGCGGGCCCACGCTTGATCGACTTCGCCATGCCATCCTCCATTTCTTGGCGCTCGACTCAGGCGAGCGCCGGACGCGCGATCGACCGGCGCAGGAGCCAGACGGCAATCGACACGTTGACGAGATTCCACAGGATACCGTTGACGAAGGCCGCCTTGTAGGAGCCCGTCGCGTCGAAGATCGCGCCCGACATCCAGCCGCCGAGGGCCATGCCGAAGAGCGTGGCCGTGATCACGGTGCCGACGCGCGAACCCGCCTCGCGCGGGGGGAAGAACTCGCGGATGATGATGGCGTAGGACGGCACGATCCCGCCCTGGAACAGGCCGAACAGCGCCGCGATGACGTACAGCGAAGCGAGGCCGTCGAAGGGCAGGAACAGGAACAGCGACAGGCCCTGGAGCGCGGAGCCGATGAGCAGCGTTCGCAGCCCGCCGATGCGGTCGCAGATGACGCCGAAGCTGAGGCGGCTCACGATGCCGCAGGCGAGCATGAGCGAGAGCATCTGCGCACCGCGCGCCGCGCCGTAGCCCAGGTCGCCGCAGTAGGCGACCAGGTGCACCTGCGGCATCGACATGGCGACGCAGCACGCGACGCCCGCGATCACGAGCAAGGTCTGCAGCGCGTTGGGCGTGAGGCCCAGCGCCGCCGGCGTGCTGACGGGCCTCGCGGCGGCCGCAGGCGCGTCGGCGTGCGGCGGCGGGCGGCGCAGCAGCAGCGCGAGCGGCAGCATCGAGACGAGCACGAAGATCGCGATGCCGAAGTACGTCGCCCGCCATCCCGCGGTCGCGACGAAGTGCGCGACGATCGGCGGCCACACGGTGCCGGCGAGGTAGTTGCCGCTCGCGAAGATGCCGATCGCGGTGCCGCGGCGCTTGGCGAACCACAGCGACATGTGCGCGAGCAGCGGCGCGAAGGTCGCGGCCGTGCCCACGCCGATGAGGAAGCCGTGCGCCAGCGCGTACTGCGTGATGCTCTGCGACCATGCGGCGCCGGCGTATCCGGCGCCGAGCGCGAACGTGCCCAGGATGACCGGCAGCATGATCCCGTAGCGGTCGGACAGCTTGCCCATGACGATGCTCGCGATGCCGAAGCCGATCATCGTCAGCGTGTACGGCAGCGAGGCGTCGGCGCGCGCGACCCCGAAGTCGGCCTGCACCGTGGGTAGCGCGACCACGACGGCCCACATCCCCACGCCGCCGATGGTCGACAGCACGAGCCCGACGATGAGGCGGTACCAGGAATACGCGGAATCGACTTCGCTCATGGGCATTGGCTACCAGTATGTCTCGACCGTGACGTGACCCGGCTCCTTGCGCCGGTGCCTTCGCATGCCTCGCGTGGCGAGAAGCTTCTGCGTGTCCTCGACCATCGCCGGATTGCCGCACAGCATCGCTTGCGAGTTCTCCGGGGACATCGCGATGCCCGTCCGCGCCTCGAGCCGGCCGTCCTCGATCGCGGCCGGGATGCGGCCCGCGAGTGCTTCAGGATGCGCCTCGCGGCTCACCATCGGCACGTAGCTGAACGCGCCGGCGCGCGTGCGGTCGATGCCGGCGATCACCTCCCGGTACGTGAGCTCCTCGGCGTAGCGCACGGCATGCACGAGCACGACGCGCTCGAACCTCGTCCACGGATCTTGCGTGCGCAGCATCGACAGGAACGGGCCGATGCCGGTGCCGGTCGCGAGACACCACAGCACGTCGGAGGGCGGCACTTCGGTCACGCTGAAGAAGCCGTTGGCGCGCGGCGCGAGCCAGACGGAGTCGCCGTGCGAAAGCGCCGCGAGCCGCGGGCTCAGCGGGCCCTGCGCCACGACGATGAAGTAGAACTCGTGCGGCGCTTCATGTGGCGGGTTCACGAACGAGTACGGCCGCCCGATCATGGTCTCGATGTGCCCGGGAGGCGCCGGAAGCGCGAGGCGCGCGAACTGCCCGGCGACGAACTTGACGTCCGGTGCTGCGACCTGCAGCGATAGGAGGCTTTGCGTCCACTGCCGCTTGCCCGCCACGCGACCTTCGACCCATGCCGCCATGAGGGGCAATATGCGCGTTTAGTAAAATCCGCATTATGCCTACACGCCCCGGGGCCCCCACCATCACCGGTTCACGTGTCTACCTGCGCCCCCCGCGCAAGGAGGACGCCGCCGCCTTCCTGTCCGCCGCGCGCGCGAGCCGCACGCTGCACGGGCCGTGGACGCGCCCGCCCGACACGAAGGCCCGCTATTCGGCTTTCGTGGCGCGCTTCGCGCCGCGCGGCAAGGTCACGACGCACGCGGGGTTTCTCGTGTACCGTCTCGGCGACGACGCGCTGCTCGGAGTGTTCAACTTCTCGGAGATCGTGCGCGGCGCGTTCTGCAGCAGCTACCTGGGCTACTTCGGCTTCGCGCCGCATTCGAAGCAGGGCTATATGACCGAGGGCATGGCGCTCGCGCTCGACGTGGCCTTCCGCAAGCTCCGGCTGCACCGCGTGGAGGTCAACATCCAGCCGACCAACGCGCGCTCCCTCGCGCTCGCGGCGCGCATCGGGTTCACGCGCGAGGGCTTCTCGCGCCGCTACGTGAAGATCGCCGGCCGCTGGCGCGATCACGAGCGCTACGCGATGCTGGCCGAGGACTGGCGGAGGCTGCGGCGAAAGCATCTCGGGCAGCGCGCCCGCGCGAAATGACGCGCATCGCGAGCCTGGCGCCGATGGCCTTCGTGCTCGCCGCGTGCGCCACCGACACGATCGTCTCCGACGCGCCGCGCGCCGCGACCGAACTCGCGATCGCGCCTTACGAGTTCCACGAGGAATGCGCGGAACTGCAAGCCGGCGACCGCTACGACTACCGTTTCGAGTCGAAGGCGCCGGTCAGCTTCGAGATCTACTATCGCGACGGAATCGCGTACATCGCCACCGTGTCGCGCGAGGACACGACCGAGTTCTCCGGCGTATTCAGCGCGCCGGCGGCGCGCCGATATTGCCTGCGCTGGGAAGCCGGGCGCGAAGGCGCGCTCGTCGACTTCCGCATCCGCCTCCTTCGCGCGGGCGGACAATGACAGCCCCTCTGCTGTTCGACCTCGACGGCACGCTCACCGACAATTTCCCGGGCATCGCGCGCTCGATCCTGTATGCCCTCGATCGTATGGGCGTTGCGGCGCCCGAGGAGGCTTCCTTGCGCCGGTGCATGGGGCCGCCGCTGCGAGAATCGTTGGCGCGCCTTCTCGACACCGGCGAAGCGGACATCGTCGAGCACGCCCTCGCGCTGTACCGCGAGCGATACGCCGAGCTCGGGTGGCGCGAGAACGTCGTCTACGAGGGCGTGGCCGATGCGCTGGAGGCGGCCGCGCGGTCCTCGCCCGTCTTCCTCTGCACGTCGAAGCCCGAGATCTATGCCCGGCGCATCGTCACGCTCTTCGGCCTCGCGCCGCTGTTCCGCGGCGTCTACGGCGCCGACCTGGACGGCGCCCTCGACGACAAGGCGAAGCTGTTCGCGCACGTCGTCGCGAGCGAGCGCTTGTCGCCGGGCGCGGCCATCATGATCGGCGACCGCGGGCACGACATTCGCGCGGCGCGCATGAACGGCGCGCGCTGCGTGGGCGTGCTGTGGGGGTACGGTTCGCTCGAGGAGCTTGCCGCGGCGGATGCGCTCGCCGCGACCCCCGCGGAGCTGTCCTTCGCGGTCGCTACCGCGGCCGCGCGCGCGCGCGGCTGAGCAGGAACCCGCCCAGCATGGCGACCGCGATCATCCCGAGGCCGTACAGCGGCTTGTGAAGGTAGACGAGCGGCGCGTCCTCGGTCAGCGGCAGCACGAATACGGTGTAGTACGCGTAGGCCTCGAGCGCGAGCATTGCCCCGCAGGCGATCGCAAGCGGGCGGTGGAAAGGCGACAGCAGCGCGAGTATCCCGGCCAGCACATAGGGGCTCGCCTCGAACGCGAAGAGCCCGAGCGAGCGCTCGACATCGGCGGCGCGCGGCGTGCCGTACTCGACGTAGGCGGCGGCCAGCACGCCAAGGACGGCGAGCGCGACCGCGGGCGCTCGTGATTTCGACACCGCTAGCGCCCGCCCGACATCGACAGCACGATCACGACCACGATGAAGATGGCGAGCACGATGAGCGCGATCTTCCACGGGCTCTTCGGGTACTCGCCGTCGATCGCGCCCGTCACCCCGTTCTGCACGCACTGGAACGCGCGCGCGCCGTAGGTGTACGTCATGAGCCACACCGGCGCGAGGATGTGCTTGAAGGTCTGGCGCGAATACGACGTGTGGACGACCAGGTTGCGATAAGTGTCGCCGGGAATCTGCTGCGCGCACATCTGCGCGACCTTGGCGTCCATCGCCTCGCGGGCGCGCTGTGCCGCGCCGACGAGATCGATCTGGTAGCGCTCGACGACCCAGCCGGCGACGTACCCCGCGTCGTAGGGCTTGAGCGATTGCGTGGGGAAGGGCTCGATGGCGCGCATCAGATTGCCGTGCACGCCCACCGACGCGCAGACCAGGTCGTCGTCGAAGAAGTTCGACAGGCGCCCCGACGCGGGCTCCCATCGCACGTTGCGCACCTGGCGCGTGCGCAACTGGCCGTTCTCGGTGTAGGTCTCCGTCGTGTAGTAGTAGTAGCCGGCTTCCGCGGTCCACTGCGCGTCGGCCTGCGCGTCGAACGTCCAGTACGGCAGGTAGATGCCCTTGACCGTGTCGGTGAGCGCCCGCCGCTTGAGTGCGTTCGGCGCGAGCCACAGCTTGCCGTACCACTGCCGGATGCGGTCGCGCGCGCCCCCCTCCGTCACCGCGAAGGGCAGCACGCTCTCCGGCCGGAAGGCGGGCTTGACCTCTTCGTAAGGAACGAGCTGGGCCGACCCGCAGAACTCGCAGTTCTGCGCCTGCCGCGTCGGGTCGAACACCGAGATCGCGTTGCAGCTCTGGCATTTGACCTGGCGCTTGTCGGCCTTCCAGCCGCGCTGGTCGTCGCCGATGCCGCGCAGCGCGGACACGAGATCGTGCTCGACGATCTCGCCGGTGTCCGTATGCAGCTTGGCGGGCGACTCGGTGCCGCAGAACGGGCAGACGAGCTTTTGCTTCGCCGGGCTCCAGACCGCCTCACCGCCGCAGGCAGGGCAGGCGAATTTCTGGATCGCAGCGGTCTCGCCGGTCGCGACCCTGGGCGCACCCTCGTCGCTCATCTGCATTCGAGGCGCGGCGCCCGCATCTAGCGCATCAAGTACCCGACCACCCGCCACTTGCCGTCGGATTCGCGCTCGAGCGTCAACGTCTCGCTCCCGGTCTGGCGCTTCTCGAACTCGGTGCGGAACACCACCACGACGAACTCGCCGGGCGGCACGTCGGGACCCGGCGCGGGCGCCTGCGTGCCGATCAGCGCGCGTGTCTGCACAGGCCCGAATTGCGCGTGCGCCTTGCTCATCGCCTGCGCCCACTGATCGACCGGCATCGAGTCGTGGAACCGCTTGGCCGCCGCGTTGTAGCTCGCTACGGCGTCGTTGGTGTCCTGGATCGCGAGCCACTCGCGGGCGGCTTCCTGCGCCTCCGAATAGCGCGGATCCTGCCCGAAGGCAGGCAGCGCGCAGGCCATCGCCCACGCCGATATCGCGGCCAGCGCTGCGCGTCGGCCGCGCAAGAAGCGATACATGACTAACCTTTTATGAAAGTGTCGACCGCGGCGCGCGTGATGCGCCACTGCGTTCCGATGCGGCGTCCCTTCAAGTCGCCGGCATCGAGGCTCGCCAGCACGTCGGACTCCGAGACGTTGAGCATCTGCGCGACTTGCGCCGGCGTCATGAGATCGGGTGGCGCGGCGGCCGCGGGCGGCGCTGCCGCAGCCGGCGCGGCGGGCGCCGGTATGCCGGGCGTTCCCTGCGCGAGGATCCCGCCGGGCTGATTCATGAGCTGCTGCGCCATCGCCATGCCCATCGCGAGCTCCGCGCCGGCGCCGCCGATGCCGCCGCCGCCGTTGCCCTGACCCATGCCTTGCGCCATCTGGAACTTCACGTAGTCGTTGAGGTTGCCGACCGCGGCCATGCTCGAGCGCTTGTCGATCGCCTGCTCGACCTCCGGCGGAACCGACACGTTCTCGACGATGAACGTCGTCATCTCGAGGCCGTACTTCTCCCCGATCGCCGGGTTGATGAGCGGCAGGAGCGCCGAGCCGAGCTCCCCGTAACGCGAGGCGACGTCGAGCGCCGGGATCTTGGCGCTCGCCAGCGCGTCGGTGAACACGCTCACGATGCGCGAGCGCATGGTGTCGTTGAACTCGTCGAGGCGGAAATGATCGTCGGTGCCGGCCACCTCCTTCAGGAACTTCTTCACGTCGACCACGCGGAAGTCGTAGGTGCCGTACGCGCGCAGCCGCACGATGCCGAAGTCGGCGTCGCGCATCATCACCGGGTTGGCGGTGCCCCACTTGTTGCCGGTGAAAAGACGCGTGACGACGTAGTAGACGTCGGCCTTGAACGGGCTCTCGAAGCCGTATTTCCAGCCCTTGAGGTCGGTGAGGATCGGGATGTTGTCCGTCGTGAGCGTGTACTTGCCCGGCCCGAACGTGTCGCCGAACTGCCCGAGGTAGATGAACTGCGCGACCTGCGACTCGCGGACGACGAGCTGCGCGCCGTTCTTGATCTCCTTGTCCTCGTCGGGGAAGCGGAACGACAGCGTATCGCGCGAGTCGTCCGTCCACTCGATGATGTCGATGAACTGCTTTTTCAGGAAGTCGATAATGGCCATCGTTCTCCCCCTCGCTCAGCGCGAATGTCCGGTCAAGACTTCTTCGCCGCCGCGAGCTTCTTCGCTTCGGCATCGGCGTTGCGAAGCTCGGTTTCGAGGCGGGAGGCCGCCATCGCGCCGGGCTGGATCGTGCCGTCGGAGAACACGAGCGTCGGCGTCGCGTTGACCTTGTACTTCGCGCCGAGCTCGGCGGTCTTCGCCACCGGGTTGTCGCAGTCGCCCGCGTTGTCCGGAAGCTTGCCCGTGTCGTAGTACACCTCCCACGCCTTGGTGCGATCGTCCGAGCACCAGATCACGCGCGACTTGCGCGCGGCGTCCGGATGCAGCGCGTCGATCGGGTACAGGAAGGTGTAGATCGTGACGTCCGTGACGTTCTTGAGCTCCTGCTCGAGCTTGGCGCAGAACGGACAGTCGGCGTCGGAGAAGATGTAGAGCGTGCGGGCGCCGCTGCCCTTCACCGTCTTGATCGCCATGTCGAGCGGCAGCGCCGCGACGTCCACACGGTTCAGCTTGCGTTGCCGCTCCTCGGTCAGGTTGATCTTCGACTCGGTGTCGTACAGCGCGCCGACCACGAGGTAGCGGCCCTTGGCGTCGGTGTAGACGATGCGGTCGTCGAGCAGCACTTCGTACAGCCCGAAATACTGCGTCTTGACCACGCTGCGGACCTCGGCGCCGGGGAACTTCTGCTCCAGCGCCTTCTTGAGGGCGACCGCGTCGGGCGTCAGGGGCGCGGGCTTGTCGGCCTGGGCAAGCGCGAAGCCGGGCAGCGCGAGCAACGCCGCTAACGCAAAGGCCGCCAGGGCGCCGCGGCGGGGAAGGGTCGTCGTCATGACTTCTCCGAAGATGGCAAGGTGAGATTGGACAGTCTAGCGCAGCGCGGGTTGCGCCAAGGCGCGCTTGAGCGCGGGCAACCGATCAACGGCGGCCATGCCGGCGTTGCGCAGGGCGGAAAGCCAGGGCGCGCGGGCCCCGAACAGGCGGGCGAGGCCGTCGGTCACGGCCTGCATAGCGAGGACCGGCTCGACCCGGCGGCGTACGTAGCGGGTGAGCAGGATCGGGGCGCCGGGATCGCCTACCGGCCCGCGCTCGGAGAGCACCTGGGCGAGCGCCAGCGCGTCCCCGAAGCCCAGGTTCACGCCTTGGCCGGCAAGCGGGTGCACGCCGTGCGCGGCGTCGCCCACGAGGGCGAGGCGGTGCGCCACGGTGGTCGGCAGGCGCAGGATCGAGAGCGGAAACCCGGCCGACCCCGAGATTGCCGTGAGCGCGCCCAGCACGCGGCCGCCCGCATCGGCCACGCGCCGGGCCAAGGCGGCGCGGTCGAGCGCCAACAGCTCCGCCGCGACGGCGTCCGGGGCCGACCACACGATCGAGAGGTTGCGGCCGGGCAGCGGAAGCCAGGCCAGCACGCTGCCGTCGCCGCGGAACCACTGCCGGGCCACCCCGTGATGCGCGCGCTCGCAAGCGAAGTTGGCCACGACGCCGGTCTGACCGTACGACCGTGGCTCGGCGGTCATGCCTGCCGCCTGCCGAACCCACGAGCGCAGGCCGTCCGCGGCCACCAGGAGCCGGGCGCAGAGCGCGCGCTCCTCGTCGCCGCGCAAGGTCAGGACGGCATGGTCGGCGGTGAAGAACAGTCCGACGAACGGCGACCCGCCGAACATCGTGACGCCCGCGTCGTACGCGCTTTGCAGCAAGGCGGCCCGCAGCGCGCGCTCCTCGACCACCCATGCCAGCGCGCGCTCGCCCAAGTCGTAGGCCGAGAACGCGAGCACCGCGCCCGCGTCGCCTTGGACCTGCATGGACTCGATCGCCGCCACCCGAGCGCACGGCAGCTGCTGCCACGCGCCGACGGCACGCAGGAACTGCGCGCTCCCGGGACTCACGGCATACACGCGCGGATCGTAGGTCGAAGGTTCGGGCTCGGGCGCGGCGATCGCCGCGCCGTCGGCGAGCGCAACCGCGAGTCCCGACCGCGCGAGCGCGGTCGCGAGCGACAAGCCGGGAAGACCCGCGCCCGCGACGACGACGTCGAACCGCTGCGCGTCGGCCACGCTCATCACGGCGGCGGAAGCACCTCGATCGCGTGGTGCTGGTTGGTGTAGATGCAAAGGTCACCGGCGATCGTCAGGGCCTCCTTCACGATTTGCTCGGCCGTGAGCGACGAATGCGCGAGGAGAGCCCGCGCCGCGGCCTGCGCGAACGCGCCGCCCGAGCCTATCGCGACGATCCCCATCTCGGGCTCGAGCACGTCGCCGGTGCCGGTGATGACGAGCGACGCCTGCGCGTCCGCCACCGCGAGCATCGCCTCGAGCCTTCGCAGCACGCGGTCGGAGCGCCAATCCTTGGCGAGCTCGACGGCGGAGCGCACGAGATGGCCTTGGTGTTTCTCGAGCTTCGCCTCGAAGCGCTCGAAGAGTGTGAAGGCGTCGGCCGTCGCGCCCGCGAAGCCGGCGAGCACGCGGTCGTGGTGCAGGCGGCGGACCTTGCGCGCGGTGGCCTTCACGACGACGTTGCCGAGCGTGACCTGGCCGTCGCCGCCGAGCGCCACCGTGCCGTCGCGGCGAACGGAGAGAATGGTTGTGCCGTGAAAGGTTTCCATGGACGAAACGCGAAGCCGCCGCGGGCGCGTCTTTGGCGCTACTGCGGCTTTTTGAGGAAGTGTCGCGGCGAGATGCCGATGAGCAGGAGCAGCGCGCGGATGATGGGCGACGCGCCGACGATCTGGACGGCCTTGCGCTGGGCCTCGACGCGATTGATGATGTTGAGCAGCGCGCCGGCGCACACGAAGTCGACGCGCTCGGCGTCGGACATGTCGATCACGACGACTTGCCGCGTGTAGGCGTGCTCAGTGATCCTCGCCATCGCCGTGGTCGAAGGACCGGACATCACCCCCGACCAGATCACGGGACCACCGGACGCTTGCGCCGCGGCGGCAGCCCCGGCGTGCGTCTCCTCGGGCGCCGCGTCGGCGGCGTCGGGCGCGGGCAACGGAGGCGGCTCCCACGACGGCGGCGACTGCTCGAACGCGATCGCGTACTCGATCGCGCGATCGTCGAACGCCTCCTGCTTGTGCTCGAACTGCAGGAGCTCGAGCGACAGGAGCCAGCCGCCCTCGCCCGCTTCGCGCCCGCGCTTGACGAGGATGTCGAGCGCGTTGCGTATCTTCTCAGCGCGCTCGAGCTTGAGGCCGTAGCGCCGCTTCCGGGCCTCGGCCAGGGCATCGGCGAGAAGCCTCGCGCCGGCGTCGTCGAAGCCGGCCACTTGGGCGAGATCGAGCCGCGTCTGCGCATTCGGCCGACTCATCGTGCGGCAAAGCGCGTCGATCTGCGACGCCGTGGCGGCGGTGAGCTTGCCTGTGATCACGGCATAGCCGCCGCCCGTGGCCTTCGCTTCACGAGCCGGCACGGGCGGCATTGCGGTCTCGTCCCAGCCCGGCGGCGAGCGCTCGAACTGCACCACGTACAGAAGCGCGAGGCGGTCGAATGCGGCGCGGTCGTTGGCGCGCTGCAGGAGGTCGAACAACGCGAGCCACGCAAGCGGCGAGCTCTTGGCTTCCTGGTCGTTCTCCACGCCCTGCTCGAGGAGCTGGCGGGCGGGCAGCGACTGGCCGCTCGCGTACAGGAGCGCAGCGTTCTCCAGGACTGCGCACATGCCCGGGTTGCTTTGCGCGACCTCGATCGACGTGCGCACGGGCGACCACTCGATGAGACTCGCACCCGTCATCGAGAAGTCGCCGACGGGCTCGGCCCGCGGCCGCTCCGCGACTCCACGCCTGCCCTGCGCCTGCACCGCGACATCGCGCGCGGAGATGGCTGGCCGCGCATCAGCGCGTTCGACCGCGCTCGGCTTGATGGCCGGCGCGCCGGGTTTCTTCGCGGGCGGTTTGTTGAAAAGCGCCATGGATGACGGCCGGTGGAACTCCCGGTCGATTATGGCCCCGTGCGAGGGACCCCACAAGGCGGGGCCCGGCGGGGATGCCCGCTCGCAAACCGCCGGCGTCCTCGCCTTATTCCACGCCTCGTCAACCGAGGTTCTTCGCCGCGAAATCCCAATTCAGCAGCTTGTCGATCACAGCGTCGACGTAGGCTGCGCGCTTGTTCTGGTGATCGAGGTAGTAGGCGTGCTCCCAGACGTCGACGGTCAGCAGCGGCTTCTGGCCCTTGGTGAACGGCACCTCGGCGTTCGGCGTCTTCATGATCTTGAGCGCGCTGCCGTCGAGCACCAGCCAGCCCCATCCCGATCCGAACTGGGACACGCTTGTCGCCGACAGCTCCTTCTTGAAGTTGTCGTAGCCCCCGAACGCGGCGTCGATCATCTGTGCGATGCGGCCCGACGGCTTGCCTCCGCCGCCGCCCTTCAGGCTGTTCCAGTAGAACGTGTGGTTCCACACCTGCGCAGCGTTGTTGAAGATCGCGACCTTGTCGGCCTTGCCCGCGGTCTCGTTGATGATCTTCTCGAGCGGCGCGCTTTCGTAATCGGTGCCCTTGACGAGGTTGTTCAGGTTGTCGACGTACGTCTTGTGGTGCTTGCCGTAATGGAACGAGATCGTGTTGGCGGAGATGACGGGCTCGAGCGCGTTCTCAGCGTAGGGAAGCGGTGGAAGCGTGAACATGCGGGACTCTCCGATCGAGGGTGGCCGAAGGATGCCGAGACTTTCGATTGTACTCGCCGCCGCAGGACGCGGCCGCTAACTGCGGTCGCGAGGTCAGTCGTCGCCGTACAGCTTCTGGACGCGCTCGCGGCGCTCCTGGGCCTCGAGCGAAAGCGTGGCGGTGGGGCGGGCGATCAGGCGCGGCACGCCGATCGGCTCGCCGGTCTCCTCGCACCACCCGTACGAGCCGTCGTCGATCATGCGCAGCGACTTCTCGACCTTCTTCAGAAGCTTGCGCTCGCGGTCGCGGGTGCGAAGCTCGAGCGTGTATTCCTCTTCGAGGGTCGCGCGGTCGGACGGGTCGGTGGTGATCTCGTTCTCGCGCAGGTGCTCGCCGGTGTCGTCGGCGTTCTGCAGGAGCTGGTCGCGAAGCTCGACGAGCTTCTTCCTGAAGAACGCGAGCTGCGCCTCGTTCATGTAGTCCTTCTCGGGCGCCTTGAGGATCTCCTCCTCGCTGAGCTCGCGGACCTTCTTCACTGCGGATGCGGTTTTGGTGGCCATGCTTCGTTCACCCTCACGGAAAGGGCGCCTTCCGCTTTCCTTTGGTTTCCCAGTCGCGATAGGCTTCTTACGCCATCGCCAGTAAATTGCGCATTATAGCCCGATCCGCGTCCCCACCGCCACCTGTGCAAGCCACTGCCCGGCGCGCGGGGTCGCACCGCCTTTGAACACTATAATTCCCGAAAAACAAGGCTTTCGCATGACCGACCCGGTCGACTCCCTGACGCTGCGCCGCCCCGACGACTGGCACGTCCACTTGCGCGACGGCGCGGCGCTCGCGGCGGTGGCCGGCCACACCGCGCGCGCCTTCGGGCGTGCAATCGTCATGCCAAATCTCAAGCCGCCCGTCACCACGGTGGCGGCCGCAGCCGCTTATCGCGACCGCATCCGGGCCGCGCTGCCCCAGGGAGCGGCGTTCGAGCCGCTCATGACCCTCTACCTCACGGACAACACGCCGCCCTCGGAGATTGCCGCGGCCAGGTCGTCCGGCTTCGTTCACGCCGTGAAGTACTATCCGGCCGGCGCGACCACCAACTCGGACTCGGGCGTCACCGGCATCGACCGGGTCTACCCGGTGCTGGCCGCGATGGAGCGGCACGACGTCGTGCTGTCGCTGCACGGCGAAGTGACGGACCCCGACGTCGACATGTTCGACCGCGAGCGCGTTTTCGTCGACACGATTCTCATGCGCATCACGCGCGACTTCCCGGCGCTGCGCATCGTTCTCGAGCACGTCACGACGCGCGAGGCCGCTCACTTCGTGCGCGACGCGTCGACGCCGATCGCGGCCACGATCACGCCGCAGCACCTGCTCTGGTCGCGCAGCGCGCTGTTCGCCGGCGGCCTGCGGCCGCACTTCTACTGCCTGCCGATCCTCAAGCGGGAGACGCACCGGCAGGCGCTGGTCGCGGCGGCGACGTCGGGCAGCCCGCGCTACTTCCTGGGCACGGATTCGGCGCCGCACGCGAGGCGCGCCAAGGAGGCCGCGTGCTGCGGCGCCGGTTGCTTCTCGGCACCGATCGCGCTCGCGCTGTACGCGGAAGCCTTCGACGCCGTCGGCGCGCTTTCCCGCCTGCCCGATTTCGCGAGCGCCTTCGGCGCGGACTTCTACCGGCTGCCCCGCAATCGCGACACGGTCACGCTCAAGCGCGAAGCCACGCCGGTGCCGGCGGCCTATCCCTTTGGCGATGACACGCTCGTGCCGCTCCGGGCCGGGGAGACGGTGGCCTGGCGGGTCGCCTAGCGACGCTGCGCCACGACGATCGCGCGCGTCGGGCACCGCGCTGCGCGCGCAAGCGTGTTCGCGTCGAGCACCTCGCGCACGACGAATCCCGCGTCGGCAAGCCACGCCGCGACCTCCGAAGGCGCATAGGCTCGCTCGCGATGAAACTCCACCCGGGGCGGGCCGCGCGCCGGGTCGCGGAACACGATGTCGTACAGCAGCAGCCGGCGCGCGGGAATCCAGCGGATGCGCTGCGCGACGTCCCGCTCGCCTTGCGATGATGCGCGGTAGTGCACCGTCCCGGCCGGCGGGTCGCAAGGCGTGATGAAATCGAAGATGAAGTGACCGCCCGGTCGGAGGTGGCGATGGACGCGGCGGAACAGCGCCGGCAAGTCCCCATCCTGCAGAAGGTGGTTTACGGTGTCGAAGTTCGCGGTGACGAGATCGACCGGGCGCGGGAGCAGCAGGCGCCGGATGTCCTGGCGCAACAACGTCACCCGCGCGCCTCGGCAGTTTCGCGCGGCCCGGTGAAGCATCGAGGGCGACCGGTCGACAGCGAATACCGGTACGCGCCACAACGCATTGAGGTAGCGCGCGAAGAGCCCGGTCCCGCAGCCCAAGTCCGCCGCCGACGAGAATGCGATGCGATGGCGGGCGACGATGCGCTCGAACATCCCGCGCAGGAGCGCGAAGAAATCGCGGCCGACGATGTCGTCGTAGGCGTCGGCGAGCAGGGTGTAGGGATCGCAGCGCTCAGTCATGCACCCAAAGCTGCCGCGTGCGGTACCTGTCCATCGCGATCCAGGCCGCCGGCTTGCTCTCATAGTTCTCGGCGCCCGCCTGCGCGGAGCGCGGAATGAAGAGGCCGCTTACGTGCACACGACCGTGTGCGGTCGCGGTTTCCGGGCGCACCATCGCCACGTGACCGGGGCCCGCGGAAGCCTTCCAGGAGATCACGACCGGCAGTCCCTGATTGGCGAGCTGCTGCGCGATGTACGCGTCCTGGCGAAGCAGCCGCGGATCGGGATGCGCAGACGCCGCGACCCGCGCGATCGCGCGCGCCACACCTGGGGTCAGCCCAACGGCCAGAGGACCGCCCGGCGCGGCGCGCAGGCGCGCTACCGCGTCGAGCATCGCGCCATCGACGAGCAGCCAGCCCGACGGCCGTCCGACAGCGTTGAGCCAGTCGCAGGTCGCGTTAGCGCCGAGCTCGCGCCACCCGAGAGGCTTGTGCGCGGTCTGCGCAGGGTCGCGCACCCAATGCGGGATGCTCGCGCCCATCGCGCGCGTGACGTCGTGAACGTAGATGTTGCAGTAGGTGTCCTTCGGCGTCCTCGCGTAGCGCGCGTTGCCCGGGTGGGCGACGTTGAAGTAGTCGAGGATCGCGTCGTACGTCGCCGGATTGCGCCGCGCCGCATTGCTGCACGGCATGTCCGCATCGGCGATGTCCCGCCAGCCTTCGTTCGGCCAGCACCTGCGGCCACCGCTCGCGCACGGGCGTCCCGGCGTGCGCAGCGCGGCGGGGAACGGATCCTCGGGCGGACAGGCTCCTCCAACGGCCGCGACCGACGGCGGCGTCCAGGGCGGCCGGGCGTAGGATTGGCGCGCGAGCGCTTCGCGTATCGCCTTCCACTCGCGCACGAGCGCAGGCTCGTTGCGGCCGAGGGGTATCCCCGCGCGCTCCGGATGGCGCGCGAAGAACGCGCGGTCGGTGCGCGCGTTGAGGTCGCGCGTTGCGGAAGGGAACGGGGCCGCAAACATCGCTTCAGCCCACCTTGAGCAGCCGCACGGCGTCGGCGAGGACCCATCCCGCGTTGCGCGACGCGCGGCGGACGCGTACCGTGACGCGCGCCCCGCCGCCCGGCACGTCGAAGGTGAAGGGCACGCCGAGATCGTTCCAGCGGCCGAAATTGCGGGTCTGGTCGAGCTCGCCGTTGCCGCGCGCGGGACCTCCGCCCTTCTGCGCTTCCGCGCTGACGACCGTCGAAGCGTTTGCGCCTGTCACCTGCGGCCACCAGAGCGACACCTTGTAACGCCCCGGCACGCCCACGCCGAGCGCGAAAACGACGTCGCTGCCCGGGGTGTTCGCCTTCGCGCGCCAATACGAGTCGCCGTACGAATGCCGCGGCTGCGCGCAGAACGCGTTGGGAATGCAATCCCGATTCTCGCCGGCCACGTCGACTCGACGGCGCGCCTGCCAGCCCGCGGGCACCGCCGCGCCAGCGGCGGTCGCCACGAGCCGATGCGGGCGCGAGCGCTGCGTGGCGCCGTCCCATCGCAAAAGCTGCGCGTAGTACTCCCAGTCCCAATACGGCCCCGGGTCGTCGCGGTTCACGGGGTCGATCGTGCTGTGCCCGACCACGGTGGCGTCCCTCACGTTCCCCGTGTCGATCCCGAAGACGCGGATCGCGATGTTGTTGCGCCTCGCGATGTCGCGCACGAGCGCAGCGGAGGCTTCGTAAAGCGCGGTCGTATAAGCGTCCGGCTTGTTGCAGATGTCGGCATGCTCGATGCCGATGGTGTCGGGATTGTCCGCGAGCGCGTGGAACGAGTCGTCCGCCTCGCGCACCATCTGGGTGACGGTGCCGTCGCGGTCCACGAGATAGTGCGCGCTCGAGCCGAAGCCCGGCGGGTTGGGCGCTGCACGCTGCCAAGCGCGGACCTGATCGCCGACCGTACCGAAGTGCACGCAGTCGTGAAGACCGCCCGACGACAGAGCGTGGATCACGATGCGCCTTATGGCGCGCGGCGCGGCGATCGTCGCGCACTCGGTGTGCGCCTGGCCCGGTGTGCAAAAGCGCCCACGGCCGGCTTGCACGAATCTCGCGGCGACCGGCGAATCGGGCGCTGGGGGCGGCAGCGGCTCGGCAAGGCCCGGGGTGGCTTCGTCGAGTCGAAAATACATGGCCGCCCCCGGTGTCGGCTCACGGTGTATTGCGGCACTTCGTGACCGCCAGCGGCTCCGGCGCCACGCCCGTCACGGTCAGCGTAAAGACTTCGTAGCAATAGGCGCTGTTCTGCCGCCGCTCCTTCGCGTCGTGCTTGAAGAAGGGCACGAAGCGAAGGTGGAAGGCCTCGTGCACGAGCACGCCGGCCCGAAGCGGCGCCGCAAGGCGCCAGAACGACGGGCAGAGCAGCACGACGTTGCGCGCCGGGATGGCGATCGCGTGCGTGTCGAGGATGCTGCTCTCGGCGGGGTCCTCGCGCGCTCCGAGGCACGGATCGCAGCGGTAGAGCACGTTGCCCGCGCGCAGCGTCCTCGCCACGCGGCGAAGCGCGCAGGAGACGAGATCGCCCGAGGCAAAATTCCACGTCCCCGGGAACGGATCCGCAGGCTCGTGGCCGAAGATCGACCGGAAGAGCTGCGCGGTCGTCGCGCTCATGGGCAGGGCTTCCAGCCTCTTGGCCGCGGCGAGCACCATGCCACACGCGCTGACGATCGCGTCGCGCAGCAGCGCCGCGCACAGGAAAGGCGGAAGCGGAAGGCAGCCGCTCGTGCAGTCGAAGCGGTAAACGAGCGGCGGGGCGGTGCCGTTCGCCAGCGGCGACCTGCGAGCCGGCTTCGTGGGCGGCTCGCCGAAACGAACGGGCGGCATCACGCCGCGGGGAAAAGGTCGGGCCTGCATCGCCGGACGTCCGACGGATCCGCGGCGTGACCCGCGAGGCGCATCGCGAACGCCTCGTAGCAATGCGCATTCACCCGCATGCTGACCGTGGACACGTCGTGCAAGAACTCGCCGAAGAGCTGGTGGATCATTTCGTGCAGCACGACGCCGGCCCTGAAGAAGCGATCCGATACGCGCAGGCCCGCGGGGCGCCAGAACGCGGGGCACAGGCGCACGTCGAGCGGACCTCGGGTCTCGCCGCGCCGGCCCGCAGGCGCCGTCGGCGCGCAAACGCACGAATACTGCGTGCGGCGGCCGCCGTTGAGCTCGTTGGCCGCGGCGCGAAAGCGCTTCGCCACACTGACCCGGGATTCAGTGTTGTCCGCCCACGGGATGTTCGTCGACGGCGGGTGCCCGAAGAAGAAGCGGAAGAGGCGCACCGTCTCGGCGTCGGGCGCGCTCGCTTCCAGCTTCTGTGCCGCGTTGTTCGCGAGCGCGATGGCGTCGAGGATCGCACGTTGGAGCACGCCCCGGCACTGCGCATCCGTGAACGGGGCGCACGCGCCGGCGCAGTTGAGGTCGAACACGGGGCCTTGCGGCGCCGCGGGCACGGGCTCGCCCAGCGTCGCGAGCGGTGTCTGGTGTAGATAGGACACGGATTCCTCCTCACGCGCGCCGTATGGGCGGCAGATCCTGGTTCATCCAGCGCGCGATCTGTGTGCGCACCGTGTCGTCGAACAGCACCGCGGCGCGTGCGTGACCGCCGTCGATCGCGCGCGCGTGGATTCCGATCAGCGTCCTGCCGGCGTCCTGGTCGACCCACAGCGGCCCGCCGCTCACCGCGTGGCTCGCCGCGAGCGAATGGGCAACGAGCCCGGTCGAGGAAGCGGTGATCGAAACCACGCGCCCGCTCATCGTGGGCTCGCCCCGCTCGTCCGTGCCGCAGCTTTGAATCACGACGGCGCCCGTCAGCCGGCCGTCGCTCCGGTACATGTACTGCGCCTTCGGATCGGAGTCGCCTGGATAGCCGGCGAGATGGACGAGCATCGCCGCCACCGCTGCCGGATCGAACGCGCGCAACGGAAAGAACCCGTGCGGCGCGGGAGTGGCGAGCCGGACGATCCCGTAATCGAAGCCCGCCGTGCGGCAGTCGTTCGGCCACCATCCGCGGCGAATGGCCCAGCCGTTGGCACGAAAGCGACCGCCGACTTCGTCAGGGCCGTTCTGCGCAGGGTACACGTCGATCGCCTTCGTCTTCGGCGCCTGCAACGGATAGATCACGTGGGCGGCCGTGACGACGTGGTAAGGGCTCACGAAAAAGCCCGTGCCGACGGAATAGCCCGGCTTGTCGTACGACGTGGCGACGATCCGGCAGATGCAGCGAAACGGCGGCGCGAGCGTGTTCGTCACGCGCGTCATCGCGCTCGCGGCCGTAGCCGGAGATTCGCCGAAGGAGCGCACGCCGGCGAGGCCGGCCCGGGACGCATAGGGCGAATATCGCGGCGCGAACATGACGCGAACTCCTATCGCATGCGAAGGTCGGTCGGGTTCTTCGGATCGCGCGGCGGCGGACGAAAGATCCGCGGGAACCAGGGAATCGCTTTGAGGATCTCCTCGATCACGTCCTTCTTGCACGAGTCGACGAAGGCGTCGTACAGGTCGCGATTGCGCATCACCTTGAAGTGCGACAGCGGGTCCTTGCTGTCGAGCGCGCGGGTGAGGTAGTCCTGGAAGTCGAGGAACTTGCCCATCTGGCCGCGAATGAGAGGGCAGACCTCTTTCTGGTGCCCGGCCGGGTCCACCGGCTTCGCGGGCGGTTCGCCGAGCTGGTCGTACATATACATCGCGTTCTCCTTCGCGCTCGCGCCGCGCGTCGCTCGCGCGCGCGGCGGCTCGTCGCGACCCTCGCCCTCGTAGTAGTACTCGCCGAGCGTGCCCGATCGCCGACGGCACGACGCGCATCCGCAGTTGCCGCCGCAACCCGGGCCGGCCAGCCCTTGCGCATCCCGCAGATATGCCATGCTCGTCTCCGCTGGAGGTTGTCGCAGGGCCGGCCTAGAGCTTCTTGGCGGCTTTGCGCTTGCCCGCCGCCTTCTTTGCGGGCGCCGCTGCCGCGGTGCCCGGCACACTCGAAGCGGCCGCCGCGCCGCTCGTCAGGTCGTCGAGCTCGTCCTCGAGCTTGCGCTTGCGCTCGGTCAGCGCGCCTGCCTCCGACTTGTCCGCCGCAATCTGCGTGTTTATCGCATCGATCTCGACCGTGAGGTACGCGACGACGGCTGCGAGATTGGTCACGGCGAACTCCCGGATGCGCACCTCGAGGCCGTGGGCGATCAAGCGGAGCGCCTCGAGCCGCTTCACCGTGTCGTCGTCGGCGGACTTCCAAGCCGTGAACTTGGTGTATTCCGCGTCGACGAACGTCTTGTCGGGATCGCCCTGCACCGCGGCCAGGTCCTTCGCGAACGTCTGCAGGAACGCGACCTGGTCGCTGCGCCGCTTCGTCTCGACCAAAGCGATGAGCGCATGCACCCGCTCGCGGGCGTTCATCGTGTTCTCGATATCGGTCTCGATGTCGCTGACCGGTGTTACCGCCTTCAATGGCGTGACTGTGCCAACCATGATCCTTGCTCCTCTTCGCCGTGCGTTGCGTTTCATCGGATGTCCTTCGCCTGCCAGGGCGCTTGCTCTACAGGCCTTTGCGGCGCCAGTGGATTTCCCATTCGACGAGCATGCGCGGCATCTCGTAGCCCGCGAGCTTGAGCGTCTGCTCCGCCCACCGCCGCACACCGTCGTCACCGAGCCCTCCCTGGGGCGGCTTGATGCTCCAGAGCTGCTCGTCCGGCGCCTTGCCCGACAACAACGCGCGCCACTTCGAGCGGTCGCTCTCCTTCACCCGTGAGCGCCACGCGTCCAGCATGCGCCGCAGCCAGCCGCGGCTTGCCGCGAGCGTCATGTCGTAGAGCACCTCGTCGCGCGTAAGACGCATCTCCCAGGGCTTCGTGTAGTCCTCCGGAACCGCGGCGCGGGCCGTCGTGGCGGGCGCGGCCGGGGGCGCCTGCACGACGACGGGCGTCGTGATCGGTGCGGCGGGCAGCGCTTCGCCGGTCGGATCCAGCGCCACGCGAAGCGTCATAAAGCGCGCGCCCGCCGCGACGACACCGGGCGGAAGCTCGCGACCATGGCGCGCCGCCGCCAGCGCGAACGCCGGGCGCGGCAGGCTCAACGCGAACCTCCGGCAGAGATCGTACGAAAGCGGGACGAGACGCGACGCGGATCCGAGCTCCGCCGCCGCCGCCTGTTCGAGCGAGCTTTGCCGCCGCGTGACGGCCAGCTCGTAGATCTGCACGTAGCACGCGAGCTGGTGCGACGGTTGCAAGCGGCGCGGATCGGCAAGCTGAGGCGTGATTGCATCGATGAAGTCCGCATAGCGCACGAGGCGCCAGAGGCCGGGCTCGGGGACCAGGCGACGGACCAGCTCGCGGAAGGGGCGCGATTGCTCCGCGGCTTCGCGCGCCTCGTCCTGCACGTCGCTGTCGACCACGTCGGGCTCCGCAGCTTGCGGCTCGCCCTGGCCCTCGCGCATCGGCGTGAGGTCGATCATCTCGCCACGGGCGCCCATGTAGATCTGGTTGATCGGCCGCACACGATCGCCGAGGCGCTCGTACAGGCGGCCTTCGCCGTCGCGCAATATCTCTCCCGCGATCTCGCGCGGTGCAAGCGAGGGCGCGCCGTGCGGGAGACGCACTGGCGCGGGCAGCTGCGGCAGCGGCCCGATCGCGGTCTCGATGCCCACGAACGGCGGTCGCTCGCCCAGGCCCGTCAGCATCACCTGCATCGGGTGCAGCGGGTTGCCCCGATGCAGAAGCGGCGCCAAATGGTCGCCCGGCAACGCTATCAGGAAGACCTGGCAGGCAGGCATCGACGCGAAGGTCTCGCGCTCGTGATGTCGCATTCCGTACGCATTCATCATCGGCATGACGTCCTCCTGCGATTCCTACTTTGCGACGTGGATGTGGTCGGCATGGGCGCGCAGCATCCGGTCGCTGATGTACTTCCACGGGCCCTCGCCGCGCGTCCACGGACCGAAGAGCTGGATGGGATAGCCGTAAGGCTGCGCCCAGCGCCCGTGGATCTGCTGCGCCTTGTACAGCCTCCAGCCGAGGTTTCGCCGCCGCTCGTGGGCGTCGATCGCCGCGCGCTCGCGCGGGTCGGCGGTCGCGCGCATGCGCTCGCGCGCGCGATCCCAGCGCGCCTTCCACTCGCCGATGCCGACGCCGCCCACGCCGTAGATGTCGGCGGCGCGTCCCACGCGATGGTGGCCGAAGATGCCGGGGCGAAACTCGACGCTGACCGGAGCGCGCTCATCGAATTGCGCCTCCAGCGCGAATTTCTCGAGCACGTGCTCGAGCTCGCTCGCAAGCTCCGGAGTCACCTGCGCAGCAGCGGGCGGCGACGTGACGCGATAGCTGCGTCCGGACCTCACGAAGACTGCGCTCGGCATGGCGATTCATGGCGTCAAGCCGCACCGCCGAACGCTGCGTTGTACCAGTAGCGCCCGACCAACCGCCCCCCGACGCGGGTCACCGGGCTCGCGCTGCCGATCCTGCGCACGGTCAACTCCACCGCGGAGGATTCGGGGAGCCGGAGCGAGAACTGGAAGCTGCCGAATCCCCACGGATTGAGGATCGTCGTCATCTGGTGATAAGGCGACACGGGCTGGCGGTCGGCGAGGATCTGCCAGATGAGGTCGGGCGTTTCGACGGCGGAGTTGTCGCGACTCCATGCGTCCGTGAACTGCGAGAAATATTCGAGGACGCCGCAGTACTGCGACGGCAGCTCGAATCGCGCGAGCACGACGGCGCCGCCGACGGCGGGAATCGCCGCGAAGCGCGCGTCGTCGAAATACTGCGAATCGACCGGAATGCCGCAGTCGAGAGCCTGCGCGGGGCGCAGGCGAGGCAGGGTGTGCGGTGTCGCCACGGCGGTCCCTACCTCGTCCCGCGCCGCGGCCGGCGCCGCTCCTGCGCGACGTTCGCGCTCGCCGCACCCAGGATCTTGTAGCCGTGCAGCGAAACGTGCAGCGCGCCCCGGAAGGTCGACTTCTCGGTGATGTCGAGCCGGATCGACGACAGCGGTGCGAACGTGATGGGCTGCGCAAAGTAGCGAAACGGCCGCCGGCCGTCGGCCGAGCCCAGCCCGGCGATGTTGAGGATGGGCTCGCTCTGGAATTCGCGGCCGCTGCCTTCGTCGAACAGCGCGTAGAGGAACTGCACGTCGCGCACCGGCGGCCCGCAAACTTCGAACAGGTTCTCGAGCACGGAGGGATCGAGCGTGCCGTTGCCGTCGCCCGCGAGCGCTACCCGCGCGAACTTCGGATTGAGCCTGATGCCGTTGCGAAGCGCCGCCTCGAGCGCCGGCATGTCCTTCGGCGCGTCGGGCGCGGCACCGATCGCCGCCTGAAGCGTCGGAATGAGATCGCCGAACGCGATGCTGCGCAGCGACTGCGGGCGCACGAGGAGAATCGGCGAAGCCGGCGCAGGGGGCAGGCCGAAGCGCACCGTCGTGACTTCCGGCACGACGCCGTAGCCGATCGACACCGCGGTGAACGATGCATCCACGCCGACCGTCACCGTTTGTCTCTGCGTCCTGTCGGCCTCGCCGGTGAGCGCGAAGGCGAAGACGTAATCGAACGGGATCGAGCGCGAGGGCGCCTCGTCGGCGCGCGCGGGCTCGAATCGCGGCGCACGCGCGGCGGGCATCATGCGCTTCTCCCCGCGCGGTCGAGCAGCTTGTAGCCCTGGAAGGCGAAGTAGACGTCTCCGCGCCCCATGACCTCCTCGAGCTCGATGCGCAGCGTTGCGCGCGGCAGGAGCAGGAGCGGCCGCACGAGCCGCTTGAACGGACGGTCGCCGTCGGCGATGCCCAGTCCCGCGACGTTGCCGACACGCTGGTTCTGCAGCTCGCGCCCCGTTCCCGTGTCGAAGAGCGCGAAGCGGAACGCCACGTCCTCCGGCCGGTTGAGCCGCTCGAAGAGGCTGTCGAGCATCTCGACCGGGAGCGCGGTCGCGAGCGTGCCGTTGTCGAGCAGCGCAAGGCGCAGCCAATCGGGGCGAATGCGGATTCCGTCGCGCAGCGCCGTCGTTCCGATGAGTCGGAGCGGAATGTCGCCCAGGTTTGCGAGCGCGCCCGGGAGCCACCGCCGTTGCGCATCGACCAGCGCGAGCAGCTGCGAGCGCAAGGCCGCGTCCTGCACATCGTCGATTGCCGCCGGAAGCAGCGTCACGTCGCGCGACTCGACGGCGAGGCCGTAGCCGATGCTGGTCGCGACGAAGCCGCCCTCGGCGGTGACCGTCAGCTCGTCCTCGAGCTGGTTGCCGCGGCGCCCGCTCAGCGTGAGCGAGGATACGAGGTCGAACGGCACGATGCGCGCGTCGGGGTTGCCGATCGTCTCGACAGGACATTGCGGCATGCCGCGCAGATGCCTCGCCACGGGCTCGGGACATGCGGCCGCGCCGAGAATCCGGTAACCGTACAGAACGACGAACAGCGTGCCGGTAACGCCTTCGCTGCGCTCGGTGACCTGCAGGCGCAGCGTCGAGCGCGGCGCGAAATGCAGCGGCTGCGCGAGCACGCGAAACGGCCGCTCGCCGTTGCTCTTGCCGAGCGAGGCCAGGTTGTGCGCGGGCTGGTCCTGCAGCTCGCGCCCGGTGCCGCTGTCGACGAGGCTCAGGAGGAACGAGATCTCCTCCGGCGCCTTGATTCGCTGCAGCAGCTGGCCGAATACGCGATCGGGCGGCACGGCATCGGTGCCGAAGCCCGCGTCGTCGAAGCCGGCCGCCGAGCCCGTGACCCAGTTAGCGAACAGCGGATTGATGCGGAGCCCCTCGATCAGCGCCGCGAGCGGCAGGTCGCCGAGTCTCACGTCGCCGACCACGATCGGCGGCGCGCCGGGCGGGATCAATGGAGACGACTGCGGTGGGAACAGGGGGCGCTCGCGATCCTCCTCGAATCCGTAGCCGATCGCGGTCGCCACGAACACGCCGTCCGTGCTGATGTTGATCACGTCCTGCAGCAGGTTGCCGGCTCGGCCCGTGATCCGGAACGACGCAACCGCGTCGTAGGGAATGACCGCGCCCGCGGTCATTCCCTCGCCGGCGCGCGCGCGGCGCGCCTCGCCCGGCGTGAAGCGCGGATGCGGGATCGGGCCTAGCACGATGCCCTCGAAGCCTCGCCTTCCATCGCCTTTGCGCGCTACTGGACGTCGCGCGTCATGTAGCCGTCGAGCACCACCCAGATGTTGAGCGGCCCGTAGATCTTCTGGATGTCCTTCAGCACGTCCGAGTCCGGGACCTCGATCTCCACGCGGAAGTTCTGCTGCTTGTCGATGTAGATCGGCTCGGCGAAGCGGAACGTCGCGGTCGGCGAGGGCTCCCCGTGCGTGGTGAATTTGCCCGTCTCGGAATACGGTCCCGCGCCCGCCGGGAAGAACCAGGTCGGCATCGAGATCATCACCTTCTCGCCGACGAACAGCGACGTGACGGTGTTGTAGACGAGCTTGCCGATGATCGTTCCCGAGCCGTTGTTGGGATCGGTCTGCTCCTTCGGAATCGCCTTCGCCTTCAGGCTGTCGTTCATATCGTCGAGATCGTCGCGGGTGAGCGTGATGGTTCCGCCGGCGTCGGTGATGATGTCCTCGATATTCTGGCCGCCCACCTGGTTGCCGGTGATCTCGTTGCCGGACGAGTCGTTCAGCGTGACGTCGGGGTCGTTGGCATCGAGGTCGACCTCGCCGTCGTCGCTGTCGGCGAGTTCCTTGTAAAGCCGGCTCAGGCCGTCGACGGTCGTTTCCACGGTCGCGGTCACGATCGAGGTCGCCCCGGGGGCGGCGATGGCGCCCGTCGTCGGATCGAAGTCGTTGCCGTTGTCGTCCTCCACGTCGAGGTCGTCGGTCGTCGCGAGGTCCTTCTTGTCGTCGTCGGGGAACTCGGGCGGCAGGTCGCTGATCACGACGCGCATCGCGCGCGCCTCGAACGTGTTGTAGTGCGGCAGCAGAGACGCGGATTGCAGATTGGTCTGCAGCTTGGTCTTGCCCTGCACGTTCACGAAGAACTTGAGCGTTCCCGACTTCTCGACATCGAAGAGCTGCTCTTCCTTGTCGACGGACACGGAGTCGTAGAGGGGAAGGTGGACTTTCTCGCGAATACCTTGCACGACGGCCATGATGGGTTCTCCTGCGGAAGGTTGCGTAAGACGTCGCCCCGCTCACCAAAGCGGACGGAAGCCTTCGGGCGAGCCGGGGGCGGGACCGGGCTGCGGCGTGACCTGCTCGCAACTCGCATTGACGGTCGAGGGCTTCACGTAGCCCTCGTAGCCTTCGAGCGGCGCCTCGGCGAAGCCCGCGACGTTGGTGGGCATCGGGCATCCCGGGTTGTAGGCGGGCTTTGCCGCGCGAACGTAGCCTGCGAGGTACGGATCGCCGTAATACGACATGCCGACTTCCGGCGCTTGCTGATACCCGGAATAGCCCGGCATCTCCGGCATCTCGCCGTACGCGGCCATCGTCGGATCGGCTTCCGCGTAACCCTCGAAGGGCACGGGCTCGCCATAGTAGCCGTACGCTTCCGGCGGCTCGCCGTAGTAGCCGTACGCTTCGGGTGGCTCGCCGTAGTAGCCGTACGCTTCGGGCGGCTCGCCGTAGTAACCGTACGCTTCGGGTGGCTCGCCGTAGTAGCCATACGCTTCGGGTGGCTCGCCGTAGTAACCGTACGCTTCCGGTCGCTCGCCGTAATAGCCATAGGTAAGCGAGGGCTCCGCGTAGTGCGCGAACGTCTCCGCCGGCTCGCCGTAGTAGCCGTACGCCGGCGCTTGGCCGTAGTACCCGAGCGTCCCGGGCGCCTGCGCGAAGTAGCCCATCGCTCCTGGACCTGCTTGCATGAATCGCATGACTCGCACTCCTTCGTTGGCGTAAGGCTCGACCGGATTGACGATCATCACTTCGTCGAAGCCGGGCTTAACGCTCATCCCTCGATCCCCCGCTGTGTGACTCGATAGCTGCCGCCGTGAACGTAGAGCCGGCGCCCGCCCGCGTCGCATAGAAGGCGCGGCGGATCCTCCATGAAATGGATGTACGTCCGTCGCGCGCGGCCGTGGTCCTTCGTGTACACGACCCCGCGCAGCGCGCCGAGATCGACCAGGACGGACGGAATGCGCAGCTCGACGCGAGCGCGCGTGACGCACGGCGGGGCGAAGCCTGCGAACGACTCGAACAGCCGTCTCGCTTGCGCGAGATTCGCCCCGCTGCATGCCGATGACGCGTCGACATCTCCGGCGCCTTCCGTGACGAAGTAACCCATTCCATGTTCGCGTTACCCGCGAGCTCCGACGGTCGTGTCACCGGCGATGGTGGCGACGATGGCGGCCACCGCCGGGCCCGGGGAGCCCCGGGAAGCCCGGCATGCCGGGAATCGCGCCGGGCGGCATGTTCGCCGCATAGCCCGGAACGAGACCCTTCGGTCCCGGCCATACCGCGCAGCGCATGTACATGCGGTTCGGTCCGAGTCCTGTATACGGCAGGTGCGCATGCTGCCAACCAGTGGGCCACGGCGGACGTGCACCGAGAAACGGCGGGCGATACGGATACGGCGGGTACATGGAGCTTCCTCCTGGGGGAGTGAACGGAGACGGCGGCAGGGGCGGAACGAATCCGGGCATGCCGGGCAATCCCGTGATACCCGGCACGAGGCTGCCGATGACCTGGCCCGCGGCGTTGACACCTTGTCCGATGGCGTTCACGCCCTGGCCGACGAGGTTGAACGGCGCCTGCGCAGCCTGGCCGATGATGTTGCCCGCGCCTTGCGCCAGGCTGCCGACCGCGCCACGGACGAGGTTCCCCGCACCCGTGACGGCGTCGCTGATGGCGGAGAACGGATTCCATCCGACGGCATTGCCGAAGCCGTCGTACACCACTTCGCCGAGACCCGTGCCCATCAGGTGATCGGGCACCTCGTGCACGTATCCCGAGTACTGGTCGTGAACCATCATGGTCGGTTGCTCCTAAGGTTTCCGCTCATCTGTAGCCGGGCCATCCGTGAAAGCCTTGAAATCCCGCGAGGCCGTTCATCGCGCCGAGCGGCTGTGTGAACCGCGATATGTGCCGGTGCCGCGAACGACGCCGGCGCCGCAAGCGAACGGGAACGAGCACGCTCTGCCCGTCGGGACGCTGCACACGCATGGGCGCCACGATTTCCTCGGGCGGCCCCGGTTGCATCGGTGCCGCCGGGGGCGTCGAAGGCATGGGCAGCGCAGGTTCCACGGCCGGCGCGGGCGGAGGCGTCATGGGAAGCGGCGCTGCAGTCGGCGCGGGCGCTCCGGCGGGTGCCGCCGGCGCTTCGCCGCCGCCGGTGAGCATCGGCAAGATGTTGCTTGCAATGGAGGGCAGCACGCTCGACGCGGTCTTCGCAAGCCCGGGAAGTAGCTTGCCTATCGCCGGAAGCAGCGCGCTCGCAAGCGGCGCGAGCGCGGCAAGAAACGGCAGCCCGAGCGGGTTGCCAAGACCGTCGTACAAGGGCTGCTGCGGACCCGCCGCATAGGCTCCGAACGGAACGCCTTCGAGACCGTGCCCTGCGAAGTAGCCCATCGGCGCCGTCGCGTGGGCAAAGTAGCGTTCGTCGGGGACGGCGACGAGCCGGCCATTCCTCACGTCACGCACGAGCATCGCAATCCTCCGCGTTCGATGTCGCACACGCGTTTCCACACCGTGGGCGGCGACCATCCCATCGGGTGCTCCATCGTGGGGTCGAGCGCGATCCAGTTACTGCCAAGGTTCACCTCGAGATAGATATGGCTGTACGAATGCGGCTTGTGTTTGCGGAAGCCGGCGAGCACCAGACGCACCGGATGCCCGGTCGACACGAGCATCGCGCCCAGGAGAATCGTCATGTCGTCGCAGTCCCCGGCGCGAAGCTCGAGCATGCGTCGCGCCGTGTGCAGGAGCTCGACGCGAAAGATGTCGCGCGTATAGCGGATGTTCCGGCGCACCCACTCGAACAGCGAGCGAATCTCGCCGAAGCGATCCTTCGGCGCCACCCCCGCGATGCGGAAGATCTCGATCGCCTTCTGGCGCACGAGAAAGTCCTTCGCGCCGTCGCCGATCATCCGCCCGATGATCCCGGCCGTGACGAGCGTGCCGGGATTGCCGCTCGGAACCTGGAGAAGAGTGATGCGTGGAGTGACGACGCGGGGACAAAGCTGCACCATCCAGGGCCCGTTCACACCCTAAAGTACGCCGAGAATGCATTCCATCGGCACGATGACGTGGCTCTTCACGCCCTCGACCTCCACGACCACGAAGGCCTGCTTGGAGCTGCCGCTGTCCGACAGATCGAGGACGCGGCCCTGCAGGATGTCGTTGCCATAAAGCTCCACCAGGATCTCGCGCGCGTCCGGAAGGTAGACATCGCGGACCTTGAAGTTCACCAGGCGATTCTTGAGCTCCGGCACGGTGCGCTCTGACGTAATGGATCTCACCATGCCGTTCCTCGTTGCCACCGTCTACAGCACGCCGCGTGCCATCGCGCGCAAGCGCCGCGCGGCGATGCGAAATCGCAGACGAATCAACGAGTAGATGTCGCGCGGCAGACGTGCGCACCGTTGCGTCCGCGGCGTTGGCGAGGAAAGCGCGTTCCGGAACCCGGAACAGCCGATCCGGAAGCGCGTTTCCGGATCGACGCGAGCCTCGCCTTCAGGCGTCGGGCTTGCGCAGGAGCTGGTGCTTGCGAAGCTTGTTGTAGATGCTGCGGGGAGTAAGGCCGAGCATGCGTGCGGCCTGCGATTGGTTGTGCCGGGTGCGAACGAGCGCGGCGGCCACGATCTCGCGCTCGCAGTGGGCGAGGCAGCGGTCGAGGTTCCAGCCCTGCTGCGAGGTGAGGAGGTGCGCGATCGAATCCGTCGGGGCCGGGACGCCGCTGTCGACCGGCTTCGCTTCGGCGGGCGCGAAGCCCGATGCGGCAAGCTCTTTCCACACGCGCGGCGGCAGGTCCTTCAGGCCCAGCGGGCTGCGGTCGGTCTTGCCGGCCTGCGCCGTGGCGATGAGATTCTCGAGCTCGCGCACGTTGCCCGGCAGTGGCAGGTGCGAGAGGGCGTCCGCCAGATCGGAGTCGATGCCGGTGTGCGCGCGCCAGGACGAGTGCGCGGCCACGAAATGCTCGACGAGCAGCGGCACGTCCGCCAGGCGCTCGCGCAGCGGAGATATGTGAACCGAGAGCGTGTTGAGGCGATGGAAGAGATCGGCCCGGAATCGCCCCGCTTCCACCATGGCCCCGAGATCGCGGTTCGTCGCGGCGACGATGCGGATGTCGACCGATGCGTCGTGACCCGCGCCCACGCGATACAGCCGCTTCTCCTGGAGCACGCGCAGGATCTTCGCTTGCACGTCGAGATCGAGCTCGCCGATCTCGTCCAGGAACAGCACGCCGCCTTGTGCCGCGAGGAAGTAGCCGCTGTGGTCGCGTCCTGCGCCCGTGAAGGCGCCGCGCACGTGGCCGAAAAGCTCGCTCTCGGCGACCCCCGCGTTGATGGCGGCGCAGTTGACGGCGAGCAGCGGCTGCGTGCAGCGCTTGGGGTCGAGGGCGTGCAGCACCGACGCGAAGAGCTCCTTTCCCGTCCCCGATTCGCCGGTGATGAGCACCGGCAGGTCGGACAGCTTGCTCATCCGCACCACGCTGCGAAACGCGTCCATCAGCGCGAAGCTCTCGCCGACGATGCCGTGCGCGCGGGCGAGGGCGCGCAAGCGGCATGCCTCGGTGCGCTCCTCGCGCACGATCGCGAGCACGTCCGCGAGCGTGGCTTTGAGCGTGTTGCGGAACCCGGGCTCGTCGTCGTCCATGACATAGCGAGCGCCGGCCAGCAGGACCCTGCAGCGCGTGCTGATCGGCCACGTCGCTGCGCCGGTCGCGTGTGCGATGATGGGCAGGCTCGCTTTTTTGAGTTCAGCCACCATGGCAAGGCCGACATCGAGCGCGTCGGGTGCATCGAGGAGATCGACGACGGCCGCGGCGTGGCCCGCGACGCTCGCCGCCGCGGCAGTCGAGGCGAGGCGGTGTGCCGTCACCGCGCAGTCGGAACAGACTTGGGCGACGAGCCCGGCGCGCGCAGGCCGCGGCTCCCAGACGGCGACCACAGCGGTCTCGGACGGCGACTCGCCGGGGCGCGAAGCATCGTCCCCCTTACCGGAGCTTGCGGACGTACGTGCCCGGATTCGCTTGTCGGAGCTCACGTTTGCCATTTCGCATCCGTGACGGTTCGGCTTGCCCCCGACCTGGCACGCCGACGAGAAGATTCTTGCCTCGGCCGCCGAGCCACCTGGGCTCAACACTGGGTCGATACGGAGCGACGCTTCGTGGGCGGGACTCGGCAATCCACTTCGTAGTGTACAGATTGACGCTGCCCTGATCCAGCGGAATTTTGAGGCGGGAGCGATGCCGCCGGCTCCCTTGGGCGGGCCCGGCGCCTCGCGCGCGGGTAGAATCCGCAGTTCGAAGCCAGCCAGACCGTCGCTGTCCATGCGAATGGGCAGAGGAAAGTCCGGGCTCCGCAGAGCAGGATGCCGGGTAACGCCCGGCCGTTATAAGTCGCCGCCAACGCGGCGACGAAGGCGAGGAACAGGGCCACAGAGACGAGTCGCCTCCCCTTACCGGGAGGCGGGTGAAACGCGGCAACCTCCATCCGGAGCAACACCAAGTAAGCGGACGATGACGCTGCTCGCCGAGTCCGCGGGTAGGTGGCACGAGCGCCGCGGCAACGCGGCGCCAAGAGGAATGACGGCCATAGCGCACGCTTTTTCGTGCGCCGTAACAGAACCCGGCTTATCGGCTGACTTCAACATTGTTCGGGGACAAATCGCGTAAGCCGCAATCGCTTCGCGATGGCGGCGCGATTTGTCCCCGGCAGAGTCTCCGCAAGCGCACCAGGGCGGGCAGCCTGCCTTAGCCGGTTTTGCCTTGCGTGCCGGCGATGTGCTCGCGCAGCACGGTTTTCAGCACCTTGCCCGTGTTGTTCTTCGGCAGCGCGTCGAGGAACACGTACGCCTTCGGCCGCTTGAAGCGCGCGATCTCGGCGAGACACAGCGCGTCGAGCGCGGGCTCGAGATCCTTCCCGCGTCCGCCGCGGGCGACGACGCACGCGACGACCTCCTCGCCCCAGTCCGGATGAGCGCGCCCGACCACTGCGACCTCGGCGACGTCGGGATGCTTCTGCAGCACTTCCTCGACCTCGCGCGGATAGATGTTCGATCCGCCGCTGATGATGAGGTCCTTGGAGCGGTCCTTCAGGGTGAGGAATCCGTCGCCGGACATCATGCCGACGTCGCCGGTGTGCAGCCATCCATTGCCGAGCGTCTTGCGTGTGGCCTCCGCGTTGCGCCAATAGCCGCGCATGACGGTGGCCCCGCGCACCAGCACCTCGCCTATCTCGCCGGCCGGCAATGACTCGCCGTCCGTCCCCGCGACGCGAACGTCGATGCCCGTCTGTGCGCAGCCGACGGAGGCAATGCGCGCGTCGTCCTGGCGCGCGATCGCGTCGGCCAGCAACGCGCGGTCCATCGCCGTGATCGTCATCGGGGACTCGCCCTGTCCGTAAATCTGCGCAAGCCGCGGGCCGAGCGCCGCGAATGCGGCCTTGCAATCGGCGGCGTACATGGGTCCGCCGCCGTAGACGATGCACTTGAGGCGCGCAAGGTCCAGGCGCGCGCACGCCGGCGACTCGACGAGGCGCTTGACCATGGTCGGCGCGGCGAAGAAGAGGCAGCGGTCCCACGCCGCGACGAGCGACGCGATCTCGTCGGCGTCGAAGCCGCCCGACTCCGGAACCACGCTCGCCGCGCCGCGGGCGACGTGCGGCACGATGTAGAGGCCCGATCCGTGCGACATCGGCGCCGGATGCAGGAGCGCGTCCCCCGGCGCGACGCCTTCCACGTCGGACAGGAAGCACTGCGCCATCGCGAGGAGGTTGCCGTGCGTGATCTCTACACCCTTCGGCCTGCCGGTGGTGCCGCTCGTGTAGAAGAGCCAGGCCGGATCGTCGGCAGCAACGGCGCAAGGCACGAGCGCGGTCGATCGCGACGCGAGCGCCTCGCAGTCGCGCGCCCCGAAGACGATCGCCCGCGCGAGCGAGGAACCCGCGAGCGCGGCCGCCCACGCCTCGTCGACGAAGGCCCAGCGCGCGCCGCTGTCGCGAAGCACGAAATCGAGCTCGCGCGCGTGCAGCTTGGCGTTCACCGGCACCGCGACGAGGCCCGCCCACCAGCATGCGAAGAGCGCTTCGACATAGCCCGCGCAATTGCGCCCGACGAGCGCGACGCGATCGCCCGCCGCGAGGCCGCCGTCGCGCATCGCCGACGCGAGGCTCGCGGCGCGGCGCGCGAGCCCCGCATAGTCGTGGAGAACGGACGCGCCCGCGGCGACCGCCGGCAGCCTCGGCCAGCGCCGCGCGGTGCGCAGCAGGAGCGTCGCGAGATTGTGCGACGGATTCACGCTCTTCAATGCCTCCGCCGCCGCACGTCCTTCACGATCTCGCGCGCGGCATTTCGTCCCGGGATGCCGGTGACGCCGCCGCCGGGATGCGCGCCGGCGCCGCACAGGTACAGGCCCTTCACCGGCATGCGGTAGTCGGCATGGCCGAGCACGGGCCGCGCCGAGAAGAGCTGGTCGAGCGACAGCGCGCCGTGGAAGATGTCGCCGCCGACGAGGCCGAACTCGCGCTCGAGGTCGAGCGGCGTCAGCACGCGCCGGCCGAGCACGCTCGCGGCGAATCCGGGCGCGAATCGCTCGACGGTGGCGATCATCACATCGGCGACCTCGTCGCGCGCATCGTCCCAGGTGCGTCCCGGCACGACTGAAGCGAGGTCGGGGTGCGCGTGCTGACAGAAGAGGCTCGCCACGTGCGCCCCTTTCGGCGCGAGCGACGGATCGACCGTCGACGGTATCAGCATCTCGACGATCGGCGCGCGCGACCAGCCCGCGGTGCGCGCGTCGAAGTAGGCGCGCTCCATGTACGCAAGCGACGGCGCCATGACGATGCCGCTCTGGTGATGCGGCTGGACATGCGTCCCCGGCAGCGCCGCGAAGCTCGGCAGGCCGGACAGCGCGACGTTCATGCGAAGCGTCCCCGAGCCGCAGCGATAGCCGCCGATGCGCGCGCGGAAATCCTCGGGCACGTGCTCGGCCGCAACCAGGCGCTGGAAGAGGAGCTTCGGGTTGACGTTGCTGACCACGCGCGCCGCCTCGACGACGTCGCCGCTTTCGAGCTCCACGCCGGCTGCGCGTCCCGCCTTGACGAGCACGCGCGCAACGGCCGCGTTCGTGCGGATGTCGACGCCGCGCGCGGCGCACTCCGCCGCCATCGCCTGCGTGATCGCGCCCATCCCACCCATCGCGTGGCCCCACTGGCCGCGCTTGCCGTTGACCTCGCCGAACACGTGATGCAGCAGGACGTACGCCGACCCGGGCGTGTAGGGGCTCGCGAAGTTGCCGACGACGGCGTCGAAGCCGAACGCCGCCTTGATCGGATCGCTTTCGAACCAGCGGTCGAGGATCTCGCCGGCGCTCTTGGTGAACAGGTCGAGCAGGTCGCGACGTTGCGGCAGCGCGAGCGCTCGGAATCCCTTCCCGGCTTTGATGATCTCGACGAGCGAGCCGACGTCGCTCACGGTGCCGGCGCCGAAGTTGGGCGGCGTGGCGCCCAGCATGCCGCGCAACACGCCGGCAACACGGTCGAGCATCGTGTAGTACCGCGGCAGCGACTCCGCGTCGCGGCGGGAGAACTTGGCGACTTCCGCTTGCGTGCCGGCGAGGCCACCACCGACCTTGAGGTAGCCACCGTCGGGCAGCGGCAGGAAGTTGGCGAACGGGCGCTCGCGGACGACGAGCCCGTGTCGCGCAAGGCCCAGGTCGCGGATGATCTGCGGATCGAGCAGGCTCACCGTGTAGCTCGCGGTCGAGTTGCGAAAGCCCGGGTGGAACTCCTCCGTGACCGCGGCGCCGCCGACGACCCCGCGCCGCTCGACGACGCACACCGACAATCCCGCGGCGGCAAGATAGGCCGCGCACGTCAGTCCGTTGTGCCCCCCGCCGAGGATCACCGCGTCGAAGCGCCGGGCGCTACTCCTCGCCGAGGCCGGCGGCGACATGGGAAAAGCCGCAATCGACGTACGTGATCTCGCCCGTGATGCCGCTTGCCAGAGGCGAAAGCAGGAAGGCGGCGACGTTGCCCACTTCGTCGATCGTGACGTTGCGCCGAAGCGGGGCCGTCCTCTCGACGAAGCCCAGGATCTTCGAGAAGCCGGCGATGCCGGCGGCCGCGAGCGTCTTGATCGGGCCTGCGGAGATGCCGTTGACGCGGATCTGCTCCGGACCGAGGCACGACGCGAGGTAGCGCACGTTGGCTTCCAGGCTCGCCTTGGCGAGCCCCATCACGTTGTAGTTGGCGAGCGCGCGGACCGCCCCGAGATAGGTGAGCGTGACGATCGCGCCGTTGCGCCCCTGCATCAACGGCCGCGCGCCCTTGGCGAGCGCCGCGAGGCTGTAGCTCGAGATGTCGTGCGCGGTGGCGAACGCGGCGCGCGACATGCCTTCGAGGAAGTCTCCGGACAGCGCTTCGCGCGGCGCGAACGCGATCGAATGCAGCAGGCCGTCCACGCCGCCCCATTCCGACCGCAGCGACGCGAACAGCGCCGCGATGTCCTCGTCGCGCGCCACGTCGCACCGGAGCACCGGGACGCTGCCGAACTCGGCGGCGATCTTGACCACGCGATCCTTCAGATCGTCGTTCACGTACGTGAAGCCGAGGCTCGCGCCCTCGCGCTTGCACGCGCGCGCCACACCGTAGGCGATCGACCGGGTCGACAGCACGCCGGTCACGAGGATCTTGCGGTCGGCGAGAAAGCCCATCCGTGCTCCTCGAGATAGTGGGTTAGAACGAGAACGGCTGGTTAGGCTCGAGCACGCCGCAGGCCATCCGATTGTTGGGCTGGCCCGGGAACGCCTGGTCCACGCTCTTGCCCGCGTGGATCACCACGGACTTGCCGAGCACCGACGGCGGCCGGTCGGTGTGCACGCCCGGCACGTAGGCGACGTAACCGGTCTGATTGCCGTCGTTGTTCGCGAGGAAGGTCGGCATGAGCTCACCCGCCGGCTTGGTCCAGCCCGGCGGCGCCCACGGCGGACCCGCGGAGAACAGGTTCGGCGAGCGGCAGTTGCCCTCGTGAAAGGCGATCACGTACTGGCCGGGGAAGAGGTTGTTGATCGACAGCTGCACCTGAATGCCGTCGCGGAAGTCGTACACATGCACGGCGCCGGTCGCAGCGGACGTGGGACTTCGCAGCTGGGCGTTGAGGCCCCCGACCTCCGGCGCGAAGTCGGTGATGTCCTGCTTGACGGACGAGCATGCGGCGAGCGTTGCGACCACAAGCAGCGTCGATCCCCTGGGGAAAGTGCTCATGGCATACATTGTCGCATTTCCGATGTTCGCTCGTTGCGCACCACTTCAGTGCGCGCATCTTGGAGGATGCGCGAAACGCGGCCAACGTCGACGCAAGCAGCGCATGCTGGCGTAGAATCCGCGCGCAGCGTCACAGAACGCCGCGATCAAATTCCTAGGGAGGTATCACCCATGTCGCACGCTTATCGCGCCGGCGCCGCCGTGTCCGCGATCGCCGCCACGCTTCTGCTCGCAGGTTGTCCGGGCAACGACACCTACAACCCACCGTTCAATCAGAAGCCCGCGTTTCTCGGCACGATCACGAAGAATTCCTACGACGGCGTGAGCGACGACCTCCTCACCGCCGGGCTCGGCAAGACGGGACTCGGCGCCGCCGCGGCGCCGCCGCCGGTCAATCCGCTCGCGCCGACGGCCGCCGAGCTGCGGCGCACGGCGATATTCAACAATTACCGCGCGATCCTCGACATCAGCCCCAACGGCGGCTATGGCGTGCTGTACGGCCCGAACATCGACGTCAACGGCAACAATACGCTCGGCGAAGGCAAGATCGCCGGCAACGAGTATGTCGCGTACGACGATGACGGCACGGGCAAGAAGAACGTGACGCTGATGGTGCAAGTGCCGACCTCGTTCGACCAGAGCCGCGGGTGCATCGTCACCGCGGTGTCATCCGGCTCGCGCGGCGTCTACGGCGCCATCGGCAGCGCGGGCGAGTGGGGCCTCAAGCACAACTGCGCCGTGGTCTACGCCGACAAGGGCACGGGGCTCGGCGTGCACGATCTTTCGACCAACACCGTGAACCTGCAGGACGGCACGCGCTCGGACGCCACCGCCGCGGGCACGCGCTCGAACTTCACGGCGGGGCTGAGCGCGTCCGACCTCGCGACGTACAACAGCGCGTATCCGACGCGCCTCGCGGTCAAGCACGCGCACTCGCAGCAGAATCCCGAGAAGGACTGGGGACGCAACACGCTCGACGCCGTGCTGTTCGGGATCTACATCCTCAACGAGCAATTCGCCGGCCAGAATCCCGACGGCTCGACCAAGGTCAAGTACACCTCGGGCAACACCCTCGTGATCGCCTCGTCGGTCTCCAACGGCGGCGCCTCGGCCATCGCGGCCGCGGAGCAGGACACCGACGGCCTGATCAAGGGGATCGCGGTCGCCGAGCCCGTGCTCGAGCTGCTTCCTAACCCGCAGCTGACCGTGAAGCGCGGCAACAACGCGCTCGTCGGCGGCGCCAAGCCGCTGATCGACTACATGACGATCGCGAACCTGTTCTCGCCGTGCGCGTCGCAGGCCACGGAACTCGCCAATGCCTACGGCATCGCCGCGGTGCTGCCGGTCCCGGCGTTCGCGCAGAACCGCTGCAAGTCGCTCAAGGCGAACGGCCTGCTCACGTCGACCACCGTCGCCGCGCAGGCCGAGGAAGCGCTTTCGATCATGCAGGCCGCCGGATGGGAAGCGGACTCGAACCTCGGGCTGCCGACGCTCTATACGCAGGCCGTGCCGCCGATCCCGATGACCTACGCCAACTCGTACGGCAAGTTCAGCGTCGCCGACAACCTGTGCGGCCTGTCGTTCGCGGGAGTCGATGCAAGCGGCAAGCCGGCGGCGCTCACGGGGGCGCAGCTCGCGATCATCTTCGGCACCGGCAACGGCGTGCCGCCGACGGGCGGCATTCAGATCATCAACAACCTGAGCGTCGGCGGGCCGATCAACAGCCCGATTTCAGTGTCGCCTTCGACCGGCGTGCAGGACTACAACTTCGACGCCGCGCTGTGCCACCGCAACCTGTGGACGGGCACCGACGCCAACGCCGTTCGCGTGCAGAACGGCGTGAAGGACGTGATCCGCACGGGCAACCTGCGCGGCAAGCCCGCGATCATCGTGCACGGCCGCGCCGACGGCTACGTCCTGCCCAACGCCAACTCGCGTCCCTACTACGGCACGAACAAGATCGTGGAAGGCTCGGCGAGCAAGCTCTCCTACATCGAGGTGACCAACGCGCAGCACTTCGACGCGTTCATCGACAACGCGTTCCTGCCGGGCTACGACTCGGGCTTCGTGCCTCTGCACGTGTACTTCATCCGCGCGATGGACGCGGTCTGGGCGAACCTCACGAACAATGTACCGCTGCCCCCGGCGCAGGTCGTGCGCACGATTCCGCGCGGGGGCACGCCGGGCGCGGCGCCGCCGATCACTTCGGCCAACGTGCCGCCGATCTCCGCCTCGCCGAGCGCGGGAAACCAGATCACGTTCTCGAACAACACGGTGATCATCCCGGACTGACCGTCCGCCCGCGGTACAATGGGACGGCCGCCTTCGAAGGGCGGCCGTTTTTCTTTGCCGCGCGCGAGGTTATGTCGTTCTACATGACGCCCGAAGAGATCGTCTCCGAGCTCGATAAGCACATCGTGGGCCAGGAGGCGGCCAAGCGCGCGGTGGCCATCGCGCTGCGCAACCGCTGGCGCCGGCAGCGCGTCGCGGAGCCGCTGCGGCACGAGATCACGCCCAAGAACATCCTGATGATCGGGCCCACGGGCGTGGGCAAGACCGAGATCGCGCGCCGGCTCGCGCGCCTCGCCGACGCCCCGTTCGTGAAGGTCGAGGCCACCAAGTTCACCGAAGTGGGCTACGTCGGGCGCGACGTCGACACCATCATCCGCGACCTGGTCGAGGTCGCGGTCAAGGACACGCGCGAAGCCGAGACGCGCAAGGTGCGCGACCGCGCCGCCGACAATGCGGAGGAGCGCCTGCTCGACGTGCTGCTGCCGCCGGCGCGCGAGGTGAACTTCAACGACCTCAAGCCCACCGACTCGGCCACACGCCAGAAATTCCGCAAGATGCTGCGCGAGGGCGCGCTCGACGACCGCGAAGTCGAGGTGGAGGTGTCGGTGCTGCCGCCCTCGATGGAGATCATGGCGCCGCCGGGCATGGAGGAGCTCACGAGCCAGATCCAGGGCATGTTCCAGCAGATGGGCACCGGCCGCAAGAAGCTGCGCAAGATGACGGTGGCCGAAGCGATGAAGCAGCTCACCGACGAGGAGGCGGCGCGCCTGCTGAACGACGACGAGATCAAGTCGAAGGCGCTCACCGCCGCCGAGCAGAACGGCATCGTGTTCTTAGACGAGATGGACAAGATCGCGTCGCGCTCGGATCTCCACGGCGCCGATGTCTCGCGCCAGGGCGTGCAGCGCGACCTCCTTCCCATCGTCGAGGGCACGACGGTGGCGACCAAGTACGGCATGGTCAAGACCGACCACATCCTGTTCATCGCCTCGGGCGCGTTCCACTTGTCCAAGCCCTCCGATCTCATTCCCGAGCTGCAGGGCCGGTTCCCGATCCGCGTCGAGCTCTCCTCGCTGTCCGTCTCCGACTTCGAGAAGATCCTCACCGCGACCGATGCCTGCCTCACCCGGCAGTATGCGGCGCTTCTGGCCACCGAGCAGGTGCACCTCGAATTCCAGCCGGACGGCATCCGCCGCCTCGCCGAGATCGCGTTCGCCGTGAACGAGAAGCAGGAGAACATCGGCGCGCGAAGGCTCTACACCGTCATGGAGCGGCTTCTCGACGACGTCTCGTTCCACGCCGCGCGCCGCACCGGCGAGCACGTCGCGATCGACGCCGCCTTCGTCGACGCCACGCTCGCCGGCATCGCCGGCGACGACAACCTGTCGAAGTACGTGCTCTGACGCGTTCGTGATCGACCGAAGCGCGGATTCGATCGACACGATCCTGTTCGACCTGGGCGGCGTCCTGGTCGAGCTCGCGGGCGTCGAGAAGATGCTCGAATGGTCACGCGGCATCTCGACCACGGAGGAGCTCTGGCGGCGCTGGCTGCGCTCCGACGCGGTGCGCCGCTTCGAGACCGGCGCGATCGGGCGCGACGCCTTTGCGCAGGCGCTGATCGCCGAGTTCGGCGTGCCGGTCGGCCCCGAGGAGTTCCTGGCCGCGTTCACCTGGTGGCCGCGCAGCGTGCTGCCCGGCGCATTCGAGCTTCTCGCGGCCGTGCGCGTCCGCTACCGCATCGCGAGCGTATCGAACACCAACGAGATCCACTGGGACCGGTTCAGCAACGCCTGGTCGCTTCCGCAGGCGTTCCACCACAACTTCCCGTCGCATCTCGTGGGCAAGCTCAAGCCCGACCCCGACTATTTCCTGCACGTGCTGGAGGCCATCGGCGCGCCCGCGCACCGCGTGCTGTTCATCGACGACAACGCGATCAACGTCGACGCCGCCGCACGGCTCGGCATGCACACGCGCCGCGTGGCGGGCGTGGACGGCGCGCGGCGCGCCTTTGCCGATCTCGGTCTGCTTCCGGGGTGACCGATGGCCCACGTAGTCCTGCTGCCGCACGGCACTGCCGGAAGCATCTACCCTTTCGTCGCGGTCGGCCGCATGCTGAAGGAACGTGGGCACCGCGTCACGATGGTCACCGCCGACCGCTACGCGCATACGGCAGCGAGCGCAGGTCTCGCGTTTCGCGGGATCGGCGACGAAGCCCTCGCCGCGCTGCTCGCCGATCCGCAGCTCTGGCGTTGGCGCACGGGCGCGAAGGTCTCGTACCGATGCGCCGGACGGTCGACCTGCGCCAACGCCGATGCCGTGGCGCGCCTCGTCGCCGAAGACGGCATGCCCGACCTCATGCTCGCGCCGATGATCAACTTCGGCGCCCGTCTTGCTCGCGAGCGCTGGGGCATCCCGCTCGTCACCGTGCACCTGTGCCCGATGATGTTCGTCACCGCAAGCAGCGTGCCGCTATTCGGTCCGGAGGCGCATGCGCTTCGCCGTCTGCCGCGCGTTCTGCGCAGGATCGCGCTGCACTCGCCCAACCCACTCGATGTGCACGCGCTGTCTCGAGTGCGTGCATGCTGCGCCCGCTACGGCGTGCCCAAGCCGTATTCGCTATGGGAGCAGTGGTGGCATTCGCCCGACGGCGTCCTGGCGCTGTTCCCGTCGTGGGTTGCAGCCTCGCAGCCCGATTGGCCGTCCCCGCTCCTGCAGTGGGACTTCCCGCTGGAGGACATGGCGGACGCCGAGCCGCTGGCACCGGAGCTGCGCGCGTTCCTCGATCGTGGCGATCCGCCGGTCGTCTTCACGCCGGGTACCGGTCAGCGCCACGCCGCGCCCTTTTTCGCGGAGGCCGTGCGGCTCGTCCGCGAAGCCGGTGTCCGCGCCGTTTTCCTCTCGCGGGAGCCCAGCCAGATCCCACGCGACCTGCCCGACACCATCTGCACCGCGGCTTACGCGCCGTTCTCGCGGCTTCTTCCGTACGCGGCGGCTTTCGTGCATCACGGCGGCATCGGAACGCTTGCGCAGGGACTCGCCGCCGGCGTGCCGCAACTCGTCACGGCCATGTCGCTCGACCAGCCCGACAACGCCGAGCGCCTGACCCGGCTCGGCGCCGGTGTCGCGACTTCGCTTCGCGCGTTCGTCAACGGCCGCTCGCTGCCCATGCTGCGGCGTGTCCTCGACGACCCGGCGATCCGCGCGGCAGCCGCGACGTGCGCGGAGCGCATGCGCGAGAGGCCCTCGCCCGGTGCGCTCGTCGATTGGCTCGAGTCGCGGCAGCTGCCGAGCCGCCGAGCACGGCGCGCGAGCGTGCGCGGTTCGCCGGTGTACGTCGTGCCGGGACTGGGCTGCGATAGCCGCTGCTACCCTGGCGCGTGGATCGGGATTCCCAACGCGGTGTTCTTGGAATGGCCGCCGTATGCCGGCGAAGCATCGATCACCGCGCTGGCGAAGCACGTCGCCGACGCTTGGCGCATCCCGGACGGCGCGGTTGTCGTGGCGTGTTCCTTCGGCGGTGCGATCGCGTGCGAGATCGCGCGCCTGCGCACGCTTCGCGCGGTCGTACTCGTTTGCAGCAGCCCCAACTCCCGGGATTTCGTCGGGATGCGCCGCTTGCACTTCTGGAAGCGCTTGGCGCCGCTCGCGTTCATTCAGCGCTTTCTGCGCCAGCGCGAGGGCGTGCGTCGCCGGCGCTACGGGCGCGACCCGTCCGCTTTCGAGGCTGCGCTGCTAAGCGCGATCGAGCAGTTTTCGGTATGCGATCTGCGCCTCTTCGAATGCATGGTCGATGCCTTCCCCAGTTGGCAGGGACTCGCCCAGGCGGACACACGTACGCGCATCGCGCGCGTCCATGGCCGGCACGACAGCCTGGTGCGCCCGCCGGCGAAGGCCGACCTGCTGCTCGACGCTGGACACTTCGTGCCCATGACGCACGACCGCGAGTGCGCCGACTTCGTAAGTGCGCTCGTCGCAAGCGAGTGACTCGCCCATGACGACGCGACCCCGGCTTGCGGAGGCGTGAGCGCCCATGCGCGCGCAAGCAAGCGCGCTCCGCGAAGCGGTTTATGATCATCGCTGTTGCCTAGACTTTCTCGAGACCACCCAATGCGCCACAGGAAATTCGGAAATACGGGTCTTTTCGTGTCGGAGCTATGCCTCGGCACGATGACCTTCGGGGGAGGCGCCGGCATCTGGGGTCAGATCGGCAACCTGCAGCAGGAGGAAGCCGACCGCCTCGTCGGCCACGCCCTCGACGCGGGGATCAACTTCATCGACACGGCCAACGTCTACGCCGACGGCCGCTCGGAAGAGATCACGGGGCAGGCGCTGCGCAATCTCAAGGTGCCGAGGGAGAACGTGGTCGTCGCCACGAAGGTCTTCGGCGAATCGGGCACGAAGCGCGCCAACTCGCGCGGAATGTCCCGCTTCCACGTGATCGACGCCTGCAAGGCGAGCCTGGCTCGCCTCAAGCTCGACCACGTCGACCTCTACCAGGTCCACGGCTTCGATCCTGCAACGCCGATCGAGGAAGCGCTGCGCGCGCTCGATTCGCTCGTGCAGCAAGGCCACGTACGCTATATCGGCGCGTCGAACTGGGCGGCCTGGCAGATCGTGAAAAGCCTCGGCATCTCCGCCCGCGAGTCCCTGGCCCGGTTCGAATCGCTGCAGGCGTACTACACCATCGCGGGGCGCGACATCGAGCGCGAGATCGCGCCCATGCTCGAGAGCGAAAAGCTCGCCCTCATGGTCTGGAGTCCCCTCGCTGGAGGCTTCCTGTCGGGCAAGTACGCCCGCGACGCGAAGGCGGAGGAAGGCAGCCGGCGGACGACGTTCGACTTTCCACCCGTGAACCGCGATCGCGCCTTCGACTGCATCGACGAGATGCGCAAGGCGGCGACGGCACGCAACGTATCGGTTGCGCAGATCGCGTTGGCCTGGCTGCTGCACCAGCGCGTGGTCACGACGGTCATCGTCGGCGCGAAGCGCGTCGATCAGCTCGCCGACAACATCGCGGCAGCCAAGGTCCGCCTGACCGCGGACGAGCTGGCGGCGCTCGACCGGGTCAGCGCGCTTCCGATCGAGTATCCCGGCTGGATGTTCACGCGCCAGGGCGACTACCGGCGCAAGCAGCTCGCCGAGGGCTAGCCGTTCCGGGAGCTAGCCTGTCAACCCTTCGTCGCGCATCGCCTTCTGCACGGCGGGGCGGGACGCCACGCGGGCGCGGTAGGCCTTGAGCGCGGCAAGGGGCGCAAGGTCGACCTTGAGCCGATCGGTCCAGTCGAGCATGACGAAAAGATACGCGTCGGCCACCGTGAACGTGTCGCCCATGAGAAAGGGCGTGGCGGCGAGTCGCTTGTCGGCGTAGGCGAAGCGCTTGCCGAGGTTGCGCCGTGCGGCGTCCTTCACCTCCTCCGGGTCCTTCGCGTTCCACAGGGGGCCGAATCCCTTGTGGAGCTCGCTCGCGATGAAGTTGAGCCATTCGCCGAGCTTGTAGCGGGCGAACGTGCCGTGCGCCGGCGCGAGCTCGCTGCCGGGGCTCTGGTCCGCGATGTACTGGAGCACGATCGCGTTCTCGGTGAGCGTGCCGCCGTCGTCGAGCACGAGCGCCGGCACGTAACCCTTCGCGTTGATCGCGAGGTAGTCGCCCCCGTCGGCCGTGCGCCTGGCGGCGAGGTCGACCTTCACGGCCGTGTACGGCAGCTTCGCTTCCTCGAGGGCGATATGCGAGGCGAGCGAGCACGCGCCGGGGCTGTAGTAGAGCTTCATGGCGGTGTCCTTACGCGCAGGATGACTTGTGCCATTATGACGCGCATGAACCTGCACGCGATGCTCGTCGCGCGCGCGGCCGCGCAGCAGCCGCTGCGCGTCGTGTTGATCGGCGCCGGCAAGTTCGGCTCGATGTACCTCGCACAGGCGAAGCACACGCCCGGCATCCATGTCGTCGCGGTCGCCGACCTGAATCCCGACCGCACCCGCGCGTCGCTCTCGCGCGTGGGCTGGCAGGAGGAGCGGCATGGCGCACGGTCGCTCGCCGAAGCGGCTCGCCACGGGACCACGCACGTCACCGACGACGCGGCGGCGGCGATCGCCTCAGCCGAGGCCGAGATCGTCATCGACGCCACCGGGCATCCCGCTGCCGGAATCCGCCATGCGCTCGCGTGCTGCCTGCACGGCAAGCACATCGTGATGGTCAACGTCGAGGCCGACGCGCTGGCGGGGCCGCTGCTCGCGCAGCGCGCGCGCGAGGCGGGTATCGTCTACTCGCTCGCCTACGGCGACCAACCGGCGCTCATCTGCGAGATGGTCGACTGGTGCCGCGCCGCCGGCTTCGAGGTCGTCGCGGCCGGCAAGGGCACGAAATACCTGCCCGAGTACCACGCGTCGACCCCCGCCACCGTGTGGCCGTACTACGGGTTCACACCGGAGACGGTCGCGGCCGGCGACTTCAACGCGCAAATGTTCAATTCCTTCCTCGACGGCACCAAGAGCGCGATCGAGATGGCGGCCGTGGCCAACGCGACGGGCCTTCGGCCCGCGCCCGCCGGCCTCGACTTTCCGCCTTGCGGCGTCGACGACCTGGCACGGATCCTCAAGCCACGCGACGAGGGCGGCGTGCTGCATCGCGCCGGGCAGGTCGAGGTCGTGTCGAGCCTCGAGCGCGACGGCCGGCCCGTGTTCCGCGACCTGCGCTGGGGCGTGTACGTCACGTTCCGAGCTGGGGACGCGCGCGGCGAGGACTACGTGCGCCGCTGCTTCCGGGAATACGGCTTCTCGACCGATCCGTCGGGGCGCTACTCCGCGATGTACAAGCCGTATCACGCCATCGGCCTCGAGCTGGGCATCAGCGTGGCTTCCGCCGGTTTGCGCCGCGAGCCCACGGGGCAGCCGCAGGCATGGCACGGCGACGTCGTGGCCACGGCCAAGCGCGATCTTGCCGCGGGCGAAACGCTGGACGGCGAAGGCGGATACACCGTTTACGGCAAGCTCACGCCCGCCGCCGCGTCGAAGGCGCTCGGCGGGCTGCCGCTCGGCCTCGCGCACGGCGTCACGCTGAGGCGCGCGGTGGTTGCAGGCGAGCCCGTGCGCTGGGACGACGTGATCTACGACGCGAACGACGACGCCGTCCGGTTCCGGCGTGAGATGGAATCACGCTTCCCGCCGGCGTGACGACGACGGTCACCGATCGCGCCGCCTCCGGTCGCGGCCGTCCAGCCACGCGAGCGCTTCGGCGCCCGCGGCTTCGTCCGGCAAGCCGTACCCATCCTCGAATGCGGCGCGATATACCTCCTCGGGGAGCGCCTCGCGAATGCGATCGGTCCAGGGTGCGAGGAACGACGCGTCGGCGCGGTCGCGGCGATGCTTCAGCACCCCAACGCGCGCCTCGGCGGCGCCGCGCACGCGCGCGGCCATGAGCCAATCCCCTTCGACGGCGGCGAGCGCCGCGGTGATATCGAGGGCGCACAGACCTATCCACCGCGAACCGGCTTCGTTCGAGATCACGAGCACGTCGCGCACGAGGTCGCGCGCCGCCTCGGCCATCCCGCACGAGATGAGCAGGCGCGCCAGGTTGTCGCTGATATGCGCTATCCCGACGATGTTGACCTCCTTGCGTGCAACGGCGAGGGCCTCCTCGTAAAGGGGCCGGGCGGCCTGTAGATTGTCTTCGCTACGGTGCAGCTCACCCACCGCGTTCAGCGCGAATATGAGGGCGCCCGGGTCGCCCGCACGCCGGACAACCGAGAGCGACTCCTCGAGCATCGAAAGCGCGGTCGCAGTGTCGCCCTCCTCGCCGATCGCGTAAGCGACCAATCGCGTCGCCCTCGCGGCGCTCAACGCGTCGCCGAGCCTTCGCGCAGTCGCGAGCGCCGCCTCGGCGTGCGCGTTGCCTTCGGCATTGCGGCCTATGCCGAACGCGAGCGATGCGGCCACCAGGAGCGCCTCCACATGGCTCGCATCGCACTCCGAGGCGCGCTGCACGGCCGTGCGCGTCACTTCGTATCCCAGATCCAGCAGGCCGGAATGGAACCAGAAGCGATCGAGCGCGTTGACCAGGGCCAATTCCCCTCGAGCGGCGTCGCGGGACCAGGCGAGTGCCTGCAGCAGATTCTCGAGCTCCCTGCGAAGGCGCGCCTGCCACAGCGCGTGCCCACGACTCGAATGCACGGCCTCCGGCCCGCGAGCGAGCGCGAGGTAAAAGTCGAGATGGCGATCGCGGGCTTGCGCGCCCTCTCCCGAAGCGTCGAGCCGCTCCTGGGCGTATTGGCGCACCGTTTCGAGCATCGCATAGCGGCTCGTCCCATCGTCGAGCCGCTCCAGGACGACCAGCGAGCGGTCGACGAGTCGCCCAAGCGCGTCGAGCACGATGTAGTCGTCGGCGCCCTCGCCGATAACGTGTACCGCCGCGGCCAGGGTCCATCCGCCGGCGAACACCGACAGCAGCGCGAGCATGCGCTGCTCGTCGGCGCAAAGATGGTCGAAGGCCCACTTGATCGTCGCGAGCAGCGTCTGCTGGCGCGGGAGCGTTCCCGTCCGGGTGCCCGTGAGCAGGCGGAAGCGATCGTTGAGGCGGCCCCGTATCTCGTCGACCGAGAGCACCTTCACGCGCGCCGCGGCAAGCTCGATCGCCAGCGGAATCCCGTCGAGGCGCCGGCAGATCTCGGCCACGGCGCCTGCATTCGCGGCGTCGACGGCAAACCCACGGTCGACGGCGCGCGCGCGCTCGACGAACAGGCGAACCGCCTCGCTCGTTTGAACCGCCGCAATGTCGCTTGCTGCGCCGGGGGTGGCGAGCGAGCGCACGGTCACCGTTCGCTCACCTGCGACGCTCAACCCTTCCCGGCTCGTGGCGAGGATGCGAAGCTGCGGCGCTCGGTCGAGGAGCCATTGCGCGAGGTCAGCACACGCGCTCGTCAGGTGCTCGCAGTTGTCGAGCAGCAGCAGCGCCTCCCGCGGCGCAAGGTGGTGGCTGATCGTTTCGCGCGTCGGCGAGTCGACCTGCTGGCGGATCTCGAGCGCCTGCGCGACTGCAAGGGGCAGCCGCTCGGCGTCGGCGACGGCGGCGAGATCGACGAACCATACGCCGTCGCGGAACGAGGGCAACAGCACGTTGGCGAGCTCGAGCGCGAGGCGGGTCTTGCCGCATCCTCCGATTCCGGTCAGCGTCAGCAGCCGGGACGCCCCGACGAGGGCGGCGTACTCGCGAAGATCCTCCTCGTGTCCGACGAAGCTCGTGGCGTGCGACGGCAGATTGTGCCGGCGCGCGCGTGCGAACCCCGGCGCATCGGCGTCGCGCGTCACGTCCGCCGTGAACCGATAGCCCAGCCCGGGCACCGTCGCGATGAGGTCCGGACCGAGCGCCCTGCGCAGCGAGGAGACTTGCACGGCCAGATTGTTCTCCTCGACGACCAGACCGGGCCAGGCCCTGTCGATGAGCTGGTCCTTGCGCACGACCTCGCCCGGCCTCTCCACGAGGACGGCGAGCACGTCGAGCGCGCGCTGCCCCACCGGCACGGGCCGCCCGTCGTGCAGGAGCTGTTGCCGGCTCGGGTGCAGCTCGAAGCTTCCGAAACGGTAGGCGATGCTCATCGCGAAGGGCCTGGCGGTGGGTCCGGGCCGAATGTATCGCGCCGGGACGGCGTCGAGCGCGACTTTTAGAACATTTAATGGCCACCCGCGCGCGTAGCCCGCCCGATCATAATCCGAGGACAGTGCGCGGCTCGCGCCGCCGATCCAGTGAAAGGAACGCACCATGAGCACGAAGCGCTCCCAAGTGCGAATTGCCCCGAAGCGCGTAGCGCGGAGGGTCGTCCCATGACCTCCTGGGCGCCCTGGCTTCCCTTCGCGCTGGGCTCGGCCTTCTTCGCCGGGCTGACGGCCATCCTCGGCAAGCTCGGCGTGGCGGGGCTCAACTCCAACCTCGCAACGCTCATCCGCACCGTCGTGATCCTGCTCGTGACGGCGGGCATCGTGACCTTGCGAAGCGAATGGTCGATGCCGAAGGACGCGGGGAGGGGACCGCTCGTCTTCCTCGTCCTGTCCGGCATCGCGACGGGCCTGTCGTGGCTCTGCTACTACCGCGCCCTGCAGCTCGGCCCCGCGTCCCTGGTCGCCCCCATCGACAAGCTGAGCGTTGCCTTCGCGATCGTGCTCGGCATCCTCGCGCTGGGCGAGCCGCTCACCTGGCGGGTGGCGCTCGGCGGAGCGCTGATCGTCGCCGGCGCGCTGGTCATCGCGACGAGCTGACCTTTCATTCTTCCCACTCGAAGCGCCAGACTGCGAGCGCGGCGAACGCCGCCGTGAAGCCCAGCATGACCGCGACCGGAAGCAACGCGTCGTGCAGCGGCAGGCCGCGCCAGGTCATCGCATCGAGGCCGTCGACCGCCCAGCGCGTCGGCGCTAGCAGCGAGAGCTTCTGCAACCACGCGGGGAAGACGAACGCGGGCACCCATGCGCCGCCCAGCATCACCATGAGCAGCGTGGCGAGGATGGCGAGGCCCCGCGTCGCCTCGGGCGTCGCGCCCACGGCGGCGATCAGCAATCCGAAGCTCGCCGTCAAGAGCGCGAAGGACGCGAGCACGAGGATGAATCCCGGCACGCTGCCTTCGATGCGCACGCCGAACACGGCCATCGCGACCGCGTACACGATGGCGAATACGATGACGGCGATCAGCGCGCAGCTCGCGATGCGGCTCGCGAGAAGCTTGCCCTTCGAAAGCGGCGCCGCGCGCAACCGCTTCCACAGGCCCATGCGGCGCATGAGCAGCAGACCGACGCCGAGGTCCACGCCCATCAGCAGGACGAACTGCACGCCCATGCCCGCGAAGGAATGCGAGTAACTGTTGTACTTGATCTGCGGCCGCGCGCTCGCGGCCTCCTCGCGCGTGACGTAGGGAAGCGCGAACGCCTCCCCCGCACCCGCGCCCTGCGGCGGCGCCGACCAGCGCTGCACGCGCGCGATGCTGTCGAGCATCTGCACGAGATCGAGCTTGCGCGGCTCCGGGAGCGCCGTACTGCGCAACGTCTGCTCGCGAAAATCGGCCAGCAGCGGGCTGTCGGCGCTCGCGAGCGATCGGCCCACGGTCTGCATCACGTGCTCGGCAAGGAGGCCGCGCACCACCTCGCGCGCCATCGCCTGCGACGGGTCGTAGCGAAGCACGAACTGCGGCTTGGCGCCGCCGAACATCGCGGCAGCGGCAAGCTCGCCGAATCCCGACGGAACCGTGATCGCCGCGGCCGCCTTGCCCGCCTTCACGAGCGCCAGCGCTTCGGCGTCCGCGGCCTCGACGATTTCGAAGGCGGTGTCTGCGCGCAGCGCGGCGACCGCCTGGCCGGACAACGGACTGCGATCGAGGTCGGTCACGGCAACCTTGATTCGAGCCGGTTTGCTGTCGCCGCCGCCGAAGAGCGCACCGAAGAACGCAGCGATCAGGATCGGCGCGACGATGCTCATGAGCAGAGCGCGGCGGTTGCCGAAATACAGGAGCAGGTCCTTGCGCACGAGCGCGATGAACGCGTTCATGGTCAGTCGCGAAGCCCGCGCCCGGTCAGGGCGAGGAACACGTCCTCCAGGTTGCCGCGGTCCGAACTCATGCGGCGAACGCGCTTCACACCGGGGAGCGCGGCGAGCATGTCGGTGTCTACCGCTTCGTCGACGTCCAGCTGTAAGGTCCGTGCGGCCGGCAGCATAGTGAGCTCGGCGAGCGTCCCGCTCGCGACGACGCCCCCATGGTCGATGATCACGATGCGATCGGCGAGGCGCTCGGCCTCCTCCATGTAGTGGGTGGTGTAGACGAGCGCCTTCCCCTGCCGTTTCAGCGACTCGAGGTTGTCGAAAATCGCGTTACGGCTCTGCGGATCGACACCCGCCGTCGGCTCGTCGAGCAGCAGCACGTCGGGGTCGTGCACGAGGGCGCAGGCGATGTTGAGGCGCCGCTTCATGCCTCCGCTGAACGTCGAAGGCTTGTCGCGGCCGCGGTCGCGCAGGCCCACGACGGCGAGCACCTCCGCAGCGCGCTCGCGAAGCCGCGGCCTCGGGATACCGTAGAGGGCGCCGAAGAGCTCGAGGTTGGCGAGCGCCGTCAGATCCTCGAACAGGGCGAGATCCTGCGGCACGAGGCCGATGCGGCGCCTGAACCCGTCAGGGTCGAAGGCGAGCGCGGCACCCTCCAGCGCAACGGTTCCGGCGTCGGGCACAGTCAGGCCGCTGATCATACCGATGGTCGTCGACTTGCCGGCCCCGTTCGGCCCGAGCAATCCCAGCACCTCGCCGGGCCGCACGCACAGCGACACGTCCGTCACCGCGGCGCGCGTACCATACGATTTTCGCAATCCCACAACCTCGAGCATCGCCTCCCCCGTTTGAGCGTTTCGGCGGCCATGCTAACGGGCACATCGAACGCCGCCAGCGGGATACGACGAAGGCTACGGTTTGGGGGGCGAGTGAACGCCCCGGCGCGCGACTTGCAGGACCGCCATGGGCATCGACCCAAGGACGTCGTCGACACCGCCCCCGCGCCGCGGAGGAAAGCGAAACGGCGGGCTCGCGCCCGGATGCGCTGGTGAAGCTGCTGTCGTAGCGCGAGACCCGCGCCGCGGCGCTATCGACCGGCGATGGTCGGGTTGGCTTGCGCGAGCGCCAGATGCTCGGCTGCCTTGTTCTTGCCCCACCATTCGAGCATCGCCGCGAATTCGCCGCCGAACTTGGTGCGCAGAAGCTCCTCGTAGTTCGCGCTGCAGGCGCCCGCCTCCAAAGCGCTCACGCCACGGACCGTCGCGGCGTAGTCGCATGCCCAGAACTGCCGTTCGAGGTCCTTGGTCACGGACGCGCGCTCGACGGATCGCGGCGAGCCCGCGCGTTCCTGCGCGTACGGCGAAGTGCAGCAGAGCGCGATCCCGGCGGCGACGAGCGCGGCAACGGCGCGCTTCGCGATCGTGAAGCCGGTGCGCGGATTCGAGCCTTCATCGAATGACATGGTGATCTCCTCGGTTGGTTTCGATCGTCCTCGGCGTGAGGACGGGGCGACTCTATCGGCTGGCGTGCCCGAGGTCTTTGCGATACCCTTGATTTTTCGTTGAGATTCTCCTGACGCGACCGTCTTCGAGCGCGCCCGGCGCAGGATCCTTCAGTGATCTATCTCTTCGACGGCTACTCGCTCGACGCGCGGCGCCGGGAGCTGCGACGCGGCGAGCGCATCCTCCCGCTCGAGCCGCAGGTCTTCGATCTGCTGCAATACCTGGTCCGCCACCGTGCGCGCGTCGTCAGCAAGGACGACCTCATCGCCGACGTCTGGCACGGTCGCATCGTTTCCGAGTCGACGCTGAGCAGCCGGATCACGGCGGTTCGCCAGGCCATCGGCGACAGCGGCGAGGAACAGCGTCTCGTCCGGACACTGCCGCGGCGGGGATTCCGCTTCGTGGGATCCGTCGCGGAGCAAGCGCCGCCCGACGACTCGGCTCCCGTTGCCCGCGCGGCGCAGGCCGAAGCGGACTCCGCGGCACAGCAACAGCGCCTCGCATCGGGCTCGGCCGAGCGGCGGCAGCTGACGATCATGGTGTGCAACATCGTCGATGCCGCGGCCCTTTCCGCGCACGTCGATCCCGAGGACTTCAGCGAGATCGTGCAGGGATATCGGCGGTGCCTGCGGGACGCCGTCGAGGGTCAGGGCGGGCATGTCGCCCGTTTCACCGACGAGGGAATCGTCGCCTATTTCGGATATCCGCGTGCGCACGAGGACGACGCCGAGCGCGCGGTCCGGGCCGGTCTCGCTGCGGCGAGGTCGATCGGCGAATTCGCAG
>DATJXV010000027.1:0-37564 GCA_035499955.1 Casimicrobiaceae bacterium
CCGCGCACGACGCCGCCACGCTGGCTACGCGCCTACGGGAAAAGGAAATTTTCGTGCGCCATTTCAAGGCGCCGCGCATCGACCAGCATCTGCGCATCACGATCGGCAGCGAGGCCGAGTGCACGGTGTTGCTCGACGCGCTGAGCGAACTGCTGCGGGGATAACCCGCGCTCACGCGCCCTTGGCCGCCTGGAGCGCGTGATACTTCACCATCAGTTGCTCGGGCGTCTCCGCGTGTTCAGGGTCGCGCGGAATGCATTCGACCGGGCAGACCTGTTGGCATTGCGGTTCGTCGAAGTGCCCGACGCACTCGGTGCACTTGTTCGGATCGATCACGTAGATATCCGGGCCCATCGAGATGGCGTCGTTCGGGCACTCGGGCTCGCACACGTCGCAGTTGATGCACTCGTCGGTAATCATGAGCGCCATGATCATCGACCCTGGGCGAGCTCGGCCACGCGCGCGCGGATGCGATCGGCGACGATGGGATCGACGAAGTGCGTGACGTCGCCGCCGAATCTCGCGATCTCGCGCACGATGGTGGCCGACACGAAGGTGTATTGCTCCGACGGGGTGAGGAACATCGTTTCGACATCCGGGTACAGGCGGCGGTTCATGCCCGCCATCTGAAACTCGTACTCGAAGTCGGACACGGCGCGCAGGCCGCGCAGGATGATTTTCGCCCCTTGCGCGCGCACGAAGTCCATGAGCAGCGAGGAGAACCCCAGGACCTCGACGTTGGGCAGCGGCCGCAGCACCTCCTTCGTCATGTCGATGCGCTCGGCCGCGGAGAAGAACGGGTGCTTGGCCTCGCTGTCCGCCACGCCGACGACCACGCGGTCGAAAACGCGCGCGGCGCGCCGCACGAGGTCCTCGTGGCCGCGCGTCAGCGGGTCGAACGTGCCGGGGTAGACGACTGTGATCATGGCGAGGGCTCTTCGCGGCGCAGCAGATGATAATGCACCTGCCCCGCCTTCGAGCAGCGGTGCAAGGTGAGCCGCGGCGGCGGCGCGAGCTCGCGCGGCGCCTCGGCGTATATGAACCCGCAGCCGGCGAGCCGGGCCTCGCATGCGGGCAGCAGCCACGGCCAGGGATCGTCGCCGAACGGCGGGTCGAGGAAGATCGCGTCGAAGCGGCGGCGCTCCGAGGCAAGCCAGGTGCGCGCGTCGGCGGTGTGCGTCTCGAGGCCCGTCGCGCCGAAGGCGCGCGCGGTCTCGGCAAGCGCGGCGACGAGCGCCGGATCGCGATCGATCGCCACCGCGAGGGTCGCGCCCCGCGAGAGGGCCTCGAGCGAAAGCGCCCCGCTGCCCGCGAAAAGGTCGAGCGTGGCCTGCCCGGTCAGGTCCTGGCCGAGCCAGTTGAAGAGCGTCTCGCGGACACGATCCGGTGTCGGCCGCAGCTGCTTGCCCCTGGGGAAGCGGATCACGCGGCCGCGGAAGCGCCCGCCGATGATGCGGACGCGCTGGGCGATCGAGGCGGTCATCCGGGCTAAAATCACAGCTTTGCCGCCTTTGCGCAACCGTTGTTCGACCTCTTCAAGAAAAAGCCGCCGCCGGGAGCTCCGGAGGCGGACTCGATCGAGGCGCCGCGCTCCTGGACCGAGAGGCTCAAGGCCGGACTGGGCCTGTCACGCGCCAAGCTCGCCGGCGCCCTGACGGGCGTCTTCGCCCGCCGCAAGCTCGACGAGGAAGCGCTTGCGCAGCTCGAGGAGGCGCTCATCGTGGGCGACGTGGGCGTGGACGCGACCGAGCACCTGCTCGCCGACCTCCAGTCGCGCTGGAAGCGGGCGGGCGACGCCGCAGACGCGCGGACGGAGCTTGCCGGCGCCATGATCGATCTCATCGGACCGCTCGAGAAGCCGCTCGTGATCGGTCCCGAGCGTCCGTTCGTGATCATGTTGGCCGGCGTCAACGGGGCCGGCAAGACGACCTCCATCGGCAAGCTCGCCAAATGGCTCCAGCAGCGGGACTTGAGCGTCCTCCTTGCGGCCGGCGACACCTTCCGGGCGGCCGCGCGCGAGCAGCTCGCCGTCTGGGGCGAGCGCAATGGCGTGGCGGTGATCCAGCAGGCGGGCGGGGACGCCGCTTCGGTGATGTTCGACGCTGTCGAAGCGGCCCGGGCACGCGGCATCGACGTCGTGCTGGCCGACACCGCGGGCCGCTTACCCACGCAGGCCCACCTCATGGAGGAGCTGCGCAAGGTCAAGCGGGTCCTCGGCCGGGCGCTGCCGGGTGCCCCGCACGAGGTCCTGCTGGTGCTCGACGCCAACACCGGACAGAACGCCCTCGCCCAGGTCAAAGCCTTCGACGCGGCCGTCGGGCTGACCGGCCTCATCGTCACCAAGCTCGACGGCAGCGCCAAGGGCGGGGTGGTCGCCGCCATCGCCAAGCAGCACCCGGTGCCCCTGCGCTTCATCGGCGTCGGAGAGGGCGTGGACGACCTGCGCCCGTTCGCCGCCCGCGAGTTCGTCGACGCCCTGCTGCCTGCCTGACCGTAGGGGGTAAGCGCTCGCTCCGCTGCGGCCGTCCCGCCCCGCCGCCGATCAACCCGCCCCGGCGTTGCCCGTCGCAAAGCGCGTGGACCCCGAGCCGGGCCTGGTAAGGTGAGCGTCCGAGCATCGGGCGAAGGCGCCGGCCGCAATCCCGAGTGAAACCGTCGGGAACAAAACCGCCGCTTAGCACTCCAAAGACACGAGTGCTAAACTGGCATCGGGTGCCGGCGGGGGCCTTGAAGAAATCCCGCCCGCGCGATGCTCTACAAGGAGACTATCGGCATGACGAGTACGACCCTGGCGTTCCCGACCCCTGCGTCGCTGGGAAGCCTCGATCACTATATCCAGGCCGTGAACCGGTTCCCGCTTCTCACCGCGGAGCAGGAGACCGCGCTCGGCCGCGAGCTCCAGGCTACCGGCGACCTCGACGCCGCGCGCCAGCTCGTGCTGTCGCATCTGCGGCTGGTGGTGGCTGTCTCGCGCAATTACCTGGGCTACGGACTGCCGCAGGCGGACCTCATCCAGGAAGGCAACGTCGGCCTCATGAAGGCCGTCCGCCGCTTCGACCCCGAGCGCGGAGTGCGGCTGGTCTCGTTCGCGCTGCACTGGATCCGGGCCGAGATGCACGAGTACATCCTGCGCAACTGGCGCCTGGTGAAGGTCGCCACGACCAAGGCGCAGCGCAAGCTGTTCTTCAACCTGCGCAGCATGAAGGCGACCTCGGCGGCGCTCTCGGTGGCGGAAGCCAGGGCGATCGCCAAGGACCTGGGCGTCAAGCCCGAAGAGGTCGTCGAGATGGAAACCCGCCTCGGCGGCCACGATGTGGCGCTCGACCCGGCGCCGGGCGACGAGGATAACTTCGTGTCGCCGATCGCGTACCTCACCAACGGCGAGGACGAGCCGGCGCAGATCCTCGAGCGCGAGGAGACGGCGCAAAACCGCAGCAAAGGCCTGCAATCCGCGCTCGCCAAGCTCGACGACCGCAGCCGCCGCATCATCGAAGCGCGCTGGCTGCGCGAGGACGACTCGGCAGCCACGCTGCAGGACCTCGCCGACGAGTACGGCGTGTCCGCCGAGCGGATCCGCCAGATCGAAAGCAAGGCCATGAAGACGATGCGCAGCCAGATGGCGGACGTGCTGTAGAGTCTACCTACCGCCATGTCCGACCCGAAACGCCGGCCCCGCGCCGGCGTTTCGTTTCTTGCTCTACCCTAACGCGCCGTGCAAAAGCCGCTCTCGATCCTCGTCGCGCTGTTCGGCACCGAAGGCGACATGCGTCCCCTGCTGTGGCTTGCGCACGGCATGGCGGCGCGTGGCCATCGCATCACGGTCCACGTCAATCCCCGATATCGCTCACTGGTCGAGCCGCACGGCTATCGGGTGATCGAGCTCGGCACGATCGAGCAGTTCCATGCCGTGCTCAACGACCCGCGCATGTGGACTCCCGTCGAAGGCACGCGCCTCGTCCTCGAGTCGATGATCGATGCGTATCCGCTGTATCGCGAGTCGCTCGACGCCTCGGGCGAGCGCTTCGATCTCGCGATCGGCACCGCGCTCGCGAGCGGCGCACTCGCCTGGGCGGAAGGCCGCAACGTGCCTCGCCTGCTCGTCGCGTTGTGGCCTTACGGCGTGCGAAGCGCCTATGACTGCCCGCTCTACGCCCCGCCGCTCGCCTGGCTGGGGTGGATGCCGCCTTGGTTCCTGCGCGCGGCGTTCGCGCTGACCGACCTGCTCGCCGGACGCGAGTTTCTCGATCCCATCAACGCGCATCGAACCACGCTCGGGCTGCGCGCGCTGCCTTCGTTCGATGCGCTGACGCGTGACGCCGATGCGATCGCTGCGCTGTTTCCGTCCTGGTACGCAAAGCCGCAGCCCGATTGGCCGGCGCATCTCGCGCAACTCGGCTTTCCCTGGCCCCAGGCGCCCGGGCCGCCGCTCGGCGATGCGATCGAGCGCTTTCTTGCCGCCGGCGAGGCCCCCATCGCGTGGACGCACGGATCGGCCAACGTTCAGGTCGAGGAATTCGCCCGGGCGGCACGCGGCGCGACGCGACGCCTCCGCGCGCGTGCGATCTTCGTCGGGCCGGTGCAGGACGGCGACGCCGACTTCCTGTGCGTGCCCTACGCGCCGTTCGACCGGTTGCTGCCGCGGTGCCGCGCGGTGGTTCATCACGGCGGCATCGGCACGACAGTGCAGTCCTTCGCCGCCGGCACGCCGCAGCTTATCGTGCCCCGCGCGCACGATCAGTTCGACAACGCCGTGCGTGTAGAGCGAATCGGCGCCGGCGCGCAGGTGGCGTTCCGCCGGTTGGACGTCGCCGGCGCGGCCGCGGCGTTACGCGACCTCACGGCGTCGTCCCAGGTGCGAGCGGCCTGCCGGCGAACTCGGGCGCTGATGGCGGCGGAAAGTCCTCTGCCGTCCGCCTGCGACCTCGCGGAGCGCATCGCCGGAAGGGGTGCCCAGGACTAGAGCTCGACCTGCGTGCCGAGCTCCACGACCCGGTTGGTCGGGATCTGGAAGAACTCGGAGGCCTTGACCGCGTTCTTCGACATCGACGCGAACAGGCGCTCGCGCCACATCGCCATCCCGGGGCCGATGGTGGGAATGAGCGTCTCGCGCGAGACGAAGAAGCTCGTCTCCATCATCTCGAAGGCAAAGCCGCGGCGGCCGGACTCCTCGAGGAGCGCGGGCACGTCCGGCTCCTCCTTGAAGCCGTAATAGGCGAGGAACTGGTAGAAGTCGCAGCCGAGCGGCTTGATCGCCACGCGGTCCTCGCTCGCGACGTACGGGATGTCGCGGATGATCACGGTCAGGAAGACGACGCGCTCGTGCAGCACCTTGTTGTGCTTCAGGTTGTGCAGCAGGGCGTGCGGCACGCGGTCGGGCGTGGAGGTCATGAACACCGCGGTGCCCTCGACACGCGTGGGCGGCGACACCTCGACGCTCTGGATGAACACGTCGAGCGGGAGCGCCTCCGTGGAAAGCTTGTCCATCAGCAGCGCGCGGCCGCGTTTCCACGTGGTGAGCAGCGTGAACACCACCGCCCCGATCGCGAGCGGGAACCAGCCGCCTTCGACGATCTTGAGCGAGTTGCTCGCGAGGAAGCTCAAGTCGATGAGCATGAGCGGCGCGGCGATCGCGACGCAAACGGGCAAGGGCCAGTTCCACAGCCTGCGCATGACGATGAAGATGAGGATCGTGTCGATCATGACGGCCAGCGTCACCGCGATGCCGTAGGCGCCCGCGAGGCTGTCCGATTTCTTGAACGCGACGACGAGGACGACGACCGCCGCGAACAGCGTCCAGTTGATGAACGGCACGTAGATCTGGCCGATCTGGCGCTCGGAGGTGTGCTCGATCAGCAGGCGCGGGCAGTAGCCCATCTGGATCGCCGCGCGTGACAGCGAGTACGTGCCCGATATCACGGCCTGCGACGCGATGACGGTGGCGCAGGTGGCGAGCACGACGAGCGGGATGAGCGCCCAATCGGGCGCCAGCAGGTAGAACGGATTCTTGACCGCCGCGGGGTCGGCGAGGATCAGCGCACCCTGGCCGAAGTAGTTGAGGACGAGTGCGGGCAGCACGAAGCTGATCCAGGCGCGGCGGATGGGCGAGCGGCCGAAGTGGCCCATGTCCGCGTACAGCGCCTCGGTGCCGGTGACCGCCAGCACGACGGCGCCGAGCGAGATGAACGCCGCCAGCGGCGAGGTCGCGAAGAAGCGTATGGCGTACACGGGGTTGAGCGCCGCGAGGATCGCCGGCGCGCGCGCGATCTCGAACGCGCCCAGGAGCGCGATGACCACGAAGTACAGGCACATGATCGGCCCGAAGAACATGCCCACGCTCGCGGTGCCGTGCTTCTGAATGCCGAACAAGCCCACGATGATGGCGAGCGTGAGCGGGATCACCCAATGATGCAGGGCCGGTGTGGCGATCTCGATCCCCTCGACCGCCGACAGCACGGAGATGGCGGGCGTGATCATGCCGTCGCCGTAGAACATCGCCGCGCCGAAGATCCCGAAGCCGACGAGCCACCAGCGCAGGCGCTCCTGCCGCTCGACGCCGCGCGACACGAGCGCGGTGAGCGCGAGGATGCCGCCCTCGCCGTTGTTGTCGGCGCGCATGATCAGCGTGATGTACTTCAACGTGACCACGGCGATCAGGACCCAGAACACGACGGACAGCACGCCGTAGACGTTGCCCGGCGTCATCGCGAGCCCCTCCTCGCCCGTGAACGCCGTGCGCAGCATGTACAGCGGGCTCGTGCCGATGTCGCCGTACACGACGCCGATGGCGCCGATCACGAGCCCAACGGCGCCCTTGCGGTCGGTGCGCGCCGTGGTCACGTGGAAGACATCGGTCGCGCCCGGCGGCAGTCGAAGCTTTCGGCCGCGCGCTACGCCGCGTCGTCCACGCGTCGCGAAAAGCGGATGTTGAGCTGCTTAAGCTTGCGGTACAGGTGGGTGCGCTCGAGGCCCGCGCGCTCGGCGACCTTGCTCATGTTGCTCTGCTCGCGACCCAAGAGCTGCTCGAAGTAGATGCGCTCGAACGCCTCGCGCGCCTCGCGCAGCGGCAGCTCGAAGAAGCGTGCCGTGATCTCGGGCGCGGGCGACGGATTGGGCGAGGCGGCCTCGCCGAGCACGCGCTTGACGTGCTCGGTCGTGATCTCGCCTTTCACCACGCAGAGGTTCTGGATGAAGCTCTGGAGATGGTCGAGGTTGCCGGGCCAGTAGGCGTTGGACAGCGCAGTGAGGGCGGCCGGCGGCAACGCGGCGAGCAGCGTAGTGGGTGTTTCGTCCTTGTTCGCCTCGCGCCAGTACCGCTCGATGAGCGGCGGGATGTCTTCGCGCCGCTTGCGAAGCGGGGGCAGGAGCACAGTGCCCGCGGAGAGCTGCGCGAGCAGCGCGGCGTCGAACTTGCCTTCGGCCGCGAGGTTGCCGAGCGGCTCGCTCGACGTGCATACGAGGGTGACGTTCTGCTTGTCGAGCTTGGGCAGCAGGAACGCGAGGCCCTTCTGCTCGATCTTCGAGTATTGACCGATCTCGGCGCAGTACAGCCCGCCCTCGCGCGCCTCCTCGATGAGGCCGAGCGGGTTCGACGTGAGACGCGCGCCGCCGGCGAGCGCAACCCACGGCGCGTCCGGTGCCTGCAGCGCGCGGGCGGCCACGTCGTGGCCGGTGCCGGCCTCGCCCAGGATCAGGATCGGGCGCCGCGCGGCAAGCAGGTGCTCGAGGGCGCGCTCGGTTTCGCGGATCGTCGCGCTCGTGCCGAGCGCGGCGAGCGAGACGCGGCGCGGCTCCTGCACGGCGGCGTTCTTGAGCGCCCGCGAGATGGTGCCGAGAAGCTTCTGCAAGCCGACCGGCTTCTCGAGGAAGTCGAAGGCGCCGATCTTGGTCGCGTCCACCGCGGTCTCGATCGTGCCGTGTCCCGACATCATCACCACCGGCATCGTCAGCTGGCCGTTGGCCGCCCACTCGCGCAGGAGCGTGACGCCGTCGGTGTCCGGCATCCAGATGTCGAGCAGCACGAGCGCCGGCTGCTGCCGTTGCCGGTACGCGCGCGCCTCGCTCGCGTTCTCGGCGAGCGCGACGCGGTAGCCTTCGTCCTGCAGGATCTCGGAGAGAAGCTCGCGGATGCCGACTTCGTCGTCGACGATGAGGATTTCCTTCGCTTGCGCCATGGCGATGCGCGCCCCTAGGCCGCCGCGGCCGCGGGCCGCAGGCCCGTGGCGCGGAACGGGAACACGATGGTCACGCGCGCGCCGCCGTCGGGCGCATTGGCGAGCACGATGCTTCCGCCGTGCTCGTCGACGATCTTCTTCACGATGGCAAGGCCCAATCCGGTGCCTTTCGCTTTGGTGGTGACGTAGGGCTCGAACGCGTGCGCCAGCACGTCGGGCGCGAAGCCGGGGCCGCCGTCCTCGAACGCGAGCGTGGCCTCGCCGTCGCTTGCCGACAGCGAGATGGCAATGCGCGGGGCCGGAACGTCGGCCTGGGCATCGACCGCGTTGCTGATGAGATTGTGGAACACCTGGCGCAGGCGGGTGGGCTCGCCCTGGATGTGGAGGGGCGCGTCCGGCAAGGATAACGCAACGTGGGGCCCCAAGTTGTCGTACAGTGCAAGCACGTCGAGCAGAAGCCCGCCGAGGTCGACGCTTTGCATCTGGCCCGGCCGCGGCTGGCGGGCGTAGATCGCGAAGTCGTCGACCATGTGCTTCATCGCGGCGACCTGCGACACGATGGTTTGCGTGCCGCGGCGCAGGGTCTCGGCGTCGGCGCCCTCGAGATGCCCGCCGAGCTTCACCGCGAGACGCTCCGCGGAGAGCTGGATCGGCGTCAACGGATTCTTGATCTCGTGGGCGAGCCTGCGCGCGACCTCGGCCCATGCCGCGTCGCGCTGCGCTTGGACGAGCTCGGACACGTCGTCGAACACCACGACGTCGCCGCCCGTGGTCGTCGTGCCGGGCAGCCGCGTGCCGCGCATGAGCAATGTACGCGACAGATTGGTGACCGAGAGCTCCGCTTCGCGCTGCCACTGCCGGTCGTGGCTCGCGCGAAAGCCTTCCGACACGAGCTCGGCGAAAGGCGCGAGCGCGGGCAGCCGCTTGCCCCAGTCCGCGGGCGACATGCCGATGAGGTCGGCGAGCGGCTGCTGCAGGATGATCGCGGCGCTCGGGTTGACCATGCGCAGGCGATGGCGGTCGTCGAACACCAGCACGCCGGCGGAGAGATTGCCGAGGATGCTTTCGAGGTACGCGCGCGTGGTCTCGATCGCGCGCCGGCTCTCCTCGGCGCGGCCCTGCGCCTCCGCGAGCTGCGCCGTCATCGTGTTGAACGACTCGGTGAGCACGCCGAGCTCGTCGCGCGACACGACGGGCTGCCGGCGCGTGAAGTCTCCCTGCGCCACCGCGCGCGTGCCCTCGGCGAGCAGGCCGAGCGGCGCGGCGAAGCGCTCGGACAGCACCACCGCGAGGCCGAGCGCGGAGGTGAGCGCGAGCAGGAGCGTCAGCGTGAGCGTCAAGGCGTAGAGGCGCTTCAGCGCCGTGCGCGAGAACGAGAGCTCCTGGTAATCGCGCACGCCGGCCTGCACGCGCTCGGCGTCCTGAGCGAGCGCCTTCGGCACCGGCTCGACGAGCTGAAGCAGCTTCAGCGGATTGAGGCTGTCCTCGGTGTTCACCGGCACGACCACGCGAAGGACGAGGCCGCCGTCAGGCGCCTGGTCGATCTTCTGGTAGGGCTGCTGCATCCGCGCGAGGCGCAGCGCCGGCAGCGGCGGCGGCTCCGGCGTCGCGCGCGACCCGCCCGTGCCCGCGACCGCGAGCACGGCGCCCGCGGGCGAGAACAGCGCGGCCTCGTACACGTTCATCTGATCCGTCGCGCGGCTCAGGGCGCCTGTGACGTTGCCCGGGTTGTCGGCGATGGTCACCGCGATCTGGGTCGCCTTGTTGACGGCGTCCTTGAGAAGATAGTCGAGCGTCTTCTGGCCGAGCGCCAAGCCGCCCTCGAGCGCGCGGTCCACGCGCACGTCGAACCAGCTCTCGATGCTGCGGCCGATGAACTGCACCGACACGGCGTACACGAGCGCGCCCGGCAGCACGGCCACCAGTGCGAACAGGAGCACGAGACGCACGGCGAGGCGCGACCCGAACACGCCGGCCTTCCGATTGCGCCACAGCTGCCGAAGCTGCCAGCCGACGACGAGCATCAGCAGCGCGACGAGCACGCCGTTGAGCACGAGCAGCGTGTCGTAGCCGGTGGCGAAAAGCGCCGTGTTCGACGTCGCGGTGGCGAGCAGGAATACGGCGATCGCGGACAGCGACGCCGACACGAGCAGCGCCCAGCGCAGGCCGCGCTTGCCCGGAAGAGCGCTCACCGCTCGACTCCCTCAGGGGACATAGCTCCACCGGTACCAGTCCGACGCGAGCGTCCATTCGCGCGACGCGAGCGCGTTCACCTGGAAGGGCTTCGGCAGCTGGTTCACGTCCAGGCGCAGGCGTATCGAGGCTTCATAGCGCGTTCCCTTGGACAGCGCCGACGCCTGCGCCACCGGACGCGACGTCACGCGTCCGATGTAGCGCTCCACTTCCTCCAGCGAATTGAAGTTCTGGGCGAGAAGGCCGCTCGCGACGCGGTACTGGCGCGTCAGCGCGTTGTAGGACACGCGCGACGTGATCGCGGTCTGCACGACCTTGTCGTCGAACCAGTACCAGCGGCTTCGCGTGAGCTCGAACTCGAGGACGAAATAAAGCGGGATGCCTTTCTCGAGCGCTTCCTCGAGCGTGGGATTCAGCACGAGGTCGAAGTCGGCGTTGAGCAGGACCTCGCCCTCTTCCACGCGCAGCTCGGCCGACTTGACGTCGATCCCGTCCGCGCGCGCCGCGGCCGCACCCAGCGCGAACGCTGCGACGACGCCTAAGGCCAGAACATGGCGGAGGAAAGAGGGCAACATGCCGGCGCGAATCCGATCACACGGTCCGCCGGGGTGGCCGCTCCGCACCGGTGCGGCGGAGGTTATCGGGGCAAGGGTTAGCCCTTGCGGAGGAGCGCGTAGAAAAAGCCGTCCTGATTGTGGCCCGCGGCATTCCCCGAAGGCAAGAGTTGGTCTGCCACATGAAGGCAGTCGGCGGGGAAGCTGATGGTTTCGCGCAACGCATCCGGGTGTTTCTCCTGGAAGCTGCTGATTTGCAACTCGTTTTCCGCCGCGAACAGGGAACAGGTGGCGTAGAGCAGAAGGCCGCCCGGCACAAGGAGCGGCCAGAGCCCGGCGAGGATGCGCTGCTGCTGCGCGGCGAACGCCGCGATGTCCGACTTGCGCCGCAGCCACTTGCCGTCCGGGTGCCGCCGCACGATGCCCGAGGCGGTACACGGAACGTCGGCCAGGATCCGATCGTAGGGGCGCCCGTCCCACCATGCGTCGGGCCGCGCCGCATCGCCGGCGACGACGCGCACGTGCGGTCCTGCGAGCCGCAACCGCACCAGGTTCGCTTCGATGCGGGCAAGCCGCGACGGGTCGCTGTCGAGCGCGGTCAACTCGATCCGCGCGAGTTCGAGAAGATGCGTCGTCTTCCCGCCGGGGGCCGCGCACGCGTCGAGCACGCGCAGGCCGTCGCGCGCAGCGAGGAGCGGCGCGGCGAGCTGCGCGCCCGCGTCCTGCACGGAGAAGGCGCCCTCGGCGAAGCCTGGCAGCTCGGTGACCGGCCGCGGCTCGCGCACGATCAGGCCGCTTGCTCCGACGGGGTCGACCGCGATGCCGTCGGCGCGAAGCCGCTCGGCCAACGCCTCGCGGACCGCGACGCGTCGGTTCACGCGCAACGTGAGGGGCGGGCGCTCGTTCCCGGCCGCGAGCACCGCCTGCCAGTGCGCCGGCAGGTCCGCCTCGACCCGGCCGATCCACCATCGCGGGTACGACCAGCGCGCCACGGGGCTCGCGCGGGCCACGTCGGCGTTGAGCGCGTCGCGCTCGCGCAGGTAACGGCGAAGCATGGCGTTGACGAGCGGCTTAACCTGCGGACGTGCGACGAGGGCCGCGGCGTCGACCGCGCGATCGACCACGGCAAAGGACGGCGCTGCGGTGTGGTCGAGCTGATACAGGGCGACCGCGACGAGCGCCGCAAGGTCCGGATCGGTCAGGGGCTTGCGGGCAAGCGCTTGCGCCAGCGCCGCGAGACGCCCCCAGTGACGAAGCGTCCCGTACGCCAACGCCTGGACCAGCGCACGGCCGCGAGTCGGCGCGCCGTCGTCTGTCGCGGCAAGCGCGGCTGGAAGGGTGGCGCCCGCCATCACGCGCCGCACTGCGAGCGCGGCGAGCCGCTGCTCCTGGTGCATGGCTTAGGGCCTGCTCACAGGGCCTACGCCAGCGCGGCGCCGCGGGCGAGGCCCCGGCCGGAGGCGAAAGCCCCGCCGCTCATCCGCCTGCCGCCCGCGGGCTGCAGCGTGCGCAGGCGAAGCGAGCCCTCGCCGCAAGCGACCTCGATCGCATCGGCGGAAAGATCGAGCACCGTGCCTGCGGGGCCCGATCCTTTGAGCGGCTCCGCCGACCAGACCTTCACCGTGGCGTCGCCGAGGCGAAAGTAGGCGCCCGGCACCGGATCGAACGCGCGTACTTTGCGGTCGAGCGCGGCCGCGGCGTGCCGCCAGTCGAGCTCGGCTTGCGAGCGGTCGACCTTGCCCGCATAGGTCGCTCCCTCCGTCGGCTGGGCCGTTGTCTCGAGGTGACCGCTCACTTCCAAACGGTCGAGGACAGCCACGATCAGCGCTGCGCCCGCCTCGGCGAGCCGCGAGGTCAAGCTGCCGGCCGTCTCGCGCGCGCCGACCGCGACCTCGACGCGCTCGATCGTCGGACCGGTGTCGAGCCCCGCGTCCATTTGCATGATGGTGACGCCCGTTTCGCGATCGCCGGCGAGGAGGGCGTGTTGAACCGGCGCCGCGCCTCGCCAGCGCGGCAGGAGCGAGGCGTGGATGTTGAGCCCGCCCGCACGCGGCCAGGCCAGGACGGCGGGCGGCAGGATGAGCCCATAGGCGGCGACGACCAGCACGTCCAGCGCCACCGCCACGAGGGAGGCTCGCGCCTCCTCGGTGCGCAGCGAGGACGGCTGCTGGACCGCGAGACCGCGCTGCGCGGCGAGCGCCTTGACGGCCGACGGCTGGATGGCGAGGCCGCGGCCGCTCGGGCGGTCCGGCTGGGTGAGCACGAGCGGGACGGCGAACCCCGCGCGCAGGATGGCTTCGAGCGCCGTCGCGGCGAAGGGCGGGGTACCGGCGAAGCCGACGCGAAGACGCCGCAATGGCTTTGCGGGCCCTTAGAGGACCCGGGCTTCTTGACGCTGCTTCTTGCGCTGCTTGGCGGTGAGCCGCGCCCGCTTGAGCGGCGAGAGGTAGTCCACGAACATCTTGCCGAGCAGGTGGTCCATTTCGTGCTGGATGCATACGGCGAGGAGGCCCTCCGCGGTCCGCTCGATCGGTTCGCCGTGTTCGTTGCGTGCTCGGACCGTGATCCGGGCCGCCCGGGTGACCATGTCGTAGTACCCCGGGACGGACAGGCACCCCTCCTCGCACTCCGCCTCGCCCTCGGCCATGACGATTTCCGGGTTCACGAGCACGAGGAGGTCGTCCTTGGTTTCGGAGACGTCGATGACGATGACCCGCTTGTGGACGTCGACCTGGGTGGCGGCAAGGCCGATCCCCGGCGCCGCGTACATGGTCTCTCCCATGTTCCGGACGAGCGCCACGAGATCGGGCGTGAAGTCCGTGACCGGCGCTGCAACTTTTCTAAGACGCGGGTCGGGGTATTCGAGGATGGGCAAGAGTGCCATAGCTTGCCAAATGCAAGGTGCCGGATGCAGAATCCGTGTTAAGTCCTTATTTTGCGGCGGTTTAGGACGATAGCAACCCCCGCGCAACCCGCTCGTCTCGATGGGCCCGACGGGAAGAGGCGTTATGCTTCAACAGTTTATCACAGCGCTTCGCATCGCCGCCGCCGCGGTGGCCGCCGTTGCGGCGTTCGCCGCCGGCGCGCAGACGCTGCAGCTCGCCGACAAGCCGCCGACCACGTACACGGTCCAGAAGGGCGACACGCTCTGGGGCATTTCCAGCAAGTACCTGAAGGAGCCGTGGCGCTGGCCCGAGTTGTGGCGGATGAACCGCGACGACATCCGCAACCCGCATCTCATCTATCCCGGCGACGTGATCAGGCTCGACATCGTCGAGGGCCAGCCGCGCCTGACTCTTACGCGCGACACCGTGCAGCTTTCGCCGACCACGCGCGTGAGCTCGCTCGACGCGGTGGCCATCCCGAGCATCCCGCCGAACGACATCGAGGCGTGGCTCACCAAGCCGCTCGTGACCGAGCGCTCGGGCTTGTACGAATCGGCCGAGATCATGCGCGGGCGCAGCAACGAGCGCATCACGCATGCGACGGGCGACATCATCTACGTGGTCGGCATCGACCCGAAGCTCGGCGACTACTGGTACATCTATCGCCCCGCGGGCGCGGTGCTCAACATCGACTCCACGGAGGTGCTGGGCTATGAGAGCAGGTTCCTCGGCACCGCGCGCGTGGAGAAGTTCGGCGAGCTCGCCACGGTGCGCATCGAATCGGCGAACGAGGAGATCCTGGTCGGCGACCGCCTGCTGCCGGCACCGCGCGAAACGCTCGTCAACTACGTCCCGCACGCACCGGAGAAGCCGCTCGAGGCGCGCATCCTGCGCGTTCCCTTCGACGGCCTCGAGACCGGCGTCGGCGGCGTGGTGACGCTCGACAAGGGGACGGCCGACGGCATGGAAGTGGGCCACGTCCTTGCGGTGTATCGCGTCATCCCGCCGGTCGTCGATCCGCGGCCGTCACGCGAGCAGACCATCATCCTGCGCTATCTCGATCCGACCACGGTGTTCACGCCGAGGGAATACCTGCAGGCGGCCGACGAGCGCACCGGCCTGCTGTTCGTGTTCCGCACGTTCGACCGCGTCTCGTACGCGGTGCTGGTCAACACCAAGGATCCGGTGCGGCCCGGCGACTACGCCCGCAAGCCGTAACCGCGAGCCGCTAAGCCGTTTGGCCGGATGTCCCGCGCGCCGCGCGCGCGGGATACTCTGTCGCGCATGCCATCCGTCGATCCGCATCGCGAGGCCTGGGCCTCGCTCGCCCTGCGCGCTATCCCGCCCTCCGCGCTCGTCGCGCTGCTGCGCGAGTTCGCCGGGCCCGCGGGCGTGCTCGCCGCCACGCGTAAGGCGCTCGCCGGCGTGGTGCCCGAGCCGATCGTGGCGCGCCTCGCGCGCCCGGTCCCGCCCGACTTGCTCGCGCGAACGCTTGCGTGGCTCGGCGAACCCGGGCACGAGCTGGTCGCGTGGGGCGACGCGAGCTACCCGCAAGCGCTGCTCGCGATCGGCCATCCGCCGCCCGTGCTCTTCTACGTCGGTCGCGCCGACCTGCTCAATCATCCCGCGCTCGCGATCGTCGGGAGCCGCAGCGCGACCGCGCAGGGCCGCGACAACGCGCGGGCGTTTGCACGCGCGATCTCCGAGGCCGGCCTGACGGTCGTATCCGGGCTCGCGACCGGCATCGACGGCGCCGCGCACGAGGGGGGGCTCGAAGGAGCGTCGTCCACGCTCGCCGTCGTAGCCACCGGGCTCGACCGCGTCTATCCCGCGCGCCACCGCGAGCTCGCGCACCGCATCGCCGAGCACGGCACGCTGGTGTCCGAGTTCCCCCCGGGAACGCCGCCGCGCGAGCAGAATTTCCCGCGCCGCAACCGCCTCATCAGCGGCCTTTCGCGCGGCGTGCTGGTGGTCGAGGCGGCGCTGCACTCGGGCTCGCTCATCACCGCGCGCTACGCCGGCGAGCAGGGCCGCGAGGTCTTTGCCATCCCCGGCTCGATCCATTCGCCGGTGGCCAAAGGCTGTCACAAGCTCCTTCGCGAAGGCGCGAAGCTCGTCGAGACCGCCGTCGACATCCTGGAGGAGCTCGGCATGGCGCCGGGGTTGCAATCGGCCGCGGAGGCACCCATTTCGCAGAGCGCCGTCCTCGCGGCGATGGGCGACGACCCGGCGGACATCGACACGCTGATCGCCCGCACCGGACTTTCGGCCGACAGCGTTGTCATCGAGCTGACTTCGCTCGAGCTCGCCGGCGCCGCGGCGCCGCTGCCGGGCGGCAGCTGGCAGCGTCGGCGTCCATAGTGGCGGAGGACCGCAATTTCCCGGACATTTGCGCGTGAGGTAGTATCTCGGTCCCCTCGCGGCCCCGTACCCGCCTTGAACAAGTCGCTGATCATCGCCGAAAAGCCCTCCGTCGCCGCCGACATCGCGCGCGCGCTCGGCGGGTTCACGCGTCACGACGACTACTTCGAGAGCGACCGCTACGTGCTGTCGTCGGCCGTGGGGCACCTGCTCGAGATCGGCATGCCGGAGGACGAGGAGGTCAAGCGCGGCAAGTGGACCTTCGCGCACCTCCCCGCCGTGCCCTCGAAGTTCGCGCTGAAGCCGATCGAGCGGAACGAGAACCGTCTGCGGACGCTGCTGAAGCTCCTCAAGCGCAAGGACGTCACCGCGCTCATCAACGCCTGCGACGCCGGCCGCGAGGGCGAGCTCATCTTCCGCTACATCGTGCAGTACGCGAAGTCGGGCAAGCCCATCAAGCGGCTGTGGCTGCAGTCGATGACGCCCGCGGCGATCCGCGACGGATTCGGCGAGCTGCGCAGCAACGAGACGATGCTACCCCTGGCCGACGCGGCGGTGTGCCGCTCGGAAGCCGACTGGCTGGTGGGCATCAACGGCACGCGGGCGATGACCGCGTTCAACTCGAAGTCGGGCGGCTTCCAGTTGACCACGGTGGGCCGCGTGCAGACGCCCACGCTCGCCATCCTGGTGGAGCGCGAGGAGAGGATCCGCGCCTTCGTCCCGCGCAATTACTGGGAGGTGATCGGCAGCTTCCGTGCCGCCGGGGGCGAGTACAACGGCCGCTGGTTCGACGAGACGTGGAAGAAGCCCGACGACGACCCCGACCTTCGCGCCGAGCGCCTGTGGGACGAGGCGCGCGCGAAGGCGATCGCGGACAAGTGCGTCGGCAAGCCCGGCACCGTCACGGAAGAGTCGAAGCCGTCGACGCAGAGCCCGCCACTGCTGTACGACTTGACGAGTCTGCAGCGCGAAGGCAACGGCCGCTTCGGCTTTCCCGCCCGCATGACCCTGTCGCTCGCGCAGGCGCTCTACGAGAAGCACAAGGTGCTCACTTACCCGCGCACGGATTCGCGCGCGCTGCCGGAGGACTACCTCGGCACCGTCAAGGCCACGCTCGAGGAGCTCGCGCAGACCAACGCCTTCGGCGGCTTCGCGCGCGAGATCCTCAAGCACAAGTGGGTGAAGCCCAACAAGCGGATCTTCGACAACAGCAAGATCTCCGACCACTTCGCGATCATCCCCACGCTCGCCAAGCCCAAGCATCTGAACGAAGCGGAAGGCAAGCTCTACGACCTCGTCGTGCGCCGCTTCCTCGCGGTGTTCTACCCGGCCGCCGAGCACACGGTCACCACGCGCATCACGCGCGTGGAAGACGAGCCGTTCAAGACGGAAGGCAAGGTGCTCGTCTCGCCCGGCTGGCTCGCGGTGTACGGCAAGGAGGCGCAGGGCGAGGAGGCCTCACTTGCGCCGGTCAAGCCGAACGAGAAGGTCAAGACGACGAAGGTCGACGTCACCCCGCTCGTGACGCGCCCGCCGCCGCGCTACAACGAAGGCACGCTGCTCTCCGCCATGGAGGGCGCGGGCAAGCTGATCGAGGACGACGAGCTGCGCGAGGCGATGCGCGAGAAGGGGCTCGGAACGCCCGCCACGCGCGCGGCCATCATCGAAGGGCTGATCACCGAGCGTTACATCCACCGCGAGGGCAAGGAGCTCACGCCCACGGCGAAGGCGTTCTCGCTCATGACGCTCCTGCACGGGCTCGGCATCCCGGAGCTCTTCTCGCCCGAGCTCACGGCAGAGTGGGAGTTCAAGCTCGCGCAGATGGAGCACGGCAAGCTCGCACGGCCGGAGTTCATGGACGAGATCGTCGCCATGACCGAGCACATCGTCGGCCAGGCGAAGAACTACGAAAGCGACACGATCCCGGGCGACTTCGCGACCCTCACGCAGCCCTGCCCCAAGTGCGGCGGCGAGGTGCACGAGAAGTACAAGAAGTTCCAGTGCATGAACCCGTCCTGCGACTTCGCGTTCTGGAAGATCATGGGCGGACGCCAGATCGAGCCGCAGGAGGCGGAGGAGATTCTGCACAAGCGCGAGGTCGGCCCGCTCGACGGCTTCCGCAGCAAGATGGGCCGGCCCTTCTCGGCGAAGCTCAAGCTCACCGACGCCAACGACGTCGTGTTCGACTTCGGCAACCCGGACGAGACGGAGGACGGCGAGGCGCCGGATTTCTCCGCCAAGACCCCGCTCGGGCCCTGCCCCAAGTGCGGCTCGCGCGTGTTCGAGCTCGGCAACGCCTACGTCTGCGAGAAGTCGGTGGGGCCCGCCAAGACCTGCGATTTCCGCACCGGCCGCACGATCCTCACCCGGCCGGTCGAGCCCGACCAGGTGCGCAAGCTGCTCAAGGACAAGAAGACGGACCTCCTGCAGTTCGTGTCAGCGCGCACGCGCCGGCCTTTCTCGGCGTATCTCGTCGTGCAAAAGGACGGCAAGGTCGGCTTCGAGTTCGAGGCCAAGGACCCGGCGAAGGCGCGCGGCGCGCGGCCCTCGATGGCGATCCGCGTGCTGGGTCCCCATCCGAAGGACAAGCAGCCCGTCGAGCTGCACGCGGGACGCTTCGGGCCGTACGTCAAGCACGGCGGCGTCAACGCCACGGTCCCGGAGCGCGAGAGTGTCGACGGCCTTACGCTCGACGACGCGGTGAAGCTCCTCGCCGCGAAGGCGGGCCGCGGCAGCGGCGCGGGCTATGCGCGTGCAGCGGCCGCGGCAACCGTGCCGCGCGCAACGGCCGCCAAGCCCACCGCGAAGCGCAAGGCGCCGCCCGCGACGGCGGCGCGCAAGCCCGCGACAGCGAGGCCCGCGGTGCGCAAGAGCACGGCGCGCAAGCCCGCGGCCACGAAGCGCAAGACGTCCTGATCCGTAGCGCGCACCCGCATCGCTATCTCGCGCTCGACGGCCTTCGCGGCTTCGCCGTGCTGCTGGTCTTCTGCGTGCACGCGGCGGGCAATTCGGCGAGCGTGGCGCTCGGCATCGACTTCGGGAAGGCGGGCTTCGCCTCGCTGCCGACCGCCTTCGAGCGGGCGCTGTTCTGGCTGTATCGCTCGCATCACGGCGTGTTCCTCTTCTTTGTGCTCTCCGGCTTCCTCATCGGCCGCATGTGGTGGCCCCGCCCCACCATGTCCTACGCGCGCTTCGCGCGCCGCCGCACGCTGCGCATCTACCCCGCGTTCCTGCTCGCCTTCGCCGCGTCGCTCCTCTTCGCATGGCACTCGGGGACATGGTCGCCGCCCGAGCTGGCGCGCGTGGCCGGCAATCTCCTCTTCCTCAACGGCGCGCCGGGATCCCCGGTGGTCGCGTTCAATATCGTCACGTGGTCGCTCTTCTACGAGATGACGTTCTACTTGGCCTTCCCGATCGCGATGCTTGCCGCCGGCGCGCAACGCGCCGCCACGGCGGTGCTCGCGGGCATCGCCCTGCCCGCGGCGGCGGTCGCGATGGGCGCCGACCCGCTCGTGCTCTGCTGGTCGCTGCTCTTCGCCGGGGTGGCGCTCGCCGTTCACGAGGAGGCGCTGTGCGCGGGCATGGCGCGCGTGCCGACCGCGGCGATCGCGATCGCTTACCTCGCCGTCACCACGGCGGGGATGCTCGATGCGCTGCCCGCCCCGGTCGCGATCCTCGCCTTCGGCGCCGTCACGCTCGCGCTGGTGGCGAAGAGCTTGCGCGGCGACAACGCCATTGCCCGGCTCCTCGCGCTCGGGCCGCTGCGCGCGCTCGGCCGCGTGAGCTATTCGTTCTATCTGGTGCACTGGATGATCGTGGTGCTGGTCGCCCGATCGGTCCACACCCATGCGGCGGGGGCGCCGCCCGCGATGGCGGCCCTGCTCGTCTTCGCGGGCGGCTTCGTGCTCTCCGCCGTCGCCGCGTCCGCGTCGTGGTGGCTCGCCGAGCGCCCGTACTTCGCGAAGTCGCGCGCGCCGCGCGCGCCGCTTTGACCGCACCCGCCGTCAAGCGTAGGCTTTCGTCCATGGCACGAACGCTTCTGGCCGCCGTCGCCTTCGCCGCCGCGAGCCTCGCCGCCGCAGCGCCGCCCATGTACGACGAGTCGGCGGACGCGCGGGCGAAGATCGCGGCTGCGCTGGGCAACGCCTCGAGCACCGGCGTGCCGGTGCTCGTCGTCTTCGGCGCGAACTGGTGCGGCGACTGCAAGGCGCTCGACAGCGCGTTCAACGAAGGCGCATCGGCGCCTCTGATCGCGAAGGCCTTCAAGGTCGTGAAGGTGAACGTCGGGCGCTTCGACCGCAACGTCGACCTCGCCGCCGCCTACGGCGTCCCGCTCAAGAAGGGCATTCCGGCAGTCGCGGTGCTGTCGCCGCAGGGCAAGATCCTCTACGCGACCGCGGGCGGCGAGCTCGCCGACGCGCGCGCGATGGGGGACAAGGGCATTTACGACTTCTTCGCCAAGGTCGCCGCGCAACCGAGGTGAGAAGCGGTTTGCCGGCCCGGCCGGAGCACGCGATGCGCGGTTGTCGCCCTCTCATTTTCGCGCTGCAACTCGGCTCTTCCGTCGCGTGTGCCGCCGCGGCGGGCGAGCGCGAGTTCCACTTCGAATGGCCGAGCCCGACGGCGCAGACGCCGTGCGAGCTCTTCGATGCGAGGCGTCCCGACGAGAAGGCGGCGCGCTTCGCCGGAACCGTCGAGCATCAGGAGATGGGGCTCGCGTGCACGGTGCAGTTCCCGCGCCGCCGGTTCGACGCGATGTATCGCCACTGCGCGATCTCGTACCTCGACAGCGCGGAGCGAGAGCATTACGCCTGCTGGGTGATGTACTCGCCGCGTTACGTGACCTTCCTCTATTCCTACTCCGACGAGCCGACGAAGGCGCCCGGCTGCGCGTTCGTCTGCGCGACGAGATAGCCGCGATGCGCGCGTGCCTCGCCGTGCTCGCGCTCGCGTGCGCGGGTTGGCTGCAGATCGCGCAAGGGATGGAGCGCGCCGCCGACGCCGCGCTCGCCTCGGAGCTCGCGCAGCGCACCGAAATGGCGAACGCGCTCGAGGTCGACCTCCTCGCGCTCATCGAGCGCGCGCCCGAGGCGGATCGCTTCGAGCTCTACCGCACGTACGACCGGCTGCGCGGCGCGTGGGCCCAGGTCGACCTGTCGCAGGCGCTGCTTGCCGCCTGCCGGCACAGCGCGCAGGCCGAGGAGGACGCCGCGCGAACCACGCTGCGCGACCAGGCGCGCTTCGCGCTTTGGGATCTCGACGAAGCACGCACGCAGCTCGCGCGCGACGCCGCGAGCGCGACGGGCAGCGACCATGCGCGAATCAGCCGAGCCATCGGCGCGCTGCTCGCGCAGGTGCGTGCCGTCGAGACACGCGTGCTGGCCGACCAGTGCGCGTACCTGCGCTGCGTGGACGCGCCCTAGGGATCCTCGGCGGCGCTCGTTCGGCGCTCGCCGCGCACGTCGAACTCCACGCTCGAAACCGCGCGTCCGGACGCATCCTCCAACACGAGCCGGTGATGTCCCGGGGCCGGCGCCCACAGCACGCGCGCGCCGCGTTCGGGCAGCTCGTCGTCGTCGAGCCGCCAGCGCAGCCCGGAAAGTACCGGCGATGCCGTGAACGCCATGCGCTGGCGGGCGGGTGGGATGTCGGGGTCGAGCGCGACGATCGTATCGGACGCCGGATAGCGGATCTGCGGCATCGCGGCCTTCGCCGCATCGTCGTCGTCGAACACGTTCGCGCGCACCCGCGACATGGCCGTGCCGCGCAGGAACGCGTCGAGCCGGGGCGACTCGACGGCGGGATCGAAGGCGACGGACTGCACGATCACGCCGGCCGGCGGGCGCGGCGGAATGGAGGCTTCCGCGCGGTGCAGAAAGTGCACGATGTCGCGCCAGACCGGCGCCGCGCCGGTCACGCCGGAGACATCGTGCATCGGCGCGCCCGAGAAATTGCCGACCCACACGCCGACCGTGTAGCGCGAGGTGAAGCCCACGCACCAGTTGTCGCGCATATCCTTCGACGTGCCGGTCTTGACCGCGCTCCACACACGGGTCGCGAGCGCGTTGTCGAGCCCGAAGGTGGCGGCGCGCGCGCTGCGGTCGGAGAGGATGTCGGCCACGATGTAGCTTGCGGCGTCGCCGAACACGCGTCGCCGCGGCGCGGCGGCGTCGCCGGCGCGCACGCGCGTCGCGCTCCACACGCCGCCATTGGCGAGCGCGCGATACGCATTGGCGAGCGCGAGCAGCGTGACATCGGCGCCGCCGAGCGCGAGGGACGCGCCGTAGTAGTCGGGGGATTCGATCAGCGTGTCGAAGCCCAGGTTGCGCAGGTCCTCGTGGAAGCGCGCGACACCGATCAGCTCTGCCGTGCGCACCGCCGGCACGTTGAACGAGGACGCGAGCGCGGTGCGCACGCTCACCATGCCGTGGAAGTCGCGGTCGTAGTTCTGCGGCACATACACCCCGCGCGCGGTGGCGAGCGCGATCGGGCTGTCGTCGACGAGCGAGGCGGCCGTCAGCACGCGATCGTCGATGGCGCGCGCGTAAAGGAACGGCTTCAGCGTGGAGCCCGCCTGGCGCGGCGCGACGACGCCGTCGACCTCGGGCGCGCGCGACAGCTCGCCGCTGCTGCCGACATACGCAAGCACGTCGCCGGTCGCGTTGTCGAGCACGACCGCCGCGCCGTCCTCCACCGCGCTGCCCGCGAGCTCCGCGAGGTGATCGCGCAGCGCGGCCGCGGCGAAGGTCTGCAGCTCGCCGTCGAGAGTGGTCGCGACTTCCTCGCCGGGCGACCTCAGCAAGCGGGCCGCAAGGTGCGGCGCCGCCTGGGGCCGCGCGATCGTGCGATACCCGCCCGACAGCGCGAGCGAGGCGCGCGAGCGGATCGCCTCGCACGGCGCGTCGGAGGCCGCGGCGACCGCGATGGCGCAGGCACGCTGCGCGACGAGCACGGGCTGCGCGCCCGGAGCTCGCAGCAACGCCACGAGGATCGCCGACTCGCGCGCGTCGAGCCCGGACGGCGCCTTGCCGAAGAGGCCCTGCGCGGCGGCGCGCACGCCCACGAGGTCGCCGCGGTACGAAACCAGGTTCAGGTACGCCTCGAGGATCTGCGCCTTCGTCCAGGTGCGCTCGAGCGCGCGCGCCGCCTCGATCTGGTCCCACTTCTGCGCGAGCGAGCGCGGCTCGCTGCCGCTCGCGCGAAGCGTCGGGTCGACGAGCGCCGCGAGCTGCATCGTGAGCGTCGACCCGCCGCGCGGCCGCCGCCCGTCGGCGGCGCGCCAAGCGCTGTCCCACGCGGCGACGGCGAGGCCCGCCCAATCGACCCCCGAGTGATCGTAGAAGCGCTTGTCCTCGCCGGCGACGAGCGCCGTGGAAAGCGCGGGCGACACCTCCGAAAGCGGCGTCCACGCCAGCCGGCGCACGGTCGCCGTGACGCGGACCCCGGCAAGCGGTGCGCCGTGGCGGTCGACCAGGCGCGCGTCGGACGCCACATAGGTGGCCTTCACCTCCTCGAAGGCAAGCGTCGCCGCGGCGTGCGCGGCGTGCGCGGCGAGCGCAGCGAGAACGATCGCGAGCGCGCGTGTCATGGCTGCACGTTCCACGTGGCGTTCGGGACCTCGCCGAACATCTCCGGGGCGTACATCGCTTCCACGCGCGTGGCCGGCAGGTTGAACGTGCCCGGGTTGTTCAGGCGCACCGTGTACTCGGTGACGAAACGGCCCTTCGGCACGTAGCGGAAGTACGCGTGGTACGCCGTGAACGTCCGCTCCTCGAACGCGGGCCACACCGTGCCCTGCCGGCGCTCGCCCTGTGTGGCGATCGTGGAATCGCCGCCTAAGCCCCGGCCCAGCGCGGTCGCGCCGGCGGGCAGCGGATCGTCGACCACGACCCACGTCATATCCGACTGCGCCTCGATGTCGAGCGTGATGCGGGCGACGTCGCCCCGCTTCCACTCGCCCTTGGTCTGCTGCTGGATCGGCGTCACCGTGCGCGTGATGCGATAGCCGGTGGAAAGCGGCTCCTTGAGCGGAATCGCGGCGATGCTCTGCAACGTGACCCAGGGAGCGCCGGCGCCGTCCTGCGCGAGCAGGACGTCGTCGCGGCCGTCGGGCCACGCGAACTTCTGCGCGAACGTCTTCTTGTCGTCGTCCGCATGCCACGCGTGCTTGAACGTGGCGCCGGCCAGCGAAGCGGTCGTCGTGCCCGTCACCGGCGTCGACTCGAAGCGCGCCGAGAACTTGTCGAGCGCGACCACACCCCACGCGCTGGCCACCGTCGTGTTCCAGTGCCCGTACTGCATTCGGCCGAGACTGCCGCGAACCAGACGCGGCATGTCGTCCTTCCACGCCGGCACGTCGACGAAGGCGACCAGGAGCTTGTTCGCGTTCGAGTCGGCGGAGATCATGAGCCACCACAGCGCGTCGCGCTTCTCGGTGGAGAAGCCCATCGTCGTGCCCTGGAAGTTCAAGCGCGAGCGCAGGACCTGCTCGGCGGCGGCCATGCGCTCGTCGCGCCGCGGCAGCCGCGGCTGGCGCTTGAGCACCAGGTACCAGTCGATCACCGCCGAGGTCGGCCACAGGTTGGGCTCGATCGTGAAGCTGTCGAGCCACTTCGGGTTGATCGGCTCGGCGCGACGCGACAGCGCTTCGAGTGCCGCCACCTTGCGGATCGCAAGGTCGGCCGTGGGCAGCGCCGAGTAGCGCACGATGCGGCCTTCGAGGAGGCCGATCAGCGCCTGCTCCATCTTCGAGCGCTCGGCGTCGGGGATCGGATAGCCCGCTTCGCGCGAGATCGACAGGACGTACGAGGTCAGCACGTCGTCGCCGTCGCGCAGGATCGGCCAGTACTTGAGCAGGCCGTCGCGGTCGAGATAGTCGGGCAGCACGCCCATCAGCACGTTCCAGCGAAAATGGTCGCGCAGGCCGATCGCGATCGACGCCTTCTGCTCGAAGCAGCTCCACAGGTAGTCGCGCAAATAGTCGTCCACGCCGGGCAGCTCACCCGCGAGCTTCGCCTGCACCTGGACGTTGACGCCGCCGCGCCCGGGCAGCGCGTCGGCGGGCCGATTCACCGCGATCGATTGCGGTTGCGTGAGCTGCAGGATGGTGGCCTGATAGGTGCGGTCCGGCACCGCAGGCACGACCTGCTCGCTCAGCGTGAGTGCGTCCCGGGCCGCAACGGCCTCGGCCGGTGCGTTGCGCTCGCCGGCGTCGACCTGCCAATCGAGCTTCCTCGCGTTCAGCGGGACGTCGACGTCCCAATAGAGCTCGCGCGCCTGGCCCGGCGCAAGCGTCGCCGTCTGCGCGGGAAGCGCGCTGCCCGCCATGCGCGCGTTGAGCGCGACGTCGAGCGGCCTCGTGCCGGCGTTGCGGACGGTGAACGTGGCGCGAAAGCGATCGGCTTCGCGCACGATGGGCGGCAGGCCCGACAGCACCATGAGTTCCTGCGTGGAGCGGATCGATGCCTCGCCGGTGCCGAAGAGGCCCGCGCCAGAGGAAGCCACCGCGACGATGCGAAAGCTCGTGAGCGAATCGTTGAGCGGAATCTCCACGGTCGCGTTGCCCGCGTCGTCGAGCGGCACGCGCGCCCGCCACAGGAGCAGCGTGTCGAAAAGCTCGCGCGACGTCGCACGCCCGCCGCCGCCGCCCGGCGCGAGCGCCTTGCGGCCGAAGTGACGCTTGCCGATCACCTGCATCTGCGCCGTGGAGGTCTCCACTTCCTCCCCTCGCTCGGCCATCATCGCGTCCAGGAGCTTCCATGAATTGTTGGGCAGAAGCTCGAGCAGACCCTCGTCGACCGCGGCGAGCGCCACTTCGCTGCCCTTGGGCGGCGCGCTGCCGTCGGGACGGCGCACGCTGATCGTCGCGGTCGCCTTCTCGCGCACCTTGTAGGTGTCGCGCGCCGGCGCGACCTTGACCGTCAGCTCGTGCGCCGACCAGCCGACGCGAAGCTGCGCGAGCCCCATCTTGAAGGAGGGCTTGCCGAGGTCGACGAGGGCGGTGGGTGCGACGTCGCCCACACGGCCGCGCACGAGGAACGCGGAGACGAACACGTCGGGCGCGTAGTTGCCCTTCATCGGCACGTCGAGCACGGGGTCGGCACGGTTGAGCGTTTTCACGAAGGCGTCGAGCACGCCCTCGCGCTCGATCGTGACGAGCACGGTCGCCTCCTTGAACGGCATGCGCACCTGGAAGCGCGCGGTATCGCCGGGCTCGTAGCGCTTCTTCTCGGGCAGGAGGTCGACGCGATCGTTGTCGGAGGCGGCGAACCACTGGTCGTCCTCCGCGGCGACCCACGCGTCGGCGCGCGCGAGCGCCACGCGCCCGTCGGCGTCCAGGGCTTGCGCACGCACGATCAGGTTCCCGGTCGAAGGCGGCGCCGTCTCGCAGATGAGAAGCCCCTGCGCGTTGGTCACGCCGCTGCAAAGATCGCCCGCGCGCGTGGTGTCGTAGCCGTGCTCGTACGCGTAGAAGCCACCGATCAGGCGCCGGCGGTGCGAGTAGTACTCGCGCTTGAAGGCATCGGTGCGCACGCGCACACCCGCCGCCGGCTTGCCCGCTACGTCGAGCGCGACCACCGTGAACTTCAACCGCTCCTTGTTGGCGACCCAGCTGTCCGGCTTGAGGCCGAGCACGATCTTCGCCGGCCACAGCGCCACGCGCGTGGCAGCGGTGAGCGTCTCGCCGTTGGGGTCACGGTACTCGAGCTCGGCCACGAGGTCGCGCGGCTGGTCGGAGCGATCTATGTTCTTCACCGTAGCGCGGGCGCCACCGCTCGCATCGAGCGCGAGCGGCAGGTCGGTGCCGCGCTTCGGCCGCTCCGAAGGCGCCGCGTCGGGCTCGTCCATGTCGGGGTCGGTGAACGAGAACATGTCGTAGCGAGCCGTGGCGTCGCCCTCCTCGTCGCGCCCCACTTTCACGTCGCCGCCGGCGAACGTGTAGTCGTCGTAGTCGCGGAACGTGACCACCTTGCTCTCCACCTGCGTGCGCAGCGTGGCGGGAAGCCCGCCGGCGCCCCCGCCCGCGAGGTAGCTCACCTGCACGTCGAAGTTGACGTCGGTCGCGTTCACGATCGGCTGGCCGAGCGCTTGCAGGCGCGCGCGCAGGAGCGGCACGCGGAAAGCCTCGACACGGAAGCTGCCCGCCGGTCGCTCCTGTTTCTCCCTGCTGCGTGGCGCCAACGTGTCGTTGACGAAGATGCGGTACGTGCCGGTGTAGGCGTCTTTCGGCACCACGAACGTCGCCTCGCCCGAGGCCGGCGGCCCGGACCCGTTCCATTGCACTGGCACGCTGTACTCGCGCTCGGAACCGACGTGGCGGATGGTGAGCGTGCTTTCGAGACCGTCGCGCCGCGGCAGCGCGAAGCCCGCGCCGGTCTGCTCGCGCACGAACAGCTTCATTGACACCGTTTCGCCGGCACGAACGAGCGAGCGATCGAGCACCGCGTGCGCGAGGTAAGGGCCGTCCCAGCTGCCGGTCGGCACGTTGAACCGCCACGGCGAGATGCCCTCGCCCCAGTTCGAGAACGCGTAGGCGAAATCGTCGGCCGTGCGCGCCGAGACGAAGAACTCGCGGTCGGTGTCGGCGAGCTCGCAGTGCGGCAGCGCCTCGCGGTCGGGCAGCGTCTTCGCAACGCGCGCGATGCCGGAGGCGTCGGTGCGCCCCTCGAAGTACACGCGGCCGTTGCAATCGCGCACCATCACGTCGGCGTTGCCCACCGGCGCCGCATTGTTGAGCTGCGTGACCCACACCAGCGAGGACTCGCGCCCGAGCTTGAAGTGCACGCCCAGGTTCGTCACGAGCGTGGCGGCGCGCACGTAGAACGGCTTCGGCTCGCCCAAGAGTGCCGCGCCGAGCTTCGGGCTCGCGAGCTCGACGACGTAGAACCCCGCCTGGGGCAGCGGGATGCCGACGACTTCGAACGCCTTCGTGCCGCCGGGCTTCGGAACCGAGAGGCGCGTGGTCGCGTCGCCCGACTTGAACATCGAGGACGCGAAGCCGTTGCGCTTGACGATCCACTGCTCCTTCTTGTCGTCGTACTCGCGCTCGATCTTGTTGGCCTCGGCAAGCCGCTTCAACCATTCGACGACCTGCATCTCCTCGCCGCGCCGGACCTGCGCGACACGACCGGGGATCGGCGCGTCCTTGCCCGCTGCGGCCGCGGCGTCGCGCACGGCGGCGACCTTGCCCGGCAGGATCGGCTCGACGTTGCGCACCGTCACCGGAAGCATCGGCTTCTCGTTGTCCGGCAGCACGCGCTCGAGGATGCCGAAGTCGGCGGCGAACTTCGCGAGCGGCGGGTTTTCGTCGGTGCGCACGCGAAGCGGGAACGACCGCGCATTGGCCAGCGGGCGGCCCGCGTCGTCCTTGAGCCCGTCGGGAATCTCGATGCGGAACTGCGTCCTCTCCGGCAGCCCCGGACCGAACGTCAGCCGGTCCACGCCGTCGTCGGCCTCCTTCGGAAGCTTCGCCGGGTACGCCTTGCCGGCAGCATCGACCAGGCGGATCTTCTGCGCGTCGGCCTTGGCGATCGGGGCGCTGAACGACAGCGACAGCGGAAGGATCGGGATGCACTGCGCGTCCTTGTTCACGCGGTCGCAGGTGAAGGCGGCGCGGAACGCGGGACGCACGGAGAACGCGAGGGCTTGCGTGCTGGTCGTGGCCACACCGGTCGTGGCCGCGATGCCCTTCCCCCACACGAGCTTCACCTCGGCGCCGGCGGGCAGGGTGCGTGCACAGGCGAGCGTGACGAACGGGGAGTCCGGCGCGTCGCGCAGGCGCAGGAACTTCTCGCGGTCGCTGCCCGTGGCCGGCAGCCGGAAGACCATGCCGCGCGTGCGGCCCTCGTCGGCGTCGAGGAACAGGACGCGCAGGTAACTCGCGGCGAACGACTTGCGATTGTCGAGGATCGCCTTGCGCTCCTCGCCGGTCACCAGGCGCACGCCGATCTCTTCGTTGACGCCCGCGGCGACGCAACGGGCGTGCGCGAGGATCGTGTCCGGCTTGGCGGGTGCATCGAGGCCGAGGACGAACACCTGGTTCTCGTCGATGGCCGCACCTTCGTACGGCAGGCTGCGCAGGATCGCGGGGCCGCCCGTGGAGAACTCGAAGCGCTGGCCGCCGGCCACCGCGGCGCCGTCGACGTCGGTCATACCGCTCTTCACCGTGAACGCGCAGCGAACCCCAGCCGGCAGGTCGCGCGCGAAGTCGTATACCCAGTTGCGCGGGTCGGCCCAGCGCCCGATTCCCTTCTCGGCGCAGTCGATCGTGAAAGGATCGACCTCGCGCGGGTCGCCGAACGGCACCATGGGCTTGCCGAAGCGCGCCGTGACCTGGCGTACGCCCTTGACCTCGCCGCGCGGGCTGAAGAACTCGACGGTCTGTGCTTGCGCGGTCGCTGCGAGCAGGACGAGTCCAGCGGCGAGCGCGCGCAGGGCGCGGTGTTGCAAGGTCGGCATGGGTTCTCCCTGGTCGGCGGTGCGCGATGCAGGCGCATTAGAGCATTCCGATGACGCAAGCAAATGCCGGGCCGCGGGCAATTCGAAGAACGATCATGGCAAACCCGTGGCGGTGCTACGATGCTCAAGCGATGAGCGCCCGCGAGCCCGCTGTCAGCCGCGCCCGGATCAAGGACGTCGCCCGCCGTGCCCGCGTGTCGGTCGGCACGGTCTCGCACGTCCTCTCCGGCCGTGTCCAGGTGAGCGCGCCGCTGCGCGCCCGCGTGCAGAAGGCGATCGACGCACTCGGCTACGTCCCGAACTTCCACGCCCAGCGCCTGCGCCATGGCCTGTGGCGCGTGGTGGGCATCTGCCTGCCGCATACCTCGACCGCGTATCTCAACGCGCTCTCCGAGACGTTCGAGGAGATCGCTTCGCGCAACGGCTACGGCGTGATGCACGTGTTCAGCCGGCACGACCCCGCCACCGAGCTCGACCGCATCGAGGAGCTCGTTCGCTACCGTGTCGACGGGCTGATCCTGGTGCCGAGCCCGGCCCCGCGCGAGGCGCTCGACTTCGCCGCGCGCAAGGAGGTGCCGCTCGTCATCGTCGACCGGCCGATGAACGACCCGCGCTTCGACCAGGTGATCCTCGACAATCGGGCCGCGATGCGCGAAGTCGCGCTGCGCCTGATCGCGCTCGGCCACACGCGGCTGCTGTTCGTCTGCCGCTCGCGCAACCGGCTCGTCACGAAGCATCGCCTGGCCGGCCTCGCCGACGCGCAGCGACGTCACGCCATCGAGACCGACTGCATCGAGTACCGCAACGACGACGCCTTCCTGCGCGACGAGCTCGCGCGCGTCCTCAGGCGCAGGCGACCGCCGACGGCGCTCGTCGTCAGCAACAGCCACCAGGCGTCGCTCGTCTTGCGCTTTCTCGGAGAGCTTCACGTCGCGTGCCCGAGCGAGCTGTCGGTAGTGGCGTTCGACGACCCGGAATGGGCGGCCCTCGTGCGGCCGACGCTGTCCGTGGTGCGGCAGCCCGCGGTCGCGATGGTCGAGGCCGCGTGGGACCTCCTGATGCAGCGGGTCAGCCGTGCGAGCGGCGCCCCCCGCACGGTCGCGCTCGAGGCGGCGATCGAGTTCCGCGGCTCGGTGATCGCGCACGGCGACGCCGCACGCGTGGTCAACCTTGCCGGCCGGCGCTAGCCGTGTGAGTACATCGCGCGGCCGGGCACCGGCATGCGCGCGCGCAGGATTACGCCCTCTTCCGCCTCGGTGATGTATAGCGTACGGCCGTCCTCGCCGCCGTACGCGACATTGGTCGTGCGAATGCCCGCGCAGGAGCGGATCCGCCCCAGGGGCTCGCCGAGCGCGCTCACGTACCACACCGTTCCGAAGCCGGCATGGACGACCACGATGCCGCCTTGCGCATCGACCGCCATGCCGTCAGGACCGCCGAGTCCGCCGGAAAGCTGCAGGAACACGCCGCTCTTGTGGATGCGCCCGTCGCGCAGCGGAAGCCTCAACACCTGCAGCGAGCGGGTGACGCCGACGTACAGCGCGTTCTGCGCGGGGGTCAACACGAGGCCGTTGGGGTACGGCAGGCCGTCGTACAGAAGGTCGATCCCGCCGCCCGCGTTCATGCGGAACACGCGGCCGTGGGGGTCGTCGAGCCCGCTCTCGCCCGGGTCGGTGAAGTAGAGGTCGCCGTTGTCGGTGAACACGAGGTCGTTCACGCCGCGGAACGGGCCCTGCGCGCTGCCCCCGGCGACGAGCGTGCGCGCGCGCGTCACGGGATCGAAGACGACGATGCCCAGCTTGTGGTCGGCCACGAAGATGCGGCCGTCGCGGTGGATCTTGAGGCCGTTCGGATTGCCGTCGTATTCGGCGAACACCTCCCACTCGCCCGCGGGCGAGATGCGGAAGATGCGGCCGTGCGGAATGTCCACGCAATACAGGCGCCCTTCGCGGTCGAACGACGGCCCTTCGAGGAACGAATGCAGCGCGCCGCTCCCGCGCGCGTTCGTCCACGCGGTGTCCACGCCATGGCGGCGCAGCGCGTCCGGGAGGCGGGTGAAGACGTCGGTGGCGATGGTCGGCGCGCAGAACATGGCGGTGTCCATTGTGCCAAAGCCGCCCGGCTTGTGCCGCTCCCACCTCTCGTGTACCGTAGCGGGCTTTGAACCGATTCAAAAGAACGCAGGCTGGAGGAAGGCATGACCCTCGTCCGACGCGCGTTTGCCGCCGTCCTGCTGGCAATGCTGCCGCTCGCCGCGCAGGCGCAAGCGTTCCCCGACCGCGTGCTGAAGCTCGTCGTGCCTTTCCCACCCGGGGGCGCGACCGACACGCTGGGCCGCATTCTCGCCAAGCGCATGGGCGAGATCCTCAACCAGCCGTTCGTGGTGGAGAACCACGGCGGCGCCGGCGGCACCCTCGGCACCGACTTCGCGGCGCGGCAGCCCGCCGACGGCTACACGATGCTGCTCGTCAACGCGATCCCGCACACCGCCGCGGGCAAGCTCTACGACCTGAAGTACGACCCGCTGAAGAGCTTCACGCCGATCGGCGCGCTCGGCACGCTGCGGTACATCCTCGCCATCGGAAACGACGTCCCCGCGAACGACTACGCGCAGTTCGTGGCGCTCGTCAAAGCCGCGCCGGGCAAGTACAACTTCGCTTCCGCCGGCGTGGGCACCGCGCCGCATCTTGCGATGGAGCTCTACATGCGCGCGGCGGGGGTGGAGATCGTGCATATCCCCTATCAAGGCAGCGGGCCCGCGGTCACCGATCTCATGGGCGGGCGCGTGCAGGTGATCATCGAGAACGTGCCGCTCGTGCCGCTCATCAAGGCGGGCAAGGTGCGCGCACTGGCGGTCACCGGCAAGACGCGCGCGGCCAATTTTCCCGACGTGCCGACCTTCGCCGAAGTGGGACTGCCCGCGTTCGAGATGAGCGGCACGTGGGGCCTCATCGCGCCCGCCGGCGTGCCCGCCGATCGCGTCGCGATCCTGAGCAACGCGCTCGCCACGGCGCTCAAGGATCCCGCCGTGCACGACGCATTGGTCCTGCAAGGGATCGATCCGGAGTACGGCACCGCGGCGGGGTTCGGCGCCGTCCTCGCGCGCGAGTCGCAGAAGTGGTCCAAGCTGATCGACGAGGCGAAGATCAAGTTGCAATGACGAGCACCCCTTCGCGCGAACGATGACGTTCGGCCGGCTGACCCCGCTGCTCGCGCCGCGCGCCGTCGCCGTCGTCGGCGCCTCCGACCGCGAAGGCAGCCTCGGCGGCATCGCCGCGGGCTACCTTGCCCGTTTCGGCTTCGCCGGACCGGTGTGGCCGGTCAACCCGGGCCGCGCCACCGTCGCCGGGCTGCAGTGCTATCCGAGCCTGCGCGAGCTTCCCGGCGTGCCGGACCTCGCCGTGATCGCGGTCGCGGCGGACGACGTACTGGGCGTCGTGCGCGACTGCGTGTCGGCGGGCGTCCCAGCCGGCGTCGCGTGGGCCGGCGGATTCGCCGAGGTCGGCGGCGAAGGCGTTGCCAGGCAGCGCGAGCTCGCCGCGTTCTGCCGCGACAGCGGCTTCCTTTTGTGCGGTCCCAATTGCGTAGGCCTGCTCAACACCGGCAACGGGCTCACCGCGTCGTTCACGACGATGCTGCGCGACCGCACGCGCATGATCCCCGGTGTGGTGTCGATGGTGAGCCAGAGCGGCGGCATCTCGGTCATGGCGCACGCCCGCGCCGAGGAGTTCGGCCTCGGCTTTCGCGTCACGGCAAGCTGCGGCAACGAGGTGGCGCTCGGGCTTTCCGACTTCATGCGGGCCCTGGTCGACGACGACGGTACGCACGTCATCGCCGTGTACGCCGAGGGCCTGTCCGACCCCGACGCGTTCGTCGACGCGCTCGCGCTCGCCAAGACGCGAGAAAAGCCCGTGGTCGTGCTCAAGGGCGGGACGGCGGAAGCGGGAAGCCGCGCCGCGCTCGCGCACACGGGCCGGCTGGCCGGCAGCGACCGCACCTTCGATGCGATCTGCCGCGAGCTCGCGGTGATCCGCGTGCATTCCAGCGAGGAGCTCCTCGACGTGTGCCTGCAGCTGGGATCGATGCGGCGCGACCAGCTTCCGGCCGGGCCGCGCGTGCTCGTGTCGTCCTTCGGCGGCGGCAGCGGGGTGGTCTGCACCGATCAGTGCGAGCGCGCGGGGCTGCAGGTGCCGCTGCTCGCCGAAGCCACGCGCAACGAGCTCCGCGACCTCGTCACGCCGCTCTCCTCGGTGGCCAATCCGATCGACTTCACGCCCGGCATGATGACGGTGCCGAGGCACCGCGCCGACGTCCCCGCGGCGCTCGACACGCTGGCTGCGGCACCGGACGTCGACGCCTGGCTGTTCCTCGCCGCGGGCTTCGACCGTCTAGCGCCGGAGCTGGTCGGCATGTACGACGCCGCGAGGCAACGCGCGCAAAAGGCGATGTTCCTCACCTGGCAAGCGATGCCCAAAGGCACGCCGGCAGCGCTAGCCTCTCGCGGCATCTACGCCTTCTCCGAGCACGCGCGGGCGGTGCGCGCGCTGCGCCATCTCGTGGCCTACTCGGACGCGCTGCGCCACGCGATTCGACGCGTCGCGCCGCCCGCGGAGGCGTTCCCCTGGCACGACTTTGTCGCGAGCGCGCCCGGATCGCAAGTGCTGCCCGAGGATCGCGTGGCGGCGATTCTCGGCGCGGCGGGTCTCGCGGTCGCGCGCGGACAAAGCGCTGCGAAGGCGGGCGAGGCCGCCGCCATCGCGCGTGCGGTCGGCTTCCCGGTGGCGATGAAGGCGCTGTCCCCCGTCATCACGCATCGCGCCGCGGTCGGGCTCGTCGCGCTCGGTATTGCCACCGAGCAGGAGGCCGCGAAGGTCGAGCGGCGATTCCATGCGCGGGCCGCCGAACTCGGCGTGGCGCTCGACGGCGTATGGGTACAGCACATGTTCGAAGGCGACCGCGAGCTCCTGGTCACGGCGTTCCGCGACCGCGAGTTCGGCGTCGTCGTCGGGTGCGGAGTCGGCGGCGCGGCCACCGAGCTCGTCGACGACGTCGCGTTCGCCCGCGCGCCGATCGATGTCACCGGCGCCTTCGACCTCGTGGGCGGCCTGCGCACGCTGCGCCGCATGCCCGGCTGGCTTTCCACGCGGCAGCGCGAGCTTGCCGCCGACTATCTCGCGCGGTTCTCGGCGCTCGCCTGCACGGCGCCGTGGCCGCGCTTCACGCTCGAGGTCAATCCGTTGAAGCTCGCTGCGGCGGCCGCCGCGGCCGTCGACGGGCTGCTCGTGATCGAATAGGAGTCCCTCCATGCCCCGCTACGAATCCCCGTACGACCCGTCCTCGATGCCGCGCAACTTGGAGCACGTCATCTACGAGAAGAGGGGCCATGTGGCCTACGTCACGATCAACCGCCCCGACGTGCTGAACGCGCTGCACTCGTACGCCTACGCCGAGCTGCGCTCGTGCTGGCGCGACATGGGCCTCGACCCCGACGTCTACGTCGGCATCGTCAGCGGCGCCGGCAAGGCGTTCTGCGCGGGGCGCGACGTCAAGTTCCTGGCCGAGCACCAGGCGAAGGGCGCCCGCACGCCGCACGAGGATCCCAACAACCCGCTGTTCTTCTGGGGCGGCGGCGGGCAGCCGTCGGACGCCAATCTCGAGAAGCCGCTGATCGCCGCGATCAACGGGCTCGCGGTGGGCGTGGGGCTGACGCTCGCTTTGCAGTGCCAGCTGCGCGTCATGGCGGACACCGCGTGGATCGGCGACACGCACACCAAGATAGGACGGCTGGGCTCGTGCCACAACCTGTATACCGCGCTGCCGCGCACCACTGCCGCGTACCTCACGCTGTGCAACGGCCGGCTCACCGCGCAGGAGTGCTACGCCCAGGCGATCGTGAACAAGGTGGTGCCGGCGGCCGAGCTCATGGCCGCCGCCGAGGCGATGGCGCAGATGGTCTGCGAGAGCTCGCCGCTCGCGGTGCAGGCCGCGGTGCGCCTGTATCGCCTCACCGCCGCGTTCCCCGCGCCGCTGGTCGCGTACGCGAAGCAACTGGACCAGGAGACCGCGGAAAGCGAGGACGGCGCCGAGGGCGCGCGCGCCTTCAGGGAGAAGCGCGCGCCGGTGTGGACGCTGCGATGAAGCGCCTCGCCATCGCCGTTGCCGCGGCGCTCCTGATCGCGCCCGTGCTCGCGCAGTATCCCGACCGACCGATCAAGGCCGTCGTGCCTTTCCCCGCGGGCGGCGGCACCGACGTCTTCGCCCGCCTCGTAAGCGAACGGCTCGGCAAGTCGCTCGGCCAGCCGGTCGTGATCGAGAACCGCGGCGGGGCCGACGGCAACATCGGGATGGAGTTCGCCGCCAAGGCCACACCCGACGGCTACACGCTGCTCTTCAACTCGAGTGCGGCGACGGTCAACCCGGTGATGTACCAGAAGCTGCGCTTCGATCCGACGCGCGAGCTCCGCCCGGTGGCCGTGCTCTGCGAGTACTACAACCTGATCGTGGTCAACGCCGAGAAGGTGCCCGCGAAGACCTTGGGCGAGTTCATCGCGCTCCTGAAGGCGAGCCCCGGCAAGTACAACTTCGCCTCCAACGGGGCGCGCCTCGGCATCGAGCTCTTCAAGCTCGACGCGGGCGTCGACGTCACGATCATTCCCTACCGCGGCGCGTCGGACGCCATCGCGGGCCTGCTGCGCGGCGACGCCGACTTCATGATCGTCAACGCACCGGGGCTCCTGCAGCACATCGCCTCCGGCAAGCTGCGCGCACTCGCCTTTACGGGGCCGCGCCGCGATCCCGACCTGCCGGACGTGCCGACGACGGGGCAAGCGGGCCTGCCGCAATTCACCTACAGCAGCTTCTTCGGCGCGTACGTGCCCGCGGCGACACCCGTCGAGGTTGTGGCGAAGCTCAACGCGGCCTTCAACGCGATCACGGCGATGCCCGAGGTGATCGCGCAGTTCCGCGTGCAAGGCGCGACGGCCACGCAGAGCACGCCCGAGGACGCGGTGCGCAAGTACGAAGGCGACATCGCGCGCTACCGCGACATCGTGGTGAAGGCGACGATCCCGCCGGCGGACTAGGACCCTAGGTGCGGCCCGGGCCGTGGTAGCCTAACCCGGCCGTGAGCACCGCGTACGTTTTCGGCAGCGTCCAGCTGCTACCTACCGAGCGCCGGCTCCTGATCGACGGGCGGCCCGCTGCGCTCGGCCAGCGCGCCTTCGACCTCCTTCTCGCGCTCGTCGAGCGGCGCGAGCGGCTCGTCAGCAAGCGCGAACTCATCGAGCTCGTCTGGCCCGGCGTGGTCGTGGAAGAGAACAACCTGCAAGTGCAGGTCAGCAGCCTGCGCAAGCTCCTCGGGCCGCAGGCCATCGCGACCATTCCCGGGCGCGGCTACCGCTTCACGGCGCGCCTCGCCGGCGCGGCCGACGCCGCGCCTTCGCCGCCCGACCAAGCCGCCGGCGCGACTCCCGCGCGGCTCACGAATCTGCCGGCCGCCCTGCCCGAGCTTTTCGGGCGCGACGACGAGCTCGCCGCCCTCGCCGCCCTCGCGCAAGTGAACAGGTTGGTGACCATCGTGGGCGCGGGCGGGATCGGCAAGAGCAGGCTCGCCCAGGCAGCGGCGCACATGCTCTCGCCCCGTTGGCGCGACGGCGCGTGGATGGTCGAGCTCGCCGGGTTGTCGGACCCGGCGCTGCTGCCGAATGCCGTGGCGCAAGTCTTCGACATCAAGGTCGGCGGCCCGGCCGCGACCGACGAGCTCGCCGCCGGGCTTTCGCGCCGCACCGCGCTCGTCGTGCTCGACAACTGCGAGCATCTTCTCGACGCGGTCGCGCCGCTCGTCGAGACCGTGCTGCGCGGCGCACCGGACGTCACGATCCTCGCGACGAGCCAGGAGCCGCTGCGCCTGCCCGAGGAGCAGCAGTATCGCCTCGCGCCGCTC
>DATJXV010000028.1:0-18482 GCA_035499955.1 Casimicrobiaceae bacterium
AGTTCGGAGGCGGCTGCGGCGTCGGCAGCGAGGTCAGCGGAAACACCGTGGTGAGCGTGTTGCCGCCGATGCCGACGTAAGGCGAGTAGGCGTTGGTCGAGAACTGGCGCGGGATGTCGTTGAGGTACGCGCCCGCCTTGAACACGTCGTACATGCCGCCGCGCAGGAACATGAACTGGTCGGTCCGGCCGAAGTTCTCGCCGTAGCCCTGGAACCACGTGGTGCTGTTGCGGCCCATGACGCCGACGTTGGACAGGGCGCCGTTGTTGAGGTCCTGGTACAGGTTGATGTTCGCCTTGTCGAAGGCGTTGGTGTTGTTGTACATCCCGCCGAGCGTCGCCGTCCCCTGGACACGCATCGGGTCATCGTCGCTTTGCGCGAAGACCGGTGCCGCCGCGAACAGGCTCGCGATCAGCGTCGAAAGCAGCTTCTTGCTCATGATTGTCTCCGGCCTCACCGAATGAAGTACTGGCCGCGGCTACCCGGCGCGTTCGAGCCGTGAATCTGGCTGTGGCAGTTCAGGCAAGCGCGGGACACGAGGCGTGTGTTCACGTTCGCGTTAGGCTGTCCGGTCTTGTTGTTGCATGCGGTCGACGTGTCGCCCGGCAGGCAGAGGAAGCCGCCCGCCGCGCCGTAGATCGTTCCGGGGTGGCGCGAGCCGTCGTGGCAGTCCTGGCACAGGTTCGGCGCAGACTCGTTCAGCAGCCGCGCGTGGACCGAGCCGTGCGGGTTGTGGCAGGTCGCGCAGTTCTCCTCGACCGGCGGGTGCGTGAACACGTACGGACCGCGCTTGTCGGCGTGGCACGAGTAGCACTGGTCGTTGATGGTGGGCTGCTTCAGCATCGCCGGCGTGATCGCGCCGTGCGGGTTGTGGCAGTCGGTGCAGCGGATCTTGCCCTCGATGATCGGATGGTGCGAAGGCTTGAACGTCGCCGCGCGGATCGGCTGGTGGCAGTTGGCGCAGATGTCTTCCTGGTTGGGCAGGAAGGTCGTCACGAACTTGTTGATGCTCGGCGCCAGCGACTTGCCGTGGATGCTGTGGCAATTGGCGCAGGTCACCTCGTTGATCTGGTGCTTGCCGGAGGTCCAGAACGCGAGATTGCGGTTGCTCGCGTGACAGCCGAGGCACACGTCCGTGCGCGCCTGCACCGTGCCGTTCTTGCCGAACGGGTTCGCAGGCTTCGCCTTCATCGGATCCTTGAGGTGCTCCGCGGCGCTGCCGTGGCACGCCTGGCACATGCTGCCGTCGGCGTCGTTTTTCGCCCCGTGCGCCGTGAGGTCGATCGCTTTCCACTGAGCCTCGTGGCAATTGGCGCAGACGGGGGCGACCTGCTTGCTGGCCTTGGATTCCTGCGCGTGCAGGGGAGCGCAGGAGAGCGTCGCGAAGGCCACGACCACACTGGCCAGCGCGATGAACGATTTACGCATGGAATGCCCCTTTCCCTTTCTTCTTCAGTCGCTTGACCGCTTTCCGAGGGGTTCGGCAGGTGGCCGCCAAGACCCCTTTGGGATTAGGTTTTACGCCCCGGTCTGCACGAAATTGTTGACCTCGATCAAGTACCCACGTTTATCTTGGGCGGCGACGGGAACCCGCGGCAACGTCCGTGGTACGAGACTCTTGGCGCGCGTTGCATCGGCGCAACAATCGGAGCGCTTCAGGGTGCCGCGAGCACGACGGTCAGGCTTCGTACGCCCTGCGCGCCGTGAATCAGGATGCCCTCGATGTCCGCCGTGGCCGAGGGGCCCGTCATGAAGACGCCGTAGCGCGCGTCGAACGCCCCTGCATCCCGGTACGCATCGTGCAGGCTGCCGACGATCCGCGTGGGGTCCAGCAGGACCACGAGGTGCTGCGCGAGAAAGCCCAGCGAATCAACACCGAACTGCCTATCGGTCAGCCATACGGAGCCAGTCTCGGCGACGCCGAAGAGCGCGCGGACGATGCCGACGTCGACGTCGGCCAGGTCGGCCGGCTGCGCCTTGGCGAGCGCGCGGTTGCCGCGGACTTCGGTGGCGGCGGACGCGATCACCTTGGCGTCGGGAAACAATCGTTCCACGAGTGCTTCGATGCCGTCCGCGGGCGGATCGACGACCTTCCCGCCCATCCGCGTCACGCCCGCCTTGAAGCGCTCGATCGCCGGACCGGCAGGCTGTGCGAAGACCGGGAGGGAGGGCAGCGCGACCGCCGCGGGCTGGTTGCGCCTGACCCGGGCGAGGATTTCGTCGCGGCTGCTCATTTCTTCCCCCTGTCGGCCCGGTTCTTGAGATACCACTGCCGGAAGGTGTACGGCGGCGCCGTGGGCACCTCGCGCTGGCGCCCCCAGGCATTCAACTTGTTGTACATCATGAAGCGCGGCAGGTGCTCGATGCCGGCGCCGGTGGTCTCCACGGCGGCGCGATAGAGCTTGGGGCTCGAAAGCACCTTGCCCGCCACCCGCATCGCCTCCTGCTTGACGAAGGGGAGCTGGTGGCGCGCGGCGATGACCTCGCGCCACTTGTAGATCTGTTCGTGAATGTTGATCTTCACGGGACAGACGTGCGTGCAGCTGCCGTTGAGCGTGGACGCGAAAGGCAGCGCGCTGTACTTGCGCAGATTGAACGTGGGGTCGATGATCACCCCGATCGGCCCCGAGTACGTCGCGCCGTAGCTCAAGCCGCCGCTGCGCCGGTACACGGGGCAGGTATTCATGCACGCGCCGCAGCGGATGCACTTGAGCGAGTACCAGAAGTCGGCCATGCCGAGGCGCTCCGCGCGCCCGTTGTCGACCAGCACGATGTGCATCTGCGTGCCCTTGCGCGGCGCGCGGAAGTGCGACGTCAGCTGCGTGATGGGGGAGCCGAGCGCGCTGCGCGACAGCATGCGCACGAACACGCCGAGGTGCTCGATGCGCGGGATGATCTTCTCGATGCCGATGCAGGCGATGTAGAGGTTGGGCAGGTGCACCGACAGGTCGGCGTTGCCCTCGTTGGTGCACACCACGACGCTGCCGGTCTCGGCGACCGCGAAGTTGGCGCCGGTCATGCCGGCGTCGGCCTTGAGGAAATACGGGCGGGTGTGCCGGCGCTGGCTCTCGGCCAGGTAGTGCACGTCGCTGTTCTTGCGGTCCGTGCCGAGCGTGTCGGCGAAGACGCGCGCGACGTCGCCGCGCAGCTTGTGCACCGCCGGCACGACGATGTGGCTCGGCGGCTCGTCGTCGAGCTGCTGGATGCGCTCGCCCAGGTCGGTCTCCATGACCTCGATGCCGCGGTTCGTCAGGAACGGGCGCATCTCGCACTCGTCGGTCAGCATCGACTTTGCCTTCACCAGCGTGCGCGCGCCGCGCGAGCGCAGGATGTCGTAGACGACCTGATTGTGCTCCGCGGCGTCGGTCGCCCAGTGCACGGTCGCGCCGTTCTTCACCGCGTTGCGCTCGAACTCCTCGAGGTACTGCGAAAGGTGGGTGAGCGTGTGCTCCTTGATCGCGGAGGCGAGCGAGCGCAGCGCCTCCCACTCGGGCAGCGCCCCGCTCTCGCGATCGCGCTTCTGGCGCAGGTCCCAGAGGCGCTTGTCGTGGAAGTCGAGGTGGTCGGTCGCCTTGATGAACTTCGACGACGCCTCGGAGTGATCGATCCTCTTCATTCCCTGGTGCCGTTCAATATCTGGGCGATGTGGATGAACTTGATCGGCAGCCCCAGCCGTTCCGCGCAGCCCTTCTGGTGCATGAGGCACGACATGTCCGCCGACACGATGTACTCGGCGCCGGCCTTGTGATGATCGCTCACCTTGTCGTAGCCCATCTTGGCCGACACCGGCTCCTCGAACACGGAGAACGTCCCGCCGAAGCCGCAGCACTCGTCCGGGCGCGCGGGCTTCGCGAAGCGGATGCCGCGCACCTTCGAAAGCAGATCGAGCGGCTTGCTGAACGCCGGCTCGGCGATCTCCGACATCTTGGCCGTGCGCAGCGCCCGCAGCGACGCGCAGCCGTTGTGCAGGCCCACGGTGTGCGGAAACTCGGCCCAGGGAAATTCGCGCACGTTCAGCACGTCGTGCACGAACTCCACGAGCTCGTAGGTGCGCTCACGCACCTGCTTCACGGCTTTGGTCTGCGGGATCGAGGTGAGGTGCTCCCGCACGTGATGCGTGCAGCTTCCCGACGGCGAGACCACGTAGTCGAAGCCGCCGAAGTTCTTCACGAACAGCGCCTCGGTCGCCTTGGCGTCGTCGCGGCAGCCGCTGTTGCCCATCGGCTGCCCGCAGCACGTCTGGTCGAGCGGATAGGCCACGTCCACGCCCAGGCGTTCGAGCAGCTCGAGGGTCGCGATGCCGACCTCGGGAAAGAACGCATCGACGTAGCATGGAACGAACAAGGCGGCTTTCATGGCGCCCTCCCCTGCGCACAGGCGTCGACGAGGTGGATGAGCGAACGGTACGCGAATCCGGCCTGCTCGGACAGCCCGATCTCGCACGTGCGGCTCGTCGAGCAGCCGCGCTTGCACCCGGCCGGCAGGCTCTGCGCGAGATGCCGCAACGCGTACTCGTTGAGCTCGGGCCGGTTGAAGCCCTTGTCGCCTGCGAAGCCGCAGCACAGCACGTCGGGGACGGTCACCACTTGATCGCTGCAGCGGCGCGCGACCGCATCGAGCTTGTCGACGGTGCCCATCTTGCGAACGCTGCACACCGGGTGGATCGCCACGGACTCGCGCATCGGCACGATGGCCACGCGCGGCAGCACCGCGTCGTGGATGAACTCCACGCTGTCCCGCACGGCAAGGCCCTCGGCCACGCGCTTCATGCGGTACGCGCAGGGACTCGTGTCGAACACGATCGCGTAGCGTCCGTCCTCGCTCGCCGCTCGCAAAGCGGCTTGAAGCTCGGCGGACTTGCGGTCGGCCGCGACCGAGAAGCCCTTGCTCTCGAACGGCTGGCCGCAGCAGAGGTCGGGAAGGCCCTCCGGGATCACGACCTCGTAGCCCGCCTTGGCGAAGAGCCGCACAGCGACCTGCGGGAGCGGCTCGGCGTCGTCGCCGCGCTGCGGCCCCATCGTGCGCGACGCGCAGCTCGGGAAGTACACGATGCGCTCCGCGCCGGCCGCCGCCGGTTCCGGCGCCCAGCGCGCGGGACGCGGCAGCGCGGACGACCACTTGGGCAGCCGGTTTCCGCTCCACTGGCGCACGCGTTCCACGGGGCCGCGGAGCGAATGCAGCCCGTCGGCGATGGCGAGTCCGGCGCGTACGCCGGCGGTGAGCGCGCCGTAGTGATCGGCCGCTGCGCCCGCCACGCGGTGCGCGAACTTCGAGGCGCGCCGCCCGCGCACCGCCTTGATGAGCAGCCCCGTCTCGATGCCGACCGGGCACGCGGTCGCGCAGAGCCCGCACGCGGCGCAAGTGTCGATGCCGTGGTAGTCGTAGAGCGCCTGCATCTCGGCGGTGCGGTCGCCCTCGCGCGAAAGCCGCGCGATCTCGCGCCAGCCCGCGATGCGCTGGCGCGGCGACAGCGTGAGCCCGCGCGAGGGGCACTTGGGCTCGCAGAAACCGCATTCGATGCACTTGTCGACCAGCGGATCGGCTTGCGGCAGCGGCTTCAGGTGCGTGACGTGCGAATCCGGATCGCCGTTGATGAGCACGCCGGGATTGAGCAGGCCGGCGGGGTCGAAGAGCGCCTTGATGCGGCGCATGAGGTGGTAGGCTTCCACACCCCATTCGAGCTCGACGAAGGGCGCGATGTTGCGGCCGGTGCCGTGCTCGGCCTTGAGCGAGCCGTCGTAATCCTCGACGACCAGGCGGCACAGGGCATCCATGAAGCCGCGATAGCGGGCGACCTCGGCGGGCGAGTTGAAGTCCTGCGTGAACACGAAGTGCAGGTTGCCGGCGAGCGCGTGGCCGAAGATGATCGCGTCCGGATAGCCGTGCGAGGCGAGCAGGCGCTGCAGGTCGAGCGTCGCGTCGGCGAGCCGCGAGACCGGGAACGCGACGTCCTCGATGATGACCGTCGTGCCGGCCTTGCGCACCGCGCCCACGGACGGGAACATTCCCTTGCGCACGTTCCAGAAGCGGGCGCACTCGGCGGGGTCGGTCGAGAAGCGCACGGGCTCGAAGGTCGCGACTCCCGAGAGCGCCGCTTCGATCGCCGCGATCTGCGCGCCGAGCGACGCCGCGTCCGGCGCGCGCGTCTCGACGAGCAGCGCGGCGCCGTTGCGGCCGACGGCGCGAAGGCTCTCGGGCAGGCCCGGCTTGCCTTCCACGGACCGCAGCGCCGCGCGGTCGGCGAGCTCCACCGCCGCCACCGGGGCCTGCGCGAGGATCGTCACCGCCGCGCAGGCCGTTTCGAGCTCGTGGAACAGGATGAGCGCACTCGCCTTGTCCGCGTACTCCGGCACCGTGTCGTAGCTGATCTCGCTGATGAAGCCGAGCGTGCCCTCCGAGCCGACCATGAGGTGCGCCAGCACGTCGATCGGGTCCTCGAAGTCGACGAGGGCGTTCAAGCTGTAACCGGTCGTGTTCTTGATGCGGAATTTGTGGCGGATCCGCGCCGCGAGCGCCTCGTCGCTGCGCGTCGTGGTCGCGAGCGCATCGAGCGCCCGGCAAAGGTCGGCCCGGCGCTCGCGGAACGCCTCGCGGCTTTTCGCCTCCCGCGTGTCGAGCACCGTTCCGTCGGCCAGCACGACGCGCAGGCCGCGCAGCGTGTGGTACGTGTTCTGCGCCGTGCCGCAACACATTCCGCTCGCGTTGTTGGCGGCGATCCCGCCGATCTTGGCGGCGTCGATCGAGGCCGGGTCGGGTCCGAGCTTGCGTCGGAACGGCAGCAGGCGGCGGTTCGCCTCGGCGCCGATCACGCCGGGCTGGAGGTCGATCGTGCTGCCGTCGCCCGCGACCTCGCAGCCGCGCCAGCCATCGCCGGTGAGCACCAGCACCGAATCGGTGATGGCCTGCCCCGACAGGCTCGTTCCCGCCGCGCGGAACGTGACCGGCGTGCCGCGACGCGTGCAGGCGGCGAGGAGTTCGACGACCTCGCGCTCGCTGTCGACGACCACGGCGAGCGCCGGGACGAGGCGGTAGAAGCTCGCGTCGGTGCCCCAGGCGAGGAGCCGCAGCGGGTCGGTGACCAGGCGCTCGGACGGGATGAACGCCCGCAGGTCGCGGTACAGGGCGTCGTACGGCGCGCGCAGTGTGGCGGCCACTTCCCTTGCGTTCCTCAGTGCACGACGAGCGCCGTGAACGGCCACACGTACGCCTGCGCCATGATGAGCACGCCCATCAGCGAGGCAAGCGCCAAGCTGTGGAAGAACACGTAGCGCAGGATGTCGCCCTCGTGGCCGTACCACTGTGTGGCGGTCGACGCCACCACGATGCTCTGCGCGTCGATCATCTTGCCCATCACCCCGCCGCTGCTGTTGGCCGCGGCCATCAGCACGGGCGACAGGCCCAGCTGCTCGGCGGACACCTTTTGCAGGCCGCCGAACAGCACGTTCGAGGACGTGTCCGAGCCGGTCAGCGCAACCCCGAGCCAGCCCAGCATCGTCCCGAAGAAGGGGTACAGCCAACCGGTGTGGGCGAAGGCGAGGCCCAGGGTCGAGTCGAGCCCGGCGCCCTTGGTCGTGTAGCCGAGCGCGAGCATCGCCGCGATGGTGAGCAGCGAGTAGCGGACGCGGTGCAGCGTCTTGCCGTAGACCCTGACCATGGACGGGATCGAGATCCCCATGACGAAGCCGGCGACGACCGCGGCGATGAGGATCCCGGTGCCGGTCGCGGACAGCCAATTGAGGACATAGACCGCGGCCTCGGGCGTCGGCTTGGGCACCACCGGCGGCATGCGCACGACCAGATTGTGCAACCCCTCGACGGGGAATTTGGGCGAGGAAAGTGCATTGAGCCAATCCTTGGCCTGCGGCAGCCCCCAGATGAACACGAGCACGCTCAAGATCGCCCACGGCGTCCAGGCTTTCACGATCTGGCTCCGCGTGTAGCCGTGGCGAACGGCCTTGGCTTCCGCCTCGGCGTGGGTCACCGTCTCGCCCACCCTGGACGCGCTCGTCCAGACCCTCTCCGGCCGCCACACCTTGAGGAACAGCGCGAGCGCGGCCATCGAGCACACCGAGGCGACCACGTCCACGAGCCACGGCCCATGGAAATTCGACACCAGGAACTGCGGGACGGCGAAGGCGACGCCGGCGACCAGAATGGCCGGCCAGATCTCGATCATGCGGCGAAAGCCGACGAAGGCCCAGATGAGCCAGAACGGGACCAGCAGCGAGAAGAACGGGAGCTGGCGTCCGATCATCGCGCTCAGCGCATTGACGTCGAGGCCGGTCACGGCAGCGAGCACGATCACCGGGGTGCCGAGCGCGCCGAAGGCGACGGGCGCCGTGTTCGCGATGAGCGACAGCCCGGCGGCGGAGAGCGGAGTGAAGCCCAGGCCCATCAGGATGGCGGCCGTGACCGCGACCGGCGTGCCGAATCCGGCCGCGCCTTCGAAGAACGCGCCGAAGCAGAACGCGACGAGCAGGAGCTGCAGGCGGCGGTCGGGCGTGATGCCGGTGATGCTCTTTTGCAGCACCTCGAACAGGCCCACCTCGTTGGTGAGCTGGTACATGAAGATGACGTTGAGCACGATCCAGCCGATCGGCAGCAGTCCGAACAGGGCGCCGTACACCGCGGTCTTGCCGGCCATGGCGCCCGGCATGCCGAAGGCGAACACGGCAACGAGCAGCGCGACCACGAGCCCGAGGATCGCGGCCCAGTGCGCCTTGACGTGGAGGAAGGCGAGGCTGCCGAGCAGCACGATGATCGGCAGCGCCGCCACGAGCGTGGAGAGGACCGCGTTGCCGAATGGGTCGTAGACCTGCGACCAGCTCATTGGAACCTCCCGCGAGGCGGCGCGGCTATCCGACGCGCGATCCGCCGCACCGTACTCCGGGTCCGCCCGGCGAAGTTGATCTAGGTCATGTAAATGCGATGCGGCGGCGGCAGCGGTCGAGCGACGCGATGCGTCGCCTGCGGTGCAGCAAACACGCCTTTCCGGCGGGTTCCTACCGTTGATCCAAATCAATAGGCCCCGACCCTCGCGCGAATAAGTTACCTGCCATGCGGCAGGACGGGCCGGCCGCGGGCGCCACCATGCAGACAGCGACGAACCCCTATCTCCTGTTTGTGCTGTATCTGATCGCGATCCTGGGCTTCGTCGCGTTCACGCTGTTCCTGAATCGCGTCCTCGGCCCCAAGCCGGTCGCCTCCGCGGTCAAGCTCGAGGCCTTCGAGTGCGGCGCCGAGCCGATCGACCCTGTCAACACCAAGGCCGTCCCGATCAAGTACTACGCGGTCGCGATCGCGTTCCTGCTGTTCGACCTCGAGACGATCTTTCTTTTCGTCTGGGCGCTGGGCGCGCAGCCGCTGACCGCATTCATGGTGCTCACGTTCGCGATATTCGTGGCGCTGCTCGTGCTCATCCTCCTGTACGTCTACAAGCAACGGCTGCTCGAAGCGGTCACCGACTAGGAATCCCATCATGTTCGAACACGCCAGTCCCTCGCCGGCCGACACCCTCCGGGCAACCGAGCCCTCCACGTGGGCGCGAGCCCGCAAATCGACGCGCGAATGGCAGCCGCACGGAGAACGCGTCCACCCGCTGCGCCTCCTCCTGAAGGCGGCGCGGCGCGTCCGGGGCGGCTCGGGTAAGTCCTCCGCCTGAACCGGCAATGAGCAAGACCGTCCCGATCCGGTCCGTCGCGGCCGACGGCAAGGCCGTGGCGGCGCGCCCGCGATCGGCGGCGTTCGAGTACCTCACGACGAAGAAGGACGAGCTCGTCGGCTGGGGACGCAAGTTCTCGATCTTCCCGTACCCGTTCGTCACGGCATGCTGCGCGATGGAGTTCATGGCGGTGAGCTCGACACCGTACGACACCGACCGCTTCGGCGCGGCGCTGCCGCGCTTCTCGCCGCGCCAGTCCGACCTCCTGATGGTGGTGGGCACCGTCACGCACAAGCAGGCGCCGATCCTGCTCAAGGTGTACGAGCAGATGTGCGAGCCCAAGTGGGTGATGGCCTTCGGCGCCTGCGCCACGAGCGGCGGCTTCTACCAGAACTACGCGACCCTCCTCGGGATCGACCGCATCATCCCGGTGGACGTGTACGTGCCGGGCTGCCCGCCGCGACCCGAGACGGTGATCGACGGCATCATGCTGCTGCAGGACAAGATCGCGCGCGAGCGGCACCCGATCGTGACGGAGCGCTTCTGATGCCGAACAGCGCGGTCTTCGAGCAGGTGACCGCGGATTTCGCCACGCTCGCGCAGGCGAGGACGAGCTTCGGCATCCTCGAACTCGCGGTGCCTGCGGCGGCCCTGCTCGCGGTCGCGAGGAAGCTCAAGGACGCCTTCGGCTTCGACCTCTTCCTCGACGTCACCGCCGTGGACTGGCCGAAGCGCACGCCGCGCTTCACGGTCGTGTACCACTTCTATTCGACCACCCACCACGTCCGCGTGCGCGTGAAGACCGAGGTTCCCGAAGCCGATCCGGCGGTCGATACGCTCACGGGTCTTTTCGGCTCCGCCGGCTTCATGGAGCGCGAATGCCACGACATGTACGGCATCGTGTTCCGCGGCAATGCCGACCTGCGCCCGATCCTTCTCTACGAGGGCTTCGAGGGGCATCCGCTGCGCAAGGACTACGCGAAGGAGCACGAGCAGCCGCTCGTGCCGTACCGCGAATGAGCGCGCGATGGACATGATGCTGAAAAGTCCGGTCCGCTCGGCGTTCGCCGCCGCCGAGGAGGAAGGCGCCGTCATCGTCAACATCGGCCCGTCGCACCCGGCCACGCACGGCACGCTGCAGGTCATCGCCGCGCTCGACGGCGAGAGGGTGAAGCGCATCGACGTCCACTGCGGCTACCTCCACCGCGGCTTCGAGAAGGAGTGCGAGTCGCACACCTGGCACAACCTGATCCCGTACGTCGACCGCCTCAACTACTGCTCGGCGCTCATCAACGACTTCGCTTACTGCGAGGCCGTCGAGACGCTCATGGAAATCACGATCACGCCGCGCTGCCGCTACCTGCGCACGCTGCTGTCGGAGTACTCGCGCATCTGCGATCACCTCACATGCGTGGCCGCATCGCTCATGGAGCTCGGCGCCATGACCGCGTTCCTGTACCTCGTGATGATCCGCGACTACATGTACGAGCACCTCGCGGCCCTGACCGGGGCGCGCGTGACGTACAGCTACGGCCGCATCGGCGGGCTCGCGCACGACCTCCCCGAGGGATGGCTTGCCCGGCTCGACGAGATCCTCACGCAGTACACGGAATTCACGGACCGCATCCACGGCCTGATGGACCGCAACCGCATCTTCATCGACCGCACGCGCAACGTCGGCGCGCTCACGACCGCGGAGGCGATCCACTGGGGCTTCACGGGCCCGATCCTGCGCTCTACCGGGGCGCCGCGCGACCTGCGCAAGGACGCGCCCTACCTCGCGTACGGCGAGCTCGACTTCGAGGTCCCGGTCGGCATCAACGGCGACAACTACGACCGTTACTACTGCCGCATGCGCGAGATGGACGAGTCGATCTACATGATCCGGCAGATCGTCGAGCGGCTGCCCGACGGGCCGATCTGTGTCGACGACCGCCGCTGCACGTTCCCGGACAAGAAGCTCGTCTACCGCGAGATCGAGTCGCTCATCAACCACTTCAAGCTGGTGATGGACGGGCCGCAGGTCCCCGCCGGCGACGTGTACGTCGCGCACGAGGCGCCCAACGGCGAGCTCGGCTTCTACCTCGTGAGCGACGGCACCGGTACGCCGCACAAGGTGCACGTGCGCAGCCCGAGCTTCGTGCACATGGGCGGGCTGCCTCGCCTGCTCGAGGGCTACCAGCTCGCCGACATCATCCCGACCTTCGGCTCGGTGAACATGATCGGAGGCGAATGTGACCGCTGATCACATTCTGCCGATCCCTTCCGCAGAGCTCGCGGCGTTGCGCTCCCGATATCCCGCGGGCTTCGCGTCCTCGCTGGTGCTGCCGTGCCTGCGCCGCATCCAGGAGCTCCAGGGCTTCGTCGCGGACGAGGACATCGGGGCCCTCGCCACGGCGTTGGGCGTGGCGCGGGTGCAGGTCGAGGAAGTGCTGTCCTTTTACACGCAATACCGTCGCGAGGCGGTCGGACGCTGGCAGGTCGCCGTCTGCCGCAACGTGTCGTGCAGCATGCGCGGCGCCGAGCGCGTCATCGAAGCGTGCAAGCACAAGCTCGGCATCGACGTGGGCGAGACCACGCCCGACGGGCGCGTGACGCTGTCGACGGTCGAGTGCCTGGGTTCGTGCGGCACGGCCCCGGTGGTGATGGTCAACGAGAAGTACGTCGAGAACGTAGGTGTTGAGTCGGTCGACGGCTTGCTGGACTCGCTGAAATGACCGGACGCAGGCTCCTCATGACGTTTGCGGTCACGGCGACCTCGCACACGCTCGCCGACTACCGCGCGCGCGGCGGGTACGCGACGCTCGAGAAGGTCGTGCGCAGCATGCAGCCCTCCGAGGTCACGAAGGAAGTGACCGCCTCCGGCATCCAGGGCCGCGGCGGCGCCGCGTTTCCGGCGGGACGCAAGTGGCAGGTCGTGAACCTCAAGGATGGTCAGCCGCATTACCTGTGCGCCAACGCCGACGAGGGCGAGCCCGGCACGTTCAAGGACCGCTGGATCCTCGAGAACGCGCCGCATCTGCTGCTCGAGTCGATGCTGATCGCCGCGTACGCGCTCGAGGTGCGCAACGCCTTCGTCTACATCCGCGGCGAGTTCGACTTGCCGTACCGCCGCCTGGCCGGCGCCATCGAGGAGGCGCGCGCCGCGGGATTGCTCGACGCGCCGCTCTTCGGCACCGAGTTCGCCTGCGACGTGATCGCACACCGCGGCGCAGGTTCGTACGTGTGCGGCGAGGCGTCGGGCCTGCTGACATCGCTCGAAGGCAAGCGCGGCTACCCCCGCAACCGGCCGCCGCGCCTGACGGTGAAGGGCCTCTACCAGCGCCCGACGGTCGTCAACAACGTCGAGACGCTGTCGAACCTCGTCAACATCCTGCGCGACGGCGCCAAGGCGTTCCGCGCGCATGGCACGGCGAAGAACCCGGGGACGCGGTTGATCTCGATCTCGGGGCACATCGCCAAGCCCGGCGTGTACGAGGTCGAGATCGGCTACCCGTGGGCGAAATTCCTCGACGAGGACTGCGGCGGGATGATGAACGGCGCCAGGCTCAAATGCGTCATCCCGGGTGGCATCTCGACCAAGGTGCTCACCGCCGCCGACATCGCGAGCCTCACGCTCGACAGCGAGTCGGTCGAAGGCGCGGGCTCCTCCATGGGCTCCGGGGGGATGATTGCGATCGCCGAAGGCACCTGCATGGTCCGCCTGCTGCAGGTGATGCTGCGCTTCTACCACCACGAGTCCTGCGGGCAGTGCACGCCATGCCGCGAGGGCATGGGGTGGATGCACCGGATCATCGACCGCATCGTCGACGGCAAGGGGCGTCCCGAGGACCTGGACCAGCTCATCCGCATCGCCCGCATGAACGACGGCACGACGATCTGCGGGATGGGCGACGCCGCGGGGTATGCGACGGTGGGGATACTGGCCAAGTACCGCGACGAGTTCGACTACTGGATCGAGCACAAGCGCTCGCGCTGCGACGGGAACCTCGAATGCCGACCATTTTCATAGACGGCCGCGAGATCCAGGCGGACAAGGAGCAGACCGTGCTCGAGGCGGCGATCGCCAACGGCTGCGAGCTGCCGTACTTCTGCTATCACCCGGCGCTGTCCATCGCGGGCAGCTGCCGTGTGTGCGTCGTGCAAGTGGAGGGGAGAAGCTGGGTGGAGATCGGCTGCAACATGCCGGTCTCCGACGGCTTGCGCGTGCTCACCGACTCCGACCTCGTGCGCGAGCACCGCGCCGCGATGCTCGAGCTGACCCTGCTCAATCATCCGGTCGACTGCGGCATCTGCGACAAGGCCGGCGAGTGCACGCTGCAGGACTACCACTACAAGTACAACGGCAAGCCGTCGGTGTCCGTCGACGCCAAGGTCCACGCCACCAAGTACCACGAGCTCGGGCCGCGCGTCATCCTCGACAACGAGCGCTGCATCCTGTGCTCGCGGTGCGTCCGCTTCACCCGCGAGATCAGCAAGACGAACGCGCTCGGCATCCAGCAGCGGGGCGACCATTCGCTCGTGCGCGCCTCCGAGGACGGCGCGTTCGAGCGCGACGCTTATTCGGACAACGTCGTCGACATCTGCCCCGTCGGCGCGCTGCTGTCGCGCTCGTTCCTGCACCGCGCGCGCGTGTGGTATCTCGAGCCCACGCCGTCGGTGTGCCCGGGCTGCGCGCGCGGCTGCACGGTGCAGGTTTGGCACCGCAAGCAGGAGTGGAAGCTGCACGCGCTCGATCCTGCGAAGAACACCCGCATCGAACGCGTCACGCCCCTCGATAATCCCAAGGTCAACGGGCCTTGGATCTGCAACAAGGGCCGCGATCTGGCGAAGGTCTTCGAGCGGCCGCGCGCCCTGCAGCCGATGCTCCGCGGAAGCCCGGTGACGCTCGATGCGGCGGTCGCCGCCGCGCGCGATCTCGTCGCGGCCGCGAAGCGTCCGGTCGCGCTCGTGTCCAGCTGGGGCAGCAACGAGGAGATCGCAGCGTTCGCGGCGTCGCTCGGCGCCCGATTCGCGGGCTTCGTCAAGCAAGACCACGTCGCGCAACCGGGTGAAGTGGTCGAGGACCAGCTCCTGATCCGCGCCGACAAGAATCCGAACAGCGCCGCGGCGCTGGCCCGCTTCCCGGCCTGGAACGGCACGCTCGACCCCGTCGCCGACCTCGTCCTCGTGTGGGGCGAAGGCTCGGTGCGCCTGCCGGAGGGTGCGAAGGTGATACGCCTCGACAGCTACGAGCGTCCCGAGCTCGCGGATGCCGATGTGTTCATCCCCATCAGCATCCAGACCGAGCGCAACGGCCGCTACACCAACTTCGAAGGCGTGGTGAGCGCGTTCTCGCGCTGCTTCGCCAAGGCCGACGCCGTGGCGGACGCCGAGGCGCTGTTCGCGGCGCTCGCCACGCGCTCGGACAGGGAGGCCGCGGCGTAATGCAGGACCTGGTCGTCGCCATCGTCTTCATCAGCTACGCGATCGGCGTGCTGATGACGTTCGGCCTCGTCCTGACATGGGTCGAGCGCAAGCAAGGTGCGGTCATGTCCGACCGCATCGGCGCCAACCGCGCCTACCTGCGCATCCCGTTCACTCAAGTGAAGCTCGTCTGGTGGGGCCTGTTCCACGGCCTCGCCGACGGCATGAAGATGCTGCTCAAGGAGGACTGGAAGCCCGCCTCCTACGACAAGCTCGCCTACGCGCTGGCGCCGTGGGTGACCTTCGCGCCCGTGCTGCTCGTCTTTGCCGTGATTCCCTTCGGCGGCACGCTGCGCCCGGCCGAGCTGTTCTCGGGCTTCCCGTCCATTGCCGCGTGGTTCGGCGACCGTACGTATCCCCTGCAGATCGCCACCCTCGACGCGGGACTGCTCATCGTGTTCGCCTTCGGCGGCATCACGATCATCGGCGCCATGCTCGCCGGGTGGTCGTCGTCGAACAAGTTCTCGCTCCTCGGCGCGCTGCGCGCGGGATCGCAGATGATCTCCTACGAGCTGATCATGGGGCTCACGGTGCTGGGACTGATCCTCGTCTACGGCACGGTCGACCTTCGCAACATCGCGCAGCAGCAATCGGGCGTGGTGCTGGGCTTCCTGCCGGCGTGGGGTGTCTTCTACCAGCCCTTCGCCGCGATCCTCTTTCTCACCGCGGCGATTGCCGAGAACAAGCGCATCCCCTTCGACCTGCCGGAGGCGGAATCGGAGCTCATCGCGGGCTACTTCACCGAATACAGCGCGATGAAGATGGGCCTGTTCATGTTCGCCGAGTTCATCGAGATCGCGATCGTGGCGGCGCTCTTCACCACGCTGTTCCTGGGCGGCTACAACCTGCCGTTCATGACCGACGACGGCTTCACGCTCCCCGGCGGCAGGACCATCGCGCTCAGCCACGGCGGCGTGCTGCTCACGCAGGTGATCGTGTTCCTGGTGAAGGTGTTCATCATGTGCAGCTTCCAGATCCTCGTGCGCTGGTCGTTGCCGCGCTTCCGCTACGACCAGCTCCTGCGCTTCGCCTGGAAGTTCATGTTCCCGCTCGCGCTCGTGAACATGTGCGTGACGGTGCTCATCGTCTGGGCGGTGCGGTCATGAGCAAAGCGCCGGTGCGCCGTGAATATTGGAACGCGCCTGCCATGGGGTGGTGGGAACGCTCGTACCTGCCCGAGATCCTGCGCGGCCTGTCGATCACCGGCGGCGTGTTCATGCGCAACATGGGCCGCTGGATCACGGGGCGCAAGGGCGCGCTCACGACGTACTACCCGGAGGAGACGCGGCCCGACTACGCCGCGCGCAACCGCGGCAAGCACGTGCTCACGCAGCGCCCCGACGGAAGCCCGCAGTGCATCGCGTGCAATCTCTGCGCCACGGTGTGCCCGGCGAAGGTGATCGAGATCGAGGCGGGCTTCGATCCCGCCGACACCGCACATCCCAAGTTTCCCGTGCGCTTCGAGATCGACTACTCGCGATGCGTGTTCTGCGGCATGTGCGTGGAGGCCTGCCCGGAAGACGCCATCCGCATGGTGAAGGAAGTGCCGTCGTTCCCGGGCGGCGATCGGCGCCACATGTGGCTCACGCTGGACGAACTCCTGACCTGGAATCCCCAGAAGGACGTCGCCAAACCCTATCCCCCGAAACCCGGAGCCCCGGGATGATCGAGAGCGCGCTGCTCGTGGCTTTCGCGTTGACCGCCCTCGCCGGTGCGGTGGCGATGCTGATCGCGCGCCACCCGATGCGCGTCGCGCTCGCCCTCATCACGACCATGCTGGCGCTCGCCGGCATCTACGCGCTCCTCGGCGTCCACGTCATCGCCGTATTCCAGGTGCTGATCTACGTCGGTGCGGTCATGGTTTTCATGGTGTACGTGATCATGCTGATCGACGCCCGCGACAGCGCGTTCGCGCGCTTCTCCACGCTCGTGCTGCCGGGCGTGCTCGGCTTCATCGCGCTGGCCGCGGTGCTCGGCTATGCCATGATCGGCGGCGAGGGCGCGCAAGCCCCGGCCGCGCACGGCGCCTTCGGCATCAAGCCCTTCTCCGAGGTGTTCCTCAACGAGTACTGGCTCTACTTCGAGCTCATCTCGGTTCTGCTGGTCGCGGCCGTCGTGGCGGCGATCGCCGCGGTCAAGACAAAGCCTACACCTCGTGGATAAGACGCAATTTCTCGTGCTGGTCGGCATCCTGCTCTTCGCGGCGGGGCTTGCCGGCGTGATCGTGAGGCGCAACGCGCTCGTCATGCTGATGTGCATGGAGCTCATGCTGAACGGCGTGAACCTCACGCTCGTGACGTTCGCGCAGAGCACCGGCGCCACGGAGGGCGCGGTTCTGGTCTTCCTGGTGTTCGTGGTAGCGGCGGCCGAGGTCGCCATCGCCATCCCGATCCTGCTCCTCCTCGCGCGGGCGCGCCGCACGCTCGACGTCGAGGCATACGCGGACTTGAAAGGCTGATGCGATGAGCCACCCGCTCCTCCTCATCGCCCTGCTGCCGCTCCTGGGCTTCCTCGTCAACGGCCTCGTCGGCCGGCGCTTCGGAAGCGGCTTCGTGTCGGCCGTCGGCTGCGGGCTGCCGATCGCGGCCTTCGCCGTGACGGTCAACTGCTATCTCAACATGAGCGCGGCCGGCACGATCACGGACGTCGCGTACACGTGGGCGAGCTTCAACGGCAGTGCGTTCGAGGTCGCCTTCCAGTTCGACCGGCTCACCGCGATCATGGCGCTCATCGTCACCGGCGTGGGGTCGCTCATCCACGTCTATTCCACCGGCTACATGAAGGACGACCCCGGCTACGCGCGCTATTTCGCGTATCTCAACGTCTTCCTCTTCTTCATGCTGCTGCTGGTGCTCGGCAAGTCGCTGCTCATCCTCTTCGTCGGCTGGGAGGGTGTGGGCCTCGCCAGCTACCTCCTGATCGGCTTCTGGTTCGAAGACGCCGACAAGGCGCGCGCCGGCAAGAAGGCGTTCATCACCAACCGCGTGGGCGACGCCGGCTTCCTGCTCGGCATGTTCCTGCTCTACCAGGCCGTCGGAACGCTCGACATGGCGACGATCAACGCCGCGTTCGCGAGCCCCACGCCGCCGGCGATCTCCGCGAGCCTGATCGGCATCCTGCTGTTCGTCGGCGCGTGCGGCAAGTCGGCGCAGATCCCGCTGCACGTCTGGCTGCCGGACGCGATGGCCGGCCCGACGCCGGTGTCCGCGCTGATCCACGCCGCGACGATGGTGACCGCCGGCGTGTACATGACCGCGCGGCTGTCGTCGATCTACATCCTGGCGCCCGAGGCCTCGCAGGTGGTCGCGCTGATCGGCGTGGCGACCGCGTTCTTCGCGGCCACGATCGCGGTCGT
>DATJXV010000029.1:0-7169 GCA_035499955.1 Casimicrobiaceae bacterium
CTTGCGGCTCGGCGCGCGCAGCGCCGCCGAAAGCGCGAGCCGCAGCCACTCGCGCATCGCGTCGCGGCTTTCCAGCGCCTCTTCGGGCGGCTCGTAGTAGCTCGTTCCCTCGATCGGCCCGCTCTTCTTCTCGTAGCGGAAGCTCGCCAGGCCGTGCGCGAGGAACGCGGGACGTGTCTCGTCGTTCGTCTTGAGGTAGAGCGTGTCGGCCACGACGATGCCAACGATGTGGCCGTCCACGTAGATGCCGTGGCCGCCGAACATCGGGCGCGCCGTCGCGGCGCCGCCGCCTTGCATGAGCTCGAGCACGTAGGCAATGAAATGCGGCGAGTTGCGCACGAAGGGGGCTCAAAGGTGAAGCCGCTGCCAGATCGTCGCCGTGAGACCCGCGGAGTTGAGCGTGTAGAAGTGCAGGCCGGGCGCGCCCTCTTCCAGCAGCTTCGCGCAAAGATCGGTCACGACGTCGAGCCCGAAGGCGCGCACCGACGCCGTATCGTCACCGAAGCCCTCGAGCCTGCGCCGGATCCAGCGCGGTATCTCGGCGCCGCAGTTGTCGGAAAAGCGCGCAAGGCGGCTCGCCGCCAGGATCGGCATGATGCCCGGCACGATCGGGATCGTTAAGCCCCGCGCCGCGCACTGGTCGACGAAACTCCAGTAGGCGTCGCGGTTGTAGAAGTACTGCGTGATGGCCGAGTCGGCGCCCGCGCGCACCTTGCGCTCGAAGTGGTCGAGGTCCTCCTGCGGGCTGCGCGCCTGCGGGTGGTACTCGGGATAGCACGCGACATCGATGTGGAAGTGGTCCCCGGTCTGCTCGCGGATGAACGCCACGAGGTCGCTCGCGTAGCGGAAATGGCCCACGTCCACCGCGCCCGACGGCAGGTCTCCGCGCAGCGCGACGAGATGGCGGATGCCGTGCGACTTGTACTGCGCGAGCACCTCGCTCAGGGACTCGCGGCTGCCGCCGATGCACGACAGGTGCGGCGCCGACGGCAGGCCTTCGGCGAGCATCTCGAGCACGGTGTCGAGCGTGCCCTCGCGCGTGGAGCCGCCGGCGCCGAACGTGACCGAGCAGAACGCGGGCTTGAGCTGGGCGAGCTGCGCGCGCGCCGCACGGAGCCTGGCGACCCCCTCGGGGGTCTTCGGCGGAAAGAACTCGAAGCTGTACGCCTTCATTGCGGTTTCGGCATCAGCGCAGACGACAGCGCCCACGAGATCACGCTGAACACGATCGCGCCGAAGAATCCGCCCCAGAACGTGTCGACGTGAAAGCCCGGCCAGAACGAGCCGACCGCCCAGAACAGGAGCCCGTTGATGACGAAGATGAACAGGCCGAGCGTGAGGATCGTGACGGGCAGCGTCAGGATCACGAGGATGGGCCGGATGATCGAGTTGACGAAGCCGAGCACGACCGCGACGAGCAGGGCGGTCAGGAACGAGTCGACGTGGATGGTGCTGAACAGATACGGCAGCGCGATGAGCGCCACCGCGTTGATGACCCAGGTCAGGAGCAGTCGCATGAGCTATCCCTTCTGTGAACGGCCGTCGACGTAAGGCTTCACCGCGGCGTACAGCGTGGCGCTCACCGGCGCAGCGAGCCCGGACTCGCGCGCCATGCGCACGACCGCGCCCGACAGCCACGGCGCCTCCAGGCGGTTGCCCGCCGCGAGGTCGTTCTGCATCGACGAGCGCATCTCGGCCGGCAATCCGTCGAGAAACGCGAGCTGGCGGCTCACGTAATCGTCGGCGAGCGGCACGCCGCGCGCCCGGCCGACGGTCCACGCCTCGCGCACCGCGCCCTCGAACGCGGCGCGCAGATCGGGATCGCCGCGAACGACGCCTACCGGCTGGCGCGCGACCGACGTGCAGCCCGCCATCGCGGCGAGCATGCAGAACTTCTCCCACAGCGCGCACCGCACGTCCGGCGAGACGTCGCACTGCACGCCGGCGCCCACGCAAGCGTCGCGGAAGGACTCCGCGGCGGCGGCATTGCCCCCCTCGAACGGGCCGACGACCAAGCGCGCCATCGTGCCGGTATGCGCGATCACGCCCGGCTCGCGGATCGTCGCGGCGATGTAGGCGATGCCGCCGAGCACGCTCGCCGCACCTACCGTGCGCGTGAGGATTTCGGGAGCATCGACGCCGTTCTGGAACGGGATGACGACGCCGCCCTTGGTCACGAGCGGCGCGACCTGCCGCGCCGCCGTCTCGACGTCCCAGAGCTTGACGCAGAACATCACCGCATCGCACGGACCGATCGCCGCGACGTCGTCGGTGAAGGCGGCCCCGGTGACATGCGCATTGCCGGTGCCGCTCTCGATGGTCAGGCCGCGGTCGCGCAGGGCCGCGAGATGGCGCCCGCGCGCGACGAAGGTCACGTCGTGCTCGGCTGCCGCGAGGCGGCCGCCGAAGTAGCCGCCTACGCCTCCGCTGCCGATGACCGCGATGCGCATGTCAGCCGCGCCGGGCCGCCCCAAGCGACTGACCTGTCCCTTCGGGGGGCAGCGAGCGTGGGGGTCGTTTCATCCTAGTACCGATACGTATCCGACTTGAACGGCCCGTCCTTGTGCACGCCGATGTAGCGCGCCTGCTTGTCGTTCAAGTCGGTCAGCATCGCGCCGAGCTTGGACAGCTGAAGCCGCGCCACTTTCTCGTCGAGATGCTTGGGCAGCACGTACACGCCGACCGGATAGCGCTTGCCGCCCTCGCGCGCGTCGCCCCAAAGCTCGATCTGCGCCATCACCTGATTGGTGAAGGACGCGCTCATCACGTAGGAGGGATGACCCGTGCCGCAGCCCAGGTTCACGAGCCGCCCTTCCGCGAGCAGGATGATCCGCTTGCCGTCGGGGAAGATCACGTGGTCGACCTGCGGCTTGACGTTCTCCCACTTGTGCTGGCGCAGCGCGGCGACCTCGATCTCGTTGTCGAAGTGCCCGATGTTGCACACGATCGCGTTGTTCTTCATGCGCTTCATGTGCTCGTGCGTGATGATGTCGATGTTGCCGGTGGCCGTGACGAAGATGTCGGCCTTGTCGCACGCGTAGTCCATGGTGACCACGCGGTAGCCCTCCATCGCGGCCTGCAGCGCGCAGATCGGGTCGATCTCGGTGATCCAGACCTGGGCGGAGAGCGCGCGCAGCGCCTGCGCCGAGCCCTTGCCGACGTCGCCGTAGCCCGCGACGAGCGCGATCTTGCCCGCCACCATCACGTCGGTGGCGCGCTTGATGCCGTCGACCAGCGACTCGCGGCAGCCGTAGAGATTGTCGAACTTCGACTTGGTCACCGAGTCGTTGACGTTGATCGCCGGGAAGCCGAGCCTGCCTTCCTTGTGCATCCCGTACAGGCGCTTGACACCCGTCGTCGTCTCCTCCGTCACGCCCCTGATCCCGGCCTTGAGGCGCGAGTAGTACCTCGGATCCTTCGCAAGGTGCGCCTTGATCGCGCCGAAGAGCGCGCTCTCCTCCTCGTTGGCGGGATGCGAGATGCACGAGGAATCGCCTTCGGCCTGGGCACCGAGGTGCACGAGCAGGGTGGCGTCGCCGCCGTCGTCGAGGATCATGTTCGGCGCCTCGCCCGGCCCCCACTCGAAGATGCGGTGCGTGAAGTCCCAGTACTCGGTGAGCGACTCGCCCTTGTAGGCGAACACGGGCGTGCCGCTGGCGGCGATCGCCGCGGCCGCGTGGTCCTGTGTGGAGTAGATGTTGCACGAGGCCCAGCGCACCGTAGCGCCCAGCGCCTGCAGCGTCTCGATGAGCACCGCCGTCTGGATGGTCATGTGCAGCGAGCCCGCGATGCGCGCGCCGCGCAGCGGCTGCTCGGGCGCGAATTCCTCGCGGATCGCCATCAGGCCGGGCATCTCCGTTTCGGCGATGCGGATCTCCTTTCGGCCCCAGTCGGCGAGCGAGAGGTCGGCGACCTTGAAGTCGGCGAAGTTCTTCGTTTCGTTGGCAGCATTCATGCGTCACTCCTTGTCGGGCGACTCGCTGCGGAGAAGGGGCGCCTCGGGCCTCGTCATCCCGCGAGCGGATCGCGGTTCAACGAGCGCGGTTGCGGATGCGGCGGTCCCGAGCCTGGCCTGCGCGATGCGCAGGTTGCAACGCTCCTCGGGACGGCGTGGATTCTACCCGATTTTGGGCGGCCTCGGCGAGGGCGTCGGATAGCCGCTCGCCGCGAAGAGCGCGTTGGACAGGCTCGACTCGCGCTTGTAGAAGCCCTCGGTGTGGAACGTCTCGGCGAGCTCGAACAGCTCGTAGTCCAGATGGTGGAGGAACTCGTGCACCACGGTGCGCACGAACGAGCGGAAGGCGACCACTTGCTTCTTCTGCGCGGTGCGCATCCACACCGAGATGCGTGCGCGCGGCAGGTCCTCCGCAGGCTCGTAGAGCCCGTGCAGCTCGCCTTCGTAGTCCGACGGCCGCACGGCGAGGACGCGCACGCCTATCGACGGCACGGCGAATCCGTCGACGAGCGCATCGACGAGGCTCTGCGAGCCCTTCTGCACGGCGCCGCGGTCGCCTCGCGCGAGGCCGTCGTCGATCGCGAGCACCGGCAGCGCCACCTCGATGCCCGCGGGCAGCGGAAGCGCGACGATGGCGTCGCTCTTGCGGTAGATCGCCTGGCGGCTCGGCGAGAGACGGTCGTAGTAGGAGAAGGGCATGAAAAGCAAAAGGCCGCCAACGATGGCGGCCCCGCGCTCGCTCGAAACCAGCCTAGTTCTTCTTGATCTTTTCGAGCATCTTGAAGATGCCCTTCGGCGCGCCTACGAACATGCGCTTGAAGGTCTTGGGCAGGCAGCGGCGCTCGAGGGTGTTGCGGCGGGTGCGGGAACGTTCGGCCACGATGGGATTCCTTGAGGAAAAATTCAGTTAGACCAATATTTTACGTCATTCGGCGGGCGCTTGGGAGGCGGCGTCTCCGACGAGTCGGGCGTCTGCGGCGGGGCGCTGTCGGACTTCACTGGCGCGGCGGTCGATGGCGGCGCGTAATCCCCGCCGCGCTGGCTCTGCAGCCCCACGGTGCCGAAGAAATCCGTCACGAGCGGGATCGCCCGGTCGATCTGCACGTCGTAGCGCACGACGCGCTCGGGCGCCGGCGGCGAGCCGGGCGGCACGGTCCACACGAACTCGAGCGCGCCCGTGCCCGGTTCCCCGGCTCGGAAGCGATACGCGGTGGTGTTGGCGACGCCGACCAGCCCGGGCGGCCGCGGCGCCGGGGTGTAATCGGGCCCGCCGATCACCGTGAGGTTGGGCGTCGCGGTGCGAAGCACCCATCCGTAGCCGGTGTCGGGGTCGGGCGGCAGGCTCACGACGAGCGGCTTGCCGGTGCGGATGGCCACGCTGCCGCCGTCGGGCGGCGCGGCCACCTCGTCTCGCACGATGGATGCGCACGAGGCCGCGGCAAGCGCGGCCGCAAGCGTCAGGGCGAGGCGTGCGTTCATGAAGGCTCTCCTATTCGACCGCGACATCGTACTGCAGGGTCTTCACGGCAGGGCCAACTTCGCCGAACGGGCGCAGGTCGAACTTGAGCGTGACCCTGCCCGCTTGCTCGGCGCGATAGCGGAAGACGTTCCACGCCCCCGCCTTGTAATCGATCGGGTTGGTGGACTTGCCCACGAAGATTCGCTGGCCGATGGGCGAAAGAACCGGACCCGGGGCGGGACCCGACTCCCATTGCAGGTTGTACGCCGGCTGCGCGTCGAATATGAGCTTCAGCTCGCCGCCGCGCTGCAACGCAATCCGGGTGCCGTCGGCGGGGTTCGTGAGCTCGACGTAGGAGGACGCGGGCTGCGCGGCCACGGCTGTCTGCGGTGCGGGTGCCGATGCCGCGGGCGTGGGCGTGGGGGCGGCGCACGCGCACAACAGGACCATGGCGAACGGGGTGCATGCCCGCATCACGATTTGATGCCGGCAGCCGCGCGCAGGGTTTCGGCCCTATCGGTCTTCTCCCATGTGAACTCCGGCTCGTCGCGGCCGAAATGTCCGTACGCGGCCGTCTTGCGGTAGATCGGCCGCAGCAGGTCGAGCATGCGCACGATGCCCTTCGGCCGCAGGTCGAAGTGCGCGGTCACGAGCTCGGCGATGCGCTCGTCGGGAATCTTGCCGGTGCCTTCCGTGTACACCGTGACGTTCATCGGCCTCGCCACGCCGATCGCGTACGCGACCTGCACCTGGCACTGCCGCGCGATCCCCGCCGCCACGACGTTCTTCGCGACGTAACGTGCCGCGTACGCGGCTGAGCGGTCCACCTTGGATGGATCCTTGCCGGAGAACGCGCCGCCGCCGTGCGGCGCGGCGCCGCCGTAGGTGTCGACGATGATCTTGCGGCCGGTGAGGCCGGCATCGCCATCGGGCCCGCCGATGACGAAGCGGCCGGTCGGATTGACGTAGAACTCGTCTTCCGGACACATCCAGCCGGCGGGCAGCGTGTTGACCACATGCGGCCGCACGATTTCGCGCACGTCCTCCTGGTCGAGGTCGCCGCTGTGCTGCGTCGAGACGACGACCGAGGTGGCGCGCACCGGCTTGCCGTTTTCGTAGAGCAGCGTGACCTGGCTCTTGGCATCGGGGCCGAGGCCCGGCTCGGCCCCGGAATGCCGCGCCTCCGACAGCGAGCGCAGGATGTTGTGGGCGTAGTAGATCGGCGCCGGCATCAGCCGCTCGGTCTCGCGGCAGGCGAAGCCGAACATGATGCCCTGGTCGCCGGCGCCCTCGTCCTTGTTGCCCTTGGCGTCGACGCCCTGGGCGATGTCGACCGATTGCGGATGGATGAAGATCTTCACCTTCGCCTTGTGCCAGTGGAAGCCGTCCTGCTCGTAGCCGATCTCCTTGATGGCGTGGCGGACGACCTGCTCCAGCTGCTCGTGGGTGACCGAGGCGGGGCCGCGGGTCTCGCCGGCGAGGAAGACGCGGTTGGTGGTCGCCATCGTCTCGACCGCGACGCGCGAGTGCGGATCGGCGGTGAGGAAGGTGTCGACGATGATCTTGCGGCCGGTGACGCCGCAATCGCCGTCCGGGCCGCCGATCACGAACCGCCCGGTCGGATTCACGTAGAAATGCTCCTCGTCGCACATCCAGCCTTCGGGCAGGACCTTCAGCACATGCGGACGGACGAGCTCGCGGACCGCATCCTGGTCGAGCGCTTCGCTGTGCTGGGTCGAGACCACCACCGAGGTC
>DATJXV010000030.1:0-6272 GCA_035499955.1 Casimicrobiaceae bacterium
GCCGTCTACACGCGCCATGGGGTCACCGGCGAGCGAAAGCCCGGGTCGATCGGCTTCGCGACGTTGCGCGGCGGCGATGTCGTCGGCGAGCACACGGTGATCTTCGCGAGCGAAGGCGAGCGCGTCGAGATCGCGCACCGCGCAACCTCGCGGCGCCTGTTCGTCGCGGGCGCGCTGCGCGCCGTCGAGTTCGTCGCCGCCAAGCGCGCGGCCGGCGCGCGCGGCGTGTTCGACATGCCGGACGTGCTCGGGCTGCGTTGACGCATCCATTCGACCTCAGCGGAAGGCTCGCGATCGTCACCGGCGGCGGCTCGGGCCTCGGGCTCGCCATCGCCGCAGGCCTCGCGGCTGCCGGCGCGCGCGTCGTCATCAACGGCCGCAACCAGGCGAAGCTCGATGCGGCGATGGAGCAGCTCGCGGAGGCGGGGCACGCCGTCGGCGTGAGCGCGTTCGACGTCACGGACGAGGCGGCGGTGTCCAGGAGCGTCGCGGAGATCGAGTCGGCGATCGGGCCCATCGACATCCTCGTCAACAACGCGGCGGTCAACCGGCGCAAGCCGCTGCCCGATTTCTCGCTCGACGAGTGGCGCGCGCTGCTCGCGGCGAACACCGACGGGCCATTCCTCGTCACGCGCGCGACGCTGCCGCACATGCAGGCCCGCCGTCGCGGCAAGATCATCAACATCTGCTCGCTCGCCTCCGACATCGGCCGGCCGAACATCGTTCCGTACGCGGTGAGCAAGGGCGCGCTCAAGATGATGACGCGCGCGCTCGCCGTGGAGGTTGCGCCGTTCAACGTCCAGGTCAACGGCATTGCGCCGGGTTTTTTCAGGACCGAGATGAACGCGCCGCTCGTGGCCGACGCCGAATTCTCGGCGTGGGTCGAAAGACGCACGCCCGCGGGACGCTGGGGCGAGCCGCCGGAGATTGCCGGCGCCGCCGTGTTCCTCGCGTCGAGCGCCGCCGATTACGTGACCGGACATCTTCTCTACGTGGATGGCGGCTTCAGCGCCTCTTACTAGCCAAGAAGCGCATTTCGCGGTACAATTCAAAAGGTTATAGCGGGGAAGGTCGACGATAGCGAGCGGCCTTCCCCGTTTCTACGTCTGCCGCCATGAACGCCCCTGATACCAACGTTGCGACCTCGGCGGCGCTGTTCGCGCCCGTGATGCCGGCGGTGCTCGCGCTGGCCGATGGCACGGTATTCCGCGGTCAGGGGATCGGCGCCGCGGGTGTGGCCGTCGGCGAGGTCGTGTTCAACACCGCGATGACGGGTTACCAGGAAATCCTCACCGATCCGTCCTACGCAGGTCAGATCGTCACGCTCACGTACCCTCACATCGGCAATACGGGCGTCAACGGCGAGGACGTCGAATCGCAGCGCATCTTCGCCGCGGCCCTCGTGATCCGCGACCTCCCCCGCCTCGCGTCGAGCTGGCGCAGCGAAGGCGACCTTTCAGCCTACCTTCGCAGCGGCAACGTGGTCGGCATCGCCGACCTAGACACCCGCCGACTGACGCGCGTGCTGCGCGAGAAAGGCGCACAGAACGGCTGCATCGTCGCCGCGGCCGGGCTCGACGACAAGGCGGAAGGCGATGCAGTGGCGCGCGCGCGTGCCGTGCCGTCGATGGCGGGACTCGACCTCGCGAAGGTCGTGTCGTGCACCACGTCCTACGAATGGAATTCCAGCACGTGGGCGCTCGGTATCGGCTACCGCCCGATGGGCGAAGCGCGCTTCCGCGTCGCCGCCTACGACTACGGCATCAAGCACAACATCATGCGCATGCTCGCCGCGCGCGGCTGCCGCATCACCGTCGTGCCGGCGCAGACGCCCGCGCGCGACGTGCTCGCGATGAATCCGGACGGCGTGTTCCTGAGCAACGGGCCCGGTGATCCCGAGCCCTGCGACTACGCGATCGCCGCGATCCGGCAGATCGTGGCCGCCGGCATGCCGACGTTCGGCATCTGCCTCGGCCACCAGCTGCTCGGCCTCGCCGCGGGCGGCCGCACGCTCAAGATGAAGTTCGGCCATCACGGGGCCAACCATCCCGTGCTCGACAAGGACACGGGGCAAGTGCTCATCACGAGCCAGAACCACGGCTTCGCGGTGGACCCCGCGTCGCTGCCTTCGCATTGCCGCGTCACGCACGTGTCGCTGTTCGACGGCACGCTGCAGGGCTTCACCTTCCTCGACAAGCCCGCGTTCTGCTTCCAGGGGCATCCGGAGGCGAGTCCCGGCCCGCACGACGTCGGGTACCTGTTCGACCGCTTCGTGAAGCTGATGGAAAAGAAGTAATGCCGAAGCGCACCGACATCCACAGCATCCTCATCGTCGGCGCCGGCCCGATCATCATCGGGCAGGCGTGCGAGTTCGACTACTCGGGCGCGCAGGCGTGCAAGGCGCTGAAGGAGGAGGGCTATCGCGTCGTTCTCGTCAACAGCAACCCGGCGACGATCATGACCGACCCGGAGATGGCCGATGTCACGTACATCGAGCCCATCACCTGGCCGATGGTGGCGGCGATCATCGAGCGCGAGCGGCCCGACGCGCTTCTGCCCACGATGGGCGGCCAGACCGCGCTCAACTGCGCGCTCGACCTCGCGCGCGAAGGCGTGCTCAACAAGTTCGACGTCGAGCTCATCGGCGCCACGAAGAAGGCCATCGACAAGGCCGAGGACCGTGAGAAGTTCAAGGCCGCGATGACGCGCATCGGCTTGGGCTCGGCGCGCTCGGGCATCGCGCACAACCTCGAGCAGGCGCTCGACGTGCAGGCGACGATCGGCTTCCCGTGCGTGCTGCGGCCGTCCTTCACGCTCGGCGGCACCGGCGGGGGCATCGCCTACAACAAGGACGAGTTCGTCGAGATGGTCAAGCGCGGGCTCGACCTCTCGCCCACTCGCGAGGTGCTGATCGAGGAGTCGCTGCTCGGCTGGAAAGAGTTCGAGATGGAGGTAGTGCGCGACAAGAAGGACAACTGCATCATCGTGTGCAGCATCGAGAACCTCGACCCGATGGGCGTGCATACGGGCGACTCGATCACGGTCGCGCCGGCGCAGACGCTCACCGATAAGGAATACCAGATCATGCGCGACGCGAGCATCGCCGTGTTGCGCGAGGTCGGTGTCGACACCGGCGGCTCCAACGTGCAGTTCGCGATCAACCCCGCCGACGGCCGCATGGTCGTGATCGAGATGAACCCGCGCGTGTCGCGCAGCTCGGCGCTCGCCTCGAAGGCCACCGGCTTCCCGATCGCCAAGGTGGCGGCGAAGCTCGCCGTCGGCTACACCCTCGACGAGTTGAAGAACGACATCACGGGCGGCGCCACCCCGGCATCGTTCGAGCCGACCATCGACTACGTCGTCACCAAGGTGCCGCGCTTCGCGTTCGAGAAGTTCAAGCAGGCGGACGACCGCCTCACGACTCAGATGAAGTCGGTCGGCGAGGTGATGGCCATCGGCCGCACCTTCCAGGAGTCGCTGCAGAAGGCGCTGCGCGGGCTCGAGACGGGCGTGGACGGCTTCAACTTGAAGACGGTCGATCCGGAGACGATCGACGACGAGCTCGCGTATCCGCGCGCGGAGCGCCTGTGGTACGTCGCCGACGCCTTCGGCATCGGCATGTCGCTCGACGAGATCCAGGGCCATACCAAGATCGACGCGTGGTTCCTTTCGCAGATCAAGGAGATCGTCGACCTCGAGCTGCGCCTCGAGCAGCACACGCTGACCGCGCTCACGAAGGAAGAGATGCGCGAGTTGAAGCGCAAGGGCTTCTCCGACCGCAGGCTCGCGTATCTGCTGAAGACGACCGAGACGGAGGTTCGCGCGCGCCGTCACGCGCTCGGCGTCCGCCCGGTCTTCAAACGCGTCGACACCTGCGCCGCGGAGTTCGCTACCCGCACCGCGTACATGTACTCGACCTACGAAGAGGAGTGCGAGGCGGAGGCCACGGACCGCAGGAAGGTCGTCGTGCTCGGCGGCGGCCCCAATCGCATCGGGCAGGGCATCGAGTTCGACTACTGCTGCGTGCACGCGGCGATGGCCCTGCGCGAAGACGGCTTCGAGACCATCATGGTCAACTGCAATCCGGAGACCGTGTCGACGGACTACGACACGTCGGACCGCCTGTACTTCGAGCCGCTGACGCTCGAGGACGTGCTCGAGATCGTGCACGTGGAAAAGCCGTGGGGCGTCATCGTGCAGTACGGCGGCCAGACGCCACTGAAGCTCGCGCGCGACCTCGAGCGCAACGGCGTGCCGATCATCGGCACCTCGCCCGACATGATCGACATGGCGGAGGACCGCGAGCGCTTCCAGCAGATGCTGCATCGCCTGAAGCTCCTCCAGCCGCCCAACCGAACGGCGCGCACCGAGGAGGCCGCCAGGACCGCGGCCGGCGAGATCGGCTATCCGCTCGTCGTGCGCCCGTCCTACGTCCTGGGCGGACGCGCGATGGAGATCGTGCACGAGCAGCGCGATCTGGAGCGCTACATGCGCGAGGCGGTCAAGGTGAGCAATGACTCCCCCGTCCTCCTCGACCGCTTCCTCAACGACGCGATCGAGGTCGACGTCGACGCGATCAGCGACGGTTCGGAAGTGCTGATCGGCGGCATCATGGAGCATATCGAGCAGGCCGGCGTGCATTCCGGCGACTCGGCATGCTCGCTGCCGCCGCACTCGCTGCCCCCCGACATCGTGCGGCAGATGCGCGAGCAGACCGTCGCCATGGCGAAGGAGCTCAACGTCGTCGGCCTCATGAACGTGCAGTTCGCGATCCAGTTCGACGCCGCCGGCAAGGGCACCGTGTACGTGCTCGAGGTGAACCCGCGCGCGTCGCGCACGGTGCCGTACGTGTCGAAGGCGACCGGGCGCCCGCTCGCCAAGATCGCGGCCCGCTGCATGGTCGGCCAGACGCTCGCCGCGCAAGGGGTCGGCGGTGAGATCGTGCCGCCGTACTACTCGGTCAAGGAAGCCGTCTTTCCCTTCATCAAGTTCCCGGGTGTTGACACGATCCTGGGCCCCGAGATGAAATCGACGGGCGAGGTCATGGGCGTCGGCGAATCGTTCGGCGAGGCGTTCGTGAAGAGCCAGCTCGCCGCCGGCGTGAAGCTTCCGTCGTCGGGGCGCGCGTTCATCAGCGTGAAGAACGCCGACAAGGCGCGCGTGATCGAGGTGTCGAAGATGCTGGCGGAGCTCGGCTTCGAGCTCGTCGCGACACGCGGCACGGCGGCCGCGCTCGCCGCAGCGGGCCTCGAGGTTCGGACCGTCAACAAGGTGGCCGAGGGTCGCCCGCACGTCGTCGACATGATGGTCAACGACGAGATCCAGATCGTGGTCAACACCGTCGAGGAGAAGCGTGCCGCGATCCAGGACAGCTACCAAATCCGGCGCGCCGCCCTGGTGGACCAGATCCCGACCTACACCACGATCGCCGGCGCCCGCGCCGCGGCCATCGGCATGCGCGTGATGCGCGGGCTGACCCCCTACTCGATACAATCGCTGCACGACCGACTAACCTGACTCCAAAGACGCGAAAAACGTCGATTCCCGCGTCGATTGCGTCCTACCGGAAGTTTATGGCCAAGATTCCCATGACCGTGGAAGGGGCGCAGCGCCTCAAGGTCGAGCTGCATCGGTTGAAGACCGTCGAGCGCCCCGCGATCATCCAGGCGATCGCCGATGCGCGCTCGCACGGCGACCTCTCCGAGAACGCCGACTACGACGCTGCGAAGGAGCGGCAGGGCTTCATCGAGGGTCGGATCTCGGAGATCGAAGCGAAGCTCGCCAACGCGCAGGTGATCGATCCCGCGGAGCTCGACGTCGGGCACGTCGTATTCGGCGCGACCGTCGACCTCGAGGACAGCGCGAGCGGAGAGCGCGTCACCTACCAGATCGTCGGCGACGACGAGGCCGACATCAAGCACGGCAAGATCTCCGTGAGCTCGCCTATCGCGCGTGCGCTGATCGGGCGCGCGGAAGGCGACACCGCCGACGTCGCCGCACCGGGTGGCGTGCGCAGCTACGAAATTCTCTCCGTCCGCTACGGATAGCGGAACCCGCGACGTCTTCCGACGCCGTCCGATGCGCGAAAGTGACGTGCGCGTGTGACGTTTTCGTGCGTGGGCGCACCGCTTCGGCATTTATGACAATGTACTAACGACGGGCGACTGAGTGACCTGTTAACGACAAATCATTGGTTTTCAACTAGCAAATTCACTTGTTCCCCTGCACCCTGCGCGCTAGTTTCTGTACTATTTGGCGTGAGGGAACGGTGC
>DATJXV010000031.1:0-10166 GCA_035499955.1 Casimicrobiaceae bacterium
ACTCGCGGGCGGGTTCGTCGTGAGGGTTGCCGTCATGAAAAGGGCTGCAAGAGGGTCGGCTATCATAGCAAAGGGGCCCTCGGCCCTCCTTATAGCCGGCCCCGCCTTCCGCCAGAACCATGCCACGCCCCGACGAACCGCGCGCGCCGCCGGCCGACGCCCCGTCGAAGACCCAGCGCAAAGCCGCCATGCATGCGCTCCAGGACCTGGGCGAGGCGCTCGTGGCGCTGGAGCCGGCGCGGCTGGCCGAGCTCGATCTGCCGGAGCAGCTCTGCGAAGCGGTGCAAGCGGCGAGGAGCATCCGGGCACACGAGGGGCGCCGCCGCCAGCTCCAATACATCGGAAGGCTCATGCGCGACGTGGACCCCGCGCCGCTTCGCGAGGCGCTCGACCGCCTCAAGGCCGGCGAGCCGTCCGATCGCGTGGAGTTTGCGGCCGCCGAGCGCTGGCGCGAAGCGTTGCTGAGCGATGACGCGGCGCTCGAGCGCTTCGCCGCGGCGCATCCTGCCGCCGATCGCGCGACGCTCGCAGCGCTCGTGCGCGACGCGCGCGCCGAGCGGGCGCGCGGCGGGCCACCGCATCGCTACCGCGAGCTCTTCCGCCGCATCAGGCAGGCGGTCGATTCCGAATCCGCGAACGGGTGAATGCCATGGATGCTGAGCTGCTCATCGGTCTGGTCTCGGTCTCCGACCGCGCTTCGGCGGGGGTGTACGTCGACAAGGGCCTTCCCGGACTGACCGAATGGTTCGGCGCTGCGCTGAGGACGCCGTTTCGCATGGCGCAGCGCCTCATCCCGGACGAGCAGGCGGTGATCGAGCGCACGCTCGTCGAGCTCACCGACATCGTAGGCTGCGACCTCGTGCTCACCACCGGCGGAACGGGGCCCGCTCCGCGCGACGTGACGCCCGAAGCCACGCTCGCGGTCGCGCACAAGGTGCTGCCGGGCTTCGGCGAGCAGATGCGGCAGGTCAGCTTGAAGTACGTGCCGACGGCGATCCTCTCGCGGCAGGTGGGCGTCATCCGCAACAAGACGCTGATCCTCAACCTGCCCGGCCAGCCGAAGGCGATCAAGGAAACGCTCGACGGCGTGTTCCCGGCGGTGCCCTATTGCATCGACCTCATCGGCGGGCCGTACATCGAAACCAACGAAGACGTGTGCAAGGCGTTTCGCCCGAAGAGCGCACTGCGGCCGCCGTCCTCCTAGCCACCTTACGTATCGCGCAGGATCTCGGATCTCGCCGCGGGCTCCTGCCGGTAGAAGCGCGTGAACTGCTGGTACACGGCCAGGTACTCGTGGCGCAGGAGCTTCGGCTCGACGAAGAACACCTCGGACAGCACTGCGAAGAACTCGGCGGGACTCTCGGCGGCGTACGGGTCGATCGACGTGCGCTCGCCGCGCGCGACGCGCTTGCCGAAATGCTCGTACGCGGCGAGCATCGTGCGCTTCCAGATGTGCGGCGCCATCTCCGGCGGCAGCGGCGGGCAGCCGTTGGCCACACCGTTGCGCATGTCGAGCTTGTGCGCGAACTCGTGGATCGCAAGGTTCATGCCCGCCGCGTCCCAGTCCTGGCTCGCCTCGACGTCGGCCCACGACAGGACGACCGGGCCGTTGACGTGCGCCTCGCCGATCAGCGAACCCTCGTTGGTGTGCACCACCCCCGCCTCGTCCTCCCATTCCCATCCGGGGACGAACTCGTCCGGGTAGACGATGACGTTGTCCCAGCCGTCGTAGTACATGAGGTCGAGGTTCAGCACGAGCACGCAGGCCTGGAGCGCGATGACCACGCGCTGGCGTGGCGTGACGCGGTGCCCGCGTGCGCCGACGATGCTCTTCGCGCTCAGGAACAGCACGACCTTCTCGCGCAGCCGCGCGAGCTCGGCATCCGTGTAGATCGCAAGGAATGGCAGCGTTTCGAGCGAATCGCGCCACAGCCCCTCCGGGATGGCCTGGGTCCGCAGGATCCTCTGCTGGCGCCAGCGCCGGTAGGTGGTCAACATGATGCGGCGTTATTTCGCCTCGCCGGCGTCGTCGCTGTCGAAGAGCTCGCGGCTGCCGACGAGGCGCGCCGCATCCCCTTCGGGCAGCGCCTCGACGTCCTTGAGACGGCGCGCGATCGTCGTGGTCTTGCCGCGCGCCTCCTCGATCGTGTTGGTCGCCTCCTGGAGTTTCTTCTGCGCCCGCGCCAGCACGTCGCCGAACTTGCCGAACTCGTCGCGCACGGCGCCGAGCACGCGCCAGACCTCGTGACTGCGCTGCTCGATCGCGAGCGTTCGGAAGCCGAGCTGGAGGCTGTTCAGCAGCGCGAGCAGGTTGGTCGGTCCGCATAGCGTCACCCGATGCTCGCGCTGCAGCGTATCGGCGAACCCGACGCGCGCCATCATCTCCGCATACAGGCCCTCGGTGGGCACGAACAGGATGGCGAAGTCGGTGGTATACGGCGGCGCGACGTATTTCGTCCGGATCTTCTTCGCCTCGCTCCGCAAATGATCCGCGAGCGCCTTGCGCGCGTCGTCGGCGGTGGCCATGTCGGCCCGCTCGAGCGCTTCCTGCAGGCGCTGCCATTCGACCATCGGAAACTTGGCGTCCACCGGCAGCCAGCATGGCGCGGCATCCTCGCCGCGCCCCGGCAGGCGGATCGCGAACTCGACGCGCTCGTTGCTGCCGGGGACGGTCTCCACGTTGGTCGCGTACTGCTGCGGCGTCAGCACCTCGGCAAGCAGCGAGGCGAGCTGCACCTCGCCCCACAGGCCGCGCGACTTCACGTTGGCGAGCACGCGCTTCAAATCGCCCACGCCGACCGCGAGGGTCTGCATCTCGCCCAGGCCGCGATGCACTTGCTCGAGGCGGTCGGACACCATGCGGAACGACTCGCCGAGGCGCTGCTCGAGCGTGGCCTGCAGCTTCTCGTCGACGGTCGCTCGCATCTGCTCGAGCTTCTGGGCATTGTCGTTGCGCAGCACATCCAGGCGGTGCTCGACCGTGACGCGCACCGCCTCGAGCCGCTGCTCGTTCGACTGCGTCAGTTTCGTAAGCTGCTCGCCGAAGCGGCCGAGCGCGGTGCCGACCTCGCCGCGCAGCCCGCTCGCGGATTGGCCCTGCTCCGTGCGCGCGTGCGCGAGGTCCTGTCGGATGTCGCGCTCGACGTTGCCGATCTGCGCGGTCACGGCGTCGAGACGGGTGCGCAGCTCGGCGGCGTCGCGCACCGCTTCGCGCCATTCGGTCGCACGGCTGCGCGAGGCGGCGGACATCCGCCACAGCAGCGCCGCGAGCAGGCCCACGATGACCGCGAGCGCGGCGAAGATCGAGACCAGCAGGAAATCGGACATGTCCTACAAAGTTTAGCAGCCCGGTGCGGACAGCGAGTCCGACACGGTCAAGGCAAGCGCGGCAAACGTGGCGAGCCAGTGCGAGCCCGCGTAGTCCGCCGCGGCCACGCCCTCGAGCCCCGCCGCGAGGTGCGCACCCGCCGAAGTCATGAGCGCGGACGCGCGTGCATCCGCATGCGGCAGCGCACGGGCAATGCCGTTCATGCACCACGCCCGCGACAGGTTCAGGCCGTCCAGGTGAACGATGAAGGGATCGCTGCGATCGTCCACGCGGGCGGGCGGAAACGGCGCAAGTCCCGCCGAAAGCCCCGGCAGAAAACCGTCGAGCCAGGCACTGAACTCGTCGGACGGCAGCACCCGGCGCATCGCTTCGGCCTCCATCAGCGAAGGCGAGAGGAAATCGGCGCCCGACGGCTCCCACCCGACCGGCGCGTCGCGATCGGTCGCGAACCAGCGCCGGGCGGCGTCGAGGCATGCCGCGGCGAGGTCGTCGCGCCGCGCGGCGCGGGCGTAGTCGAGCGCGAACGCGATGCCGAACGCGCTGTTGGCGTGCAGCCCGTGGCGCAGCGGGTAACGCTGACGCGGAAGGTAAGCTATGTAGCGAGCGGCGATGGCGTCGGCGAGCGGGGCGAGGGCACGCTGCCAGCGCTGCGCGTCGGGCGAGCGCGTGAGCTCGTGCGCGAGCTCGAGCAGCCACGCCCAGCCATACGTCCGCTCGAAGGCCTGCGATTCCGGCCGCGCGAGGTACGCGCATTCGGCCGCGACGTTGTCCGGCGTGAGATGGGCATCGAACACGGCGTCGATGGCGCTGCGCTCGAGGACGTGCGGATGCAGCCGGCGCACCCGCGCGAGCAGCCAATGCATGTGCACGCAGGAATGCCAGTCGAAGCTGCCGTAGAAAGCCGGATGCCACGCGCGCGGCGGCCGCGCGTCGCCTGCGCTGGCGAGCACGTGATCCGGCTTGCCCGGGAATTCGCGCACGACGTTGGCAAGCGCGATGCGCGCGAACTGCGAAGCGGTATCGAACGCGAGGTTCATAACTCCCGGCTCATAAGCGCCCGGTCGGGCGCGGCGAGCGCGGCGACGTCTTCCGCGGGATGCAGCGCGAGGATCTGCATCGCGGTCGCCGGATCGGGATGCGGCAAGCCGTTCCGGTTGAGCCACAGCGCGCGGATGCCGGCGCCCGTCGCGCCGAGGATGTCCTGCACCCACGCGTCGCCGATCATGACCGCCTCGTGCGGCTCGCAGCCAAGGCGCTCGAGCGCAACGCGGAAGATCCGCGGGTCCGGCTTGGCCGCACCGACTTCCTCCGATGTGACCAGCGCATCGACGAACGGCGCGAAGCCGAAGGTGGCGAGCTTCTCTTCCTGCTCGGCGATCGTGTTGTTGGTGACCACGGCCACACGCAGCCACGAGCGCAGCAGCGTGACGAGCTCGAGCGCGCCTTCCACACGGCGCCGGTTCGCCTGGTAGACGCGGCGGTGCAGCTCGGCCGCGGCGGCGGCGCGCGCCTCCGGATGCCCGGCGAAGGCGAACAGCCGCCGATAGCGCTCGATCCTCGCGTCGGCGACGTCGCGCGTGCCCAGCGCCACTTCGTGATGCATCGAGTCGAGAATGCGCTGGTTCTCGGCCACGAGCTCGTCGAGCTCAAGCGACTGCAAGGCGGCAAACCGTTCGCGTACGCCCGCGATCGCGGCGCGGCTTGAGTATTGATGATCGACCAGCGTGTCGTCGAGGTCGAAGAGCACTGCCCGGATCATGCGTCGCCTATGCGGCTTCGCGCGCCGCTTTCTTTCTCTCGTGCTCCTTCAGGAAGCGCTTCCTGATGCGGATCGACTTCGGCGTGACCTCGACCAGCTCGTCGTCGGCGATGAACTCCACCGCGTACTCGAGCGTCAGCTCGATGGGCGGCGTGAGCGCGATGGCTTCGTCCTTGCCCGAGGCGCGGACGTTGGTGAGCTGCTTGCCCTTGATCGGGTTCACCACGAGATCGTTGTCGCGGCTGTGGATGCCGATGATCATGCCCTCGTAGAGCGTCTCGCCCGGCGACACGAACATCCGCCCCCGTTCCTGCAACTTCCACAGCGCGTAGGCGACCGCGGGGCCGTCCTCGGCGGAAACGAGCACGCCGTTGCGCCGCTCCGGAATGTCGCCCTTGACCGGCGCATAGCTGTCGAAGACGTGGCTCATGAGGCCGGTGCCGCGGGTGAGGTTCATGAACTCGCCCTGGAAGCCGATGAGGCCGCGCGCCGGGACGCGGTAGTCGAGGCGCGCGCGGCCCTGGCCGTCGGACTCCATGTGCGTCAAGTCCGCGCGGCGCGCGCCGAGCGCCTCCATCACCGCGCCCTGGTGCGCTTCCTCGACGTCGACCGACAGCAGCTCGTACGGCTCGCACGTCGCACCGCCGAGCTCGCGCAGCACCACGCGCGGCCGCGACACGGCAAGCTCGAAGCCCTCGCGCCGCATGTTCTCGATGAGGATCGTAAGATGCAGCTCGCCGCGGCCCGATACGAGAAACGCGTCGGTGTCGCCCGTTTCCTCGACGCGCAGCGCCATGTTGGTGAGGAGCTCCTTGCCGAGCCGCTCGCGCAGGTTGCGCGAGGTCACGTACTTGCCCTCGCGCCCGGCGAGCGGCGAGGTGTTGACCTGGAAGTACATCGACAGCGTCGGCTCGTCGACGACGATCGGCGGCAGGGCTTCGGGCGCGTCGACGGCCGCGAGCGTCGTGCCGATCGCGATCTCGTCGATGCCCGTGACGAGCACGATGTCGCCGGCGCGCGCGGAAGCCACGGGCGCACGCTCGAGTCCCGAGAACCCCAGGACCTGCACGACCTTCGCCTTCTTCGGGACCGCGCCTTCGGCCAGGGGCGCGTTGAGCACGGCGACTTCCTGGCCGGGCGATAGCTGCCCGCGGCGGATGCGGCCGATGGCAAGCCGGCCGAGGTAGCTCGAGTAGTCGAGCGCGCTCACCTGGAATTGCAACGGGCCCTCGGCGTCGCCCGAAGGCGGCGGCACCGAAGCCAGGATCGTCTCGAACAACGCGCGCATGGAAGCTCCCTCGCCCGGGCCGCGCTTCGCCTCCGCGACGTCGAGGCTCGCCCAGCCGTGCAAGGCGGAGGCATAGACGACGGGGAAGTCGAGCTGCTCGTCGCTCGCGCCGAGCTTGTCGAAGAGCTCGAACGTTGCGTTGACGACCCACTCCGGGCGCGCACCCGGGCGGTCGACCTTGTTTACGACGACGATCGGCTTCAAGCCTTGCTGGAGCGCCTTCAATGTCACGAAGCGCGTCTGCGGCATCGGCCCTTCGACCGCGTCCACCAGCAGCAGAACACCGTCCACCATGCCGAGCACACGCTCGACCTCGCCGCCGAAGTCGGCGTGGCCCGGCGTGTCGACGATGTTGATGCGATGGCCCGCGTACGCGATCGAGCAGTTCTTGGCGAGGATCGTGATGCCGCGCTCGCGCTCGAGCTCGTTGCTGTCCATCATCCGCTCGGCGACGTGCTGGTGCTTCGCGAACGTGCCCGCCTGGACCAGCAGCTTGTCGACGAGCGTGGTCTTGCCGTGGTCGACGTGCGCGATGATCGCGATGTTGCGTAGGTCGGATCGGGTGGGCTTCATTGGGGGACGAAAGCGGGCGCAGCAAAACTCTAGATTATACGACGCAAGTCCCGGGCCACGCCAACAAAATTTTGAAAAATCCGAGACTTAGGCTACAATGCCTATTCGGGCGGCCGTTCCGGTCACCGCCCACCACGCGCCAGAAAGCGGCCACCGCCGTCTGTCTCGCGCTTCCATCGCAACGTCAACAGAAACGCTGCCTGGACCGGAAGCCGCGCAAGGTGCGCGGAAGGCCGCGCCAGGAGTACTCATGAGTGCTACGAGCTTTTCCGAGCTCGGCCTGCGCCCCGAGATATTGCGGGCGGTTGCCGAGTCCGGTTACACCACACCCACGCCCATCCAGGCGAAGGCGATCCCCGTGATCCTCGCCGGCCGCGACATCATGGGCGGCGCCCAGACCGGTACCGGCAAGACAGCCGGGTTCGCGCTGCCGATCCTCAACCGCTTGCAACCGCAGGCGAGCGCGAGCCCGTCGCCTGCCCGGCATCCGGTGCGTGCCTTGATCCTCGCGCCGACCCGGGAGCTCGCGATCCAGGTCGAGGAGGCGATCCAGGTCTACGGCAAGTACACCGGTCTGCGCTCGACCTGCGTCTTCGGCGGCGTCGACATCAAGCAGCAGCTCGCGATCGTGCGCGCCGGCGTCGAGATCCTCGTCGCCACGCCGGGCCGCCTGCTCGATCACGTCGAGCAGAAGAGCGTCAACCTGTCGCAGGTCGAGATCTTCGTGCTCGACGAGGCGGACCGCATGCTCGACATGGGCTTCATCCCGGACATCAAGCGGATCATGGCCCTGCTGCCTCCGACCGCGCGCCGGCAGAACCTGCTCTTCTCGGCCACGTTCAGCAACGAGATCAAGAAGCTCGCCGACCAGCTCCTGAACGCGCCCGAGCTGATCGAGGTCGCGCGGCGCAACACCGCGGCCGAGACAGTCGAGCAGAGCGTGTACAGGTGCCCGCAGGATGCGAAGCGCGCGCTCTTGTGCCGCATCGTGAAGTCGCGCGGGCTGCGCCAGGTCCTGTGCTTCGTACGCACCAAGCACGGCGCGTCGCGCCTCGCCCGCCAGCTCGAGCGCGACGGCCTCGAGACCTCGGCGATCCACGGCGACAAGACGCAAGGCGCGCGCCTGGATGCGCTCGCCGCGTTCAAGGAGGCCAAGCTCGAGGTGCTGGTGGCCACGGACGTCGCCGCGCGCGGCCTCGACGTGGACGACCTCCCGCTGGTGGTCAACTACGAGCTGCCGCACGTGCCGGAGGACTACATCCACCGCATCGGCCGCACCGGACGTGCCGGTGCCACCGGCGAGGCGATCTCGCTGGTCGCGCCCGAGGAGGAGAAGTACCTCTCGGAGATCGAGCGCCTGCTCAAGAAGAAGATCGAGGTGCGCAGCGAAGAAGGCTTCGATCCTGTCGCGGCGAGCGAACGCAAGTCGGCACCGCGTGAACGAGCGCCGCGTGAACGGGCGCCGCGTGAACGAGCGCCACGGGAGCGAGCGCCGAAGGCGCCTGCCGGCGAGCGTCCCGCCGAACGCGCACCCTCGCGCAGCCGGCGCGAGCAGGAGCGCGAGGACGCTTACGCGCGCAACCCAGACCAGCCGCTGCCCGTCCAGCCGGCGAGCTCCCACGGTCATGCCAAGGCAGCGCTGGTGCACGGTCATGGTCACGGCCATCACCGCGCAGGGAAGGCCCGGCCCGTGCCGGCGCTTCTCATGAAGCGCAAAGCGCCGGAGCCGCAAGGCGCCTGACCGCGCGTTGCAGGCCGCCCTCGTCGCGTACTGCCGCGCCGGCTTCGAAGGCGAGGCTGCCGCCGACCTGCATCGAGCGGCCACCCGGGCGCGCGCGGCTGTCGAGGTCGAGGCGCGAGCCGGTCAGGGCTACGTAATCGCCGCCGCCGGCGACACCGAGCGCGGGCGCTGGCATAGCGCATTGGAGGCGGCGCCGCCGATCTTCGCGCGAAGCGTCTTCGTAGGCGCCGGGCCCTACGAGCTCGCGACCGCGCACGCGCAGCGCGTCGACCGCGCCACGCCGCTGCTTGCCGCGATCGGGGCAGCGGCCTCGCCGCCATGGCGCAGCGTGTGGGTCGAGTATCCCGACACGAACGAAGGCAAGTCGCTGTCGCCGCTCGCGCGCGCCCTGCAGGCACGCCTCGACGGCGCGTTGGGCACGGCCTTCGACTCGCGGGCCGGCATGCGATTGCACGCCTTCCTGCCCGACGGGCGCACGGCGTTCGTCGGCGCGAGCCGCGCCCGTGACAACGACTGGCCGATGGGCATCCCGCGATTGCGCATGCCCGGCGGCGCGCCGTCGCGCTCGACGCTCAAGCTTGCCGAAGCGTTCGACGTGTTCCTAGGCGAGCGTTCGCACGAGCTCTTGCGCGCCGGCATGCGCGCCGTGGACCTCGGCGCCGCGCCCGGCGGCTGGACGTGGCAGCTCGCGCAGCGCGGCGTTGCGGTGACCGCCGTCGACAACGGCCCGCTGCGGGGCGCCGTTCGCGACGATCCGCTCGTCACGCACGTGCGCGAGGACGCGTTCCGCTGGCGGCCGCGACGCCCGGTCGAATGGCTCGTTTGCGACGTCGTCGAGCAGCCGATCCGCGTCGCCACGCTCGTCGCGCAATGGATGGCCCGCGGCGACGCGCGGCGCGCGATCTTCAACCTCAAGCTGCCGATGAAGAGGCGCTACGACGAGGTGCGCCGCTGCGCGGCTCGCGTCGAGGAATTGTTGGCCGGGACGCGCCACGCGCTGGCCGTGCGGCACCTGTACCACGACCGCGAGGAAGTGACGGCGTATCTCGCGCGCGATTGATCAGCCGTCGAGGCGCTGGATCTGCTGGCGCAGCTTCTCGAGGGTGGCTTCGTGGCCCGCGAGGCGCGTGCGCTCCTGCTCCACCACCGCCGACGGCGCGTTGGCGACGAAGCGCTCGTTGGCGAGCTTCGCGCGAGAGATCCCGGCCTCGGCCACGAGGCGCGCCTCCTCCTTGCGCAGCCGCACGAGCTCCGCGGCCTTGTCGACCTCCACGTGAAGCATGAGCCGGAAATCGCCCACGATCTCCACCGGCGCATCCGTTTTCGGCAAGTCGCTCACGATGCGCACTTCGGAGAGCTTGCCCAGGACGACGAGATAGGGCGTGAGCTCGGCGAGCACGGACGCGTCACCGGAGGCGATGAGCGGCGCGCGCACGGCGGGCGACAGCTTCATCTGCCCACGCAGCGCCCGGCATGC